>URQP01000040.1 GCA_900550025.1 uncultured Porphyromonadaceae bacterium | reverse complement strand
ACAAGGGTCTGCCGAAGTACAAACCGCTGATCAAATACCTCTCGGAACAGGGCGTCAAGGCGCTGATGCAGAAGACCGAGAACACCTACATGCAGGACAACAACCGCCGCATGCCCGAGATCACCGACGACCTCTACTTCGTCATCGACGAGAAGCTCAACTCGGTGGAACTCACGGACAAGGGCCACGAGGCGCTGTCGAAATACTTCAACGAGGACGGATTCTTCGTGATGCCCGACATCGGCGCCGAAGTCGCAGAACTGGAGAAAAGCAGCCTGACGCCCGAGGAGAAGGCGCAGAAGCGCGACGAGGTGATCAACGACTACTCGATCAAATCGGAGCGCGTGCACACGGTGATCCAACTGCTGAAGGCGTTCGCCATGTTCGAAAAGGACATCGAATATGTGGTGATGGACAACAAGGTGAAGATCGTCGACGAGCAGACGGGCCGTATCCTCGAAGGACGCCGCTACTCGGACGGACTCCACCAGGCCATCGAGGCCAAGGAGCACGTGAAGGTCGAGGCCGCGACGCAGACCTTCGCCACCATCACGTTGCAGAACTACTTCCGCATGTACCACAAACTTGCCGGTATGACCGGTACGGCCGAGACAGAGGCTGGCGAGTTCTGGGATATCTACAAGCTCGACGTGGTGACCATTCCTACAAACCGTCCTGTCGCGCGTATAGACATGAACGACCGCGTATACAAGACTAAAAAAGAAAAATACAATGCCGTAATCGAGGAGATACAGAAGATGATTGACGAAGGCCGTCCGGTGCTTGTCGGAACCACCTCCGTCGAAATCTCCGAATTGCTCAGCCGTATGCTCCAGCAACGCCGCATCCCACACAACGTGCTCAACGCCAAATTGCACCAGAAAGAGGCTGAAATCGTAGCACAGGCCGGACAGAAAGCCGTAGTAACCATCGCCACCAATATGGCCGGCCGTGGTACCGACATCAAGCTTGCGCCGGAAGTGCGTGCAGCAGGAGGTCTTGCAATCATCGGTACAGAGCGGCATGAGTCGCGACGTGTCGACCGCCAGCTGCGCGGACGTGCCGGCCGTCAGGGCGACCCGGGTTCATCGGTGTTCTACGTGTCGTTCGAGGACACCGTAATGCGCCTGTTCGCCACCGACCGTGTCGTGAAGATGCTTGACCGCCTCGGCTTGAAAGAAGGAGAGCGTATCGAGGCCAATATGGTGACAAAATCCATCGAGAACGCCCAAAAGCGCGTCGAGGAAAACAACTTCGGTATCCGCAAGAGACTGCTGGAGTACGACGACGTGATGAACGCACAGCGCAAAGTGGTATATTCACGCCGCCATCACGCTCTGATGGGCGAACGCATCGGTATCGACATTATGAACATGATTTACGACACTGTTGAGAATATCGTCACTTCCTACGACAGTGCCGACGACTACGACGGACTGAAGATGGAAACACTCAAGACGCTTGCCATCGAGGTGCCGTTCACAGAGGAAGAGTACAAAGGACTCTCCAACGAAAAGAAAATCGACGCTCTCTATCAGGCTGCCATCACAACGTTCAAGCGTAAGATGGAACGTCTGGCGGAAGTGGCTCATCCTATCATAAAAGATATTGTAGAGAACCGCGGCGGAAAAGGGCTGGTACGGGTGCCTATCGCCGACGGCAAACGCGTATACGGCATAGCCGTTGACTTGGTAGAGGCCTACAACAGCGGAAGCCAGAACATCGCCAAGGCTTGGCAAAAAGCCATCCTGCTGATGTCGATAGACGAAGCTTGGAAAGAACACCTGCGCGAACTCGACCAGTTGCGCCAGTCCGTGCAGAACGCAAGCTACGAGCAGAAAGACCCGCTGTTAATCTATAAGCTCGAGTCGTTCAACCTCTTCAAGACGATGGTCAACACGATGAACTCCAAGGCTGTATCCATACTGATGCGCGGACAGATTCCTATACAGGTGCAAGCAGCCCCGATGCCTCAGCAACAGCCGCAAGGAGGAGGGAACGGAGTATCCGTTTCGCCGAGCCGTCCGTCGGCAGAGCCGGTTGCGGCCGTAAGCCCCGCAATGCCGGAACGCCGTCAGGACTATTCGCGCTATACCGCCCACAAGGAAGAATATCCGGGTCAGGACGCGCAGCGTCAGGCAGCACGCGCCCCGCAAGGCCAGCACCACGTGACGCAGCCCGTCAAGGCCGAGCCTAAGGTAGGCCGCAACGACCCTTGCCCATGCGGTAGCGGCAAGAAATACAAGAATTGCCACGGACGCGGGCTTGTATAGCCCCGCCATCCGGCATACAGACAAAAGAGGCCGCCTCGCAAGTGAGACGGCCTCTTTCCGTATAACAATAATTTTTTTAGAATCATATCAAATGCCGTGCTGCGACGAAGAGAAACCGAGACGCGGCAAGCCGCGGCGTATGTCCGGATTGTCCATAAACAAATTCCAAAGCAATTGCGAACGGTAATTCTCAATCATCACTACAATCGGGCCTTGGTCGATAGCAAGAAAACTCTTCACAATCTGCTTATCTGTCTCGACCGACAAATTGACAGCATCGTAAAACCCATATTCACCCATCATTCCCAAATCACGGTAAAGATGCTCCAGCACCTCCATACTTTCTTCCGGTGTATAAGGCATCGACGACAAGGCTGCAGTCGGAGATATGGTACCGTTGTCGCTATTCGGAGAATGCGCCATATATCCTTCCACAGGGCAGTCGGAGGCCGTAAGACCCCACAAATCCGCTCCGTAGCCGACAAATCCTTTCGGATTCTCGATGCAATAAGAGCGGTGGATGAGCGTATGGTTCTTGTTGTTCTGGAAATAGTCGGCGCACACTTCGTCCTTCAACCCGCGCGGGTCAAGACCAAGGAAAGAATAATGCGCGAAAAACAGCGGGTCGTCCATACCGTCGCCTACCAAAGTCTGGTATCCATAATAAGCAGCATTGCCACCCATATTTCCACCGTTCTGGAATCCGTTGAAATAGACGCTCTTGTCGATAGGATATGTAGGGGAACAGCCTGCAAGCACATACGTAATCATTGCCTCGTTCCAACCTGTTATGGCAAGATTCATCTCGAAACCGTAGTTCTCCGACCAATGCCACATCAATTTGCCGTCCTTTAAATAGTGAGTCCACTCGATTTCCCGCCACAATTTGTCGATGTCTTCAGCAAGAGCGGCTTCTTCCGCACTGCCATCCGCAAAATATTCCTTAGCTGTCAGCATCCCTTGGAATAGCAAGGACGTTTCCACAAGGTCGCCGCCGTCGTCCTTCTCGCTGAACGGCTGCACGGCACCCGTCGCGCCGTTGTACCAATGCGCGTATGCCCCATGGAAACGCGCCACACGCCCCAAGAAATCGGTAATCTTCCGGATTTGCCCATACGCGTCAGCACGCGAGATAAAACCGCGTTCCGCCCCGGCTATAAGAGCCATCACGCCGAATCCGGTACCGCCGGTAGTCACCACATCGCCGCTCGTGTCACGCTCGCGTATCATCCCGCTGTTAGGATGCGCGAAGTCAAAGAAATACTTCAACGTCCTTGCCTGTACCAAATCAAGCAGTTCCTCATCGGTCAATGTCTCGATACGCACAGTCTTCTCTTTTTGCATCACTTCAAAGCTACCGATTCCGCTCCCGGCGACAACAATACGATAGGCAACCTCGTCGTTGTCCGATGCTTCTTCCACCAAGTCGACATAAGGGCTTTCCTTCACTGACGAGGCAATCTTGTCGAAATCGACTCCGCCGCCTATAGCGCGCCATATATCCACAGCATCCTGAGATTCCCAATCCAACGTAACCTCATTGCCATCGGCAACAGCCGTAAAATCCACCGCGCCCGACGGCACAGGCAGCGGCTCCTCCTTGTCGTCGCCACACGAAGCCAACAACGGCAGCGATACTACCAATAACAAATAGTTCAAGATTTTCATATTAATATTTTTAACCGATTATACTTTTTTGCGGGGGAAAGCGTCGATGAAACTGTCGGGAGTGATGTTATAGACAACAGCGCCTATCCGGGCAGCATAGTCGCGGATGTCGAAATAAGCCTTAAAGGCCACATAAAAACTATATACTATCTTATAAAGCGGATAGCCGGCGTATTCCGTAGCTACGCGCGCGGTTTCCTTTTCACTATCCTTATAGAAATGCGGCTGTATGCTCACGACACGGTTCTGCCCGTCGACAGAAAGCGTCTTCATCCACGAATGGTCGGCACCGGCGACATACACCGTCCTGAATCCCGAATTAAGGGCAAGCATTATCGAAGGAATCAGCACATTGCGCGGACGTGGCATACCCCATCCCTTACGGTAAGCATAGTGGCAAAGCCGGCGGCAGCCTTCCACCGGAGTAAGGTTATACCGACCGACCGTAATATGGCTATTCCGTTTCAACTTTTCCACCCTTACGGAAGACACCCTCGAAGGGACGAACAACACCATATCCCAATCGACTTCTTCCAAGAACACACGCCACAGATTGTCGACAGCCTCATTGCCTTCCGCAAAGAAATGAGGGTCGGCAAGCACATAGAACTCCGGCTTCAGTTGCAAAAACAAAGGAGTGTTGGCCGCAAAATTGACGGCAAGTTTTTTTCTCGGTTTCAAGAAACCGGCAGAATCCTCGACAGTCTTGTTCAACGAAGGGCCGTTTCCAAGCACTACAATCTCGTCGCCGTCGGCCGCAACCCTCTTGACAGAAGAACGCCTCGACAATAGCAGAATCTTAACAATGCTTCCGACGGTCTGCGAAAATTTCTCCACAGCCCGGGACAACCTGTCGAAATCCATTTCTTTATAATTTATTGTTGTCTATCAGATATTGCGCAATCTGAACGGCATTAAGAGCAGCGCCCTTCTTAATCTGGTCGCCCACTACCCAGAACGACAATCCATTGTCGTTGGCAAGATCTTTCCTCACGCGCCCTACATACACAGGGTCTTTCCCCGCCACGAACAAAGGCATGGGATACAGTTTGTTTTCCGGCTCGTCGACCAGCACAAGCCCTTTTCCGCTGCGGAACGCCTCACGCGCCTCGGCCACACTTACCGGACGCTCCGTCTCCACCCATACGGCCTCGCTGTGGGCACGCATTACAGGCACACGCACACACATCGCGCTTACCGACAAATCCGGAGCATGCATTATCTTCTTCGTCTCGTTGAACATTTTCATCTCCTCCTTCGTGTATCCGTTATCCATGAACACATCGATATGAGGTATCAGATTATAAGCCAACTGATAGGCAAACTTCTCCACGACAGGCTCTTTTCCATTGACTATATCCGAATGCTGCTGCTCCAGCTCGTCCATCCCCGACGCGCCGGCACCGCTTGCGGCCTGATAGGTCGCCACATGCACGCGCCTTATCGGCGAAAGGTCGTGGATGGCCTTCAGCGCGACCACCATCTGTATTGTCGTACAATTAGGGTTGGCTATGATATTGCGGGGCGTGACAAAAGCGTCGTCGCCATTCACCTCGGGCACTACCAAGGGGACATCGCCGTCCATGCGGAACGCGCTCGAATTGTCAATCATAACAGCACCGTACTTGGTGATTGTCCCGGCAAATTCCTTCGACGTTCCTGCCCCGGCTGAAGTGAAAGCCACATCGACACCCTTGAAATCGTCATTGTGACACAACTCTTTCACCTCATAGTCCTTTCCTTTGAACGCATACTTCCTCCCCGCGCTACGCTTGGAGCCGAAAAGCAACAATTCGTCAACCGGAAAATTCTGTTCTTCAAGGACACGCAAAAACTCCTGTCCAACCGCGCCACTTGCACCAACTACAGCTACCTTCATTTTACTTCAATTTAAACCTATATTAAAAAACTCCGCAAAATTACAACATTTATCCCTATAAGCACAATTTCCTCTGAGAATAAACATTTTATTCCACAACAAATTACAAGAAAATCAATTGCGGTAACAGAATTGACAGCTTTTGAAACATTTGTTACACTATAAAAAACACGTCAACCATACTTTTGCATTACAAACTTAACAACAAAATTATCATCACTTTAATTTTTAATAATATGAAAAAAATTACATCTTTGATCTTAGCATCAATCATTTCGGCGACAACGACATTCGCGGCCGATTTCGACAAAGTGGTAATGGTAGGCAGCTACGCTTCCTATGAAGAACTCCAAGCCAATGGCGACGACGATGAGAAGGCAGCCGCAGAATGGTTCAACAGCTATGGCGCAAATATGTAAGTACGGCAGAGATAGCCGACGGAACGGCAGATCTTTCCAAGTATCAGGCAATCTGGATTGCCATCGACCGCGTACTAAGCAACCCTTCTGAAAACGCATCTGAAAACATCGCACGCTTCCGCAGCGAATGCCTCGGCGGAGAAAAAGGATTCCTTAACGAGACTGTAAAAACTGCCATCACCAACTTCTATAAAAACGGCGGAAACCTGCTGCTGACAAACCACGCCTGCATCCTGCTCAAGGATTTCGGACGCATCGACCGTGACCCGGACGTTGTGACCTTTGCAGAAGGCGGAGATATTCAAAAAGTCATAGATGTGAACGTAGTACTTGGCACATGGGCTGAAGCTCCACAAACCTACGACCACTCAGGAGACCCTCTATATGAAGGCATCACTATGGAAACAGCACAACGCCCCAACGGAAAAGAATACAAAGTATTCCATATGACCGGCCCGGGCTGGAAAGAAGACCACAACTGCTTCTGGCATTTCGATGACGCTTACGACGGCCCGGCAACAGGCAACGGCGACCCGAACCACTACAAAGAACTGTACAACCTATGGCAGGTAACTCCGCTCGGCATGTGGCCGCAAATTGAAGACTACTACGGAGGAGCCATTGCGCGTTGGGACGCTAACGACACCTACAAAGGCAAATGCATCACTATCGGCATAGCCTGCTACGAATGGAACCAGAACAATACGAAAAACCCGTATCAAGGGAATATCGAACGCCTTACCTACAATGCCCTCAACGAGCTTGCACCCGATGGCACTGGCGCAGCTGTAGAAACAATCGCCGACGATGAAATCGTATCGACAACCTACTACACACTGCAAGGAATCGAAGTAAAGAATCCTTCGCAAAACGGCCTGTACATCCGCAAACAGACAACGAAGGAAGGCAAGGCTATAGTAGACAAAGTAATGCTTGACGCACAGAACTAAAACAAGGCAACAACTATAATCAGCCTAAACTTTTTAAGGTAGAAATGAAGAGGCCGGGGTCGTAAGATCCCGGCCTTGCTATTTCATACACCGCTAATTTCAGATTACAAGCATGGCGTCGCCATACGCACCGAACTTGTAACCCTCTTTCACAGCTACATCGTAAGCGTTCATTATCAAGTCATAGTCGCCGAAAGCCGTAACCATCATCAGCATCGTGGAATAAGGCAAATGGAAGTTGGTAATCAACGACGTGCACACACTGAAATCATAAGGCGGGAAAATAAACTTGTTAGTCCACCCGCTATATTCCTTTATATGTCCGTTCATACTGACAGTGCTGGCTATTCCCCTAAGCACAGAAGCCCCAACAGCACACACAGCCTTTCCGGCATCCTTTGTCTTGTTGACCATCTCCACAAGCCCCGGTCCCACTTCCATCTGTTCCGAGTCCATACGGTGCTTGGTCAAATCTTCCACATCTATCTCGCGGAAATTACCCAATCCGAAATGCAACGTCAGGAAATCGTAGTTTATACCTTTAATCTCCATCCGCTTCAATATCTCGCGGCTGAAATGCATGCCGGCTGCCGGTGCCACGACAGCACCCTCATTCTTTGCGTATATGCACTGGTAACGCTCGGCATCCTCAGGCTCCGGAGCGCGGTTGATATAATAAGGCAGCGGGGTAAGCCCGAGCTTGAACAAAGCATCCTTGAACTCCTCGTGCGAGCCGTCGTAAAGGAAACGCAAAGTACGGCCGCGCGACGTAGTGTTGTCAATCACTTCCGCAACCATCGACTCGTCCTCGCCGAAATACAGCTTATTGCCTATGCGGATTTTCCTTGCGGGCTCCACGAGCACATCCCACAACTTATTCTCCTCATTGAGTTCCCTCAGCAAGAACACCTCGATACGCGCCCCTGTCTTCTCCTTGTTGCCGTAGAGAAGAGCCGGAAACACTTTCGTATCGTTAAGCACCAACAAATCACCCTCATCAAAGTAATCGAGCACATCCTTGAACACCTTGTGCTCTATCCCTCCTGTCTTACGGTCCACAACCATAAGGCGCGCCTCGTCGCGCTCCGGCGACGGATACTGCGCAATCAATTCCTCCGGCAGTTTGAACTTAAACTGCGATAACTTCATTTCTCTGTTTCCGTTCATCTCTCTATCTTATTTCTTTCCGGAAAATTCCTCCGGCAATACTATTTCTTCTTTCTCAAGCCGGTCGATAAGCCGGTCGACCTGCTCACAGCTTTCCACTCTGATATCACCGACACGCGTACGGCGCAATCCCACCAGATGGGCGCCGCTACCGAGAGCCTCGCCGATGTCGCGTGCCAACGCCCTGATATAAGTACCTTTGCTGCATACCACACGCACTGTAATCACAGGCAGCTGCATCCCGACAAGCTCTATCTCGTCGATGACAAGCTCTTTTGCCTTTATATTGACCTCCTTACCCTTACGCGCCATTTTGTAGGCACGCCTTCCGTCGATTTTACATGCCGAATAAGCCGGCGGCACCTGCTTGATAGCACCCACAAACTTCGACAAGGCCTCCACTATCTGCTCCCTGCCGATATGTTGCCACGGATACTCGGCATCAACTTCGGTCTCGAGGTCGAACGACGGTGTAGTTGCTCCAAGCCTTATTTCTGCTACATATTCCTTCGTATGCGCCTGCAACTCCTCTATGCGCTTCGTCGCACGGCCGGTCACTACGGTCATTACCCCGGTAGCCAAAGGGTCAAGCGTTCCTGCATGCCCCACCTTCAGCTTCTTGATGCCTGTACGGCGGCTCAACACGCCACGTATGCGCTTCACCACGTCGAACGAAGTCCACCGCAACGGCTTGTCCACGTAAAATATCTCGCCTTCTACCGGGTTAAGCATCATCCAACTACTGCTAAATCATATCCTGACAATATCATCACAAGAATCACCGCGCCGACAAGAATACGATACCAGCCGAACATCTTGAAACCATATTTCGTGACATAGCTGATAAAGAACTTTATTGCAGCGATAGCCACTATGTAGGCTACAATAGAGCCGACAATCAGCACGGCAAGATTATTGCCTTCAGTAAGGATATTGCCGTCGCCGTGAGTTATCAATTTATACAATTCAAGACAGGTCGCGCCAAGCATAGTAGGCACAGCAAGAAAGAAGCTGAATTCGGCCGCAGCCTTACGCGTCAACCGCTGAGACATACCGCCTACAATCGTGGCCATCGAGCGCGACACACCCGGAATCATCGAAATACATTGCATGACACCCACAATAAAAGCCCTTTTATAGGTAAGATCTGTCGACTCGCTCCCTTTATTGAATATCCTGTCGCAAAACAGCATAAACACGCCTCCAAGTATGAGCATAACGGCTACCAACGCTACATTTCCGAGATTCTCCTCTATCAAATCGTTAAATGCCAAACCCAGAATCACAGCCGGGATTACACCCACTATAAGTTTCAGATAGAAACGCCATATCGCCTGCCACCACGTATAGCCCTTAGAACGCATTGTTTCCGGATAAAAGAACTTACGCCAGTAAAGGCATACTACCGAAAGGATGGCTCCAAACTGGATTATTACGGTAAAAGCGTTCACGAACCTGTCATTGACATCAACGCCCAGCAAACTCTCAGTTATTATCATATGTCCGGTTGACGACACCGGGAGAAATTCTGTCAATCCTTCTACTATGGCTATTATTACAGCTTCTATAAAATTCATACCACGCTATTTTCTTTTCTTATACAAAATGGCGAAAAACATCAGCACAAACCCTATAAAAGCGATAGTAGGCCCGACGGCTATACGCATTGTGCTGAATATGTCGGGATTGTATGCGGCCTCCGTGCTCGGCTCACCGCTTCCTGTAATCAAAAAACCTATTATCACACACGCAACCGACACAGCCATCAATATGAAATTGCCCTTGCCTAACGGACGTGTAACGTCAACATCCTTATTTATATCTTCC
This sequence comes from uncultured Porphyromonadaceae bacterium, assembly GCA_900550025.1. GTDB lineage: Bacteria > Bacteroidota > Bacteroidia > Bacteroidales > Muribaculaceae > Limisoma > Limisoma gallistercoris. The sequence goes on along the minus strand of URQP01000040.1, from coordinate 9,906 downwards.
ATATACCTTTAATTATTTCTTAAACAAATCGTCATAATTTGCCCTGATATACTTATTCGAGGCAAAAAACGCGGCTATGCCACAAATCAGAACGCCTATCACGGCCAATCCTGCAAAAACCGCGGCAACAGCCACAGGCTCGAAACCGCCGGTCAACGAATAGTCGATGCGCGCCAGTGAAAAATAAACAGCCACAAGCAAGGCCATCGCCACAACCGAAGCAATCAGTCCGTTAAGCATATTGCTCACCACAAACGGACGACGTATGAATCCCGGCTTCGCCCCGACCAGCTTCATCGTATGTATTATGAACCGGCGCGAATAGACAGTCAACCGCACCGTATTGTTGATTAGCGCAAACGATATGAGCAACAACAGCACAGCCACTCCCAGCAGCACTATGGCAATATTGCTTATATTGCGGTTCGCCTCGTCCACCTCGCCCTTGTGCATCGCCACTTCTTCGATACACCCGACCGACGACAGCGACTTTTCAATCTTCGCGAGACTGTCGAGCGAAGCATATTCCGGCTTCACATACACCTCATATTCCGCACTCAAAGGATTCACCCCGAAAAGGTCAAGAAGGTTCTCGCCGGTGTCTTTCTGCCAGCTTGCCAAAGCGTCCTCCTTCGAGATATATTTCACTCTCGACACATACGGGGCTTGTTCCCACAATTTGTCCATTCCGCCTATTTGCCCCATAGTGGCATCACTTCGCAAAATCACATTGAATCCTACATTCTCTTTCAACTCATCTGAAAACGATTTTGCAAGAATGCCGAGAAAAGCCACTATCCCGACAAGAAGCAGCACGAGCGCGACGCTTACTGTAGAGGTGAAATTCGACTGGAAATATGAAATTTTCGATTTTTTCTCTTTAGCCATAATGAAATTCCGTGTCTGTCACACAACTATTTAAAATCGTGCAAATATACAACCTGCACAAAGGCGTTGTCAACTATTTTCTAAAAAATCTATAACTTTTACCTTATTTTTAGACGTGTAAAGTGCTTTGAAGTATACAGATAATATATGATTCCGCCTACGATGCACAATCCGAAGCAAATCCGGTAAACCGTATGGTAAGAAGTATGCTCCGCTATATATCCCGCGCTGCATATTCCCAATCCCGCGCCTACATCCCACGAAGTAAGATAAGAAGAATTGGCCGTGCCGCGGCGGCTGTTCGGTGCCATATTGATGAACATCGACTGATAGGAAGGACACATCGTGCCATACCCCAACCCTATGATGAATGCCGAAAGATAGAAAGAGAAATCATCGTGCAGCTCGTTGAATATCAAAAATCCTGCCGTAACGAGCAGCATCCCGGCCTTGACGTTGCGCACGATATAGCCCTTGCGCACCCATTGGTTGGTAGTCACCCTCGACAATATCAGCCCGGCAGCCATCACAAGGAAATAGATTCCCGACTCGGAATATATCCCCAGCTCCTGCTTGCCATAAATGGCCAGATACGTCGTCAAAGTAGCGCTTGCAAAAGCGAAAGTAATCAAAGTCAGTCCTTCAGGAATAGCGCACGTCAGGAAAAAACGGTCGAAAGAAAGCGGCATTGCATCCTTGACAATCGCGCGCGGCTTGTTTTTCACGGCCGTCACGCACAAAAATCCCAGCAATGCGGAAATCAGCGGGACGGAGAAAACAATCTGAATATCCGGCACACTGTGATACAACGCCAATGCCACCGAAGGACCTATCGCCATCGCCAGATTGTTGCTTATCCCATAGTAGCCTATCCCCTCGCTACGGCGGCATGACGGCAGCACGTCGATAGCCACCGTACTGTTAGACACCGATGTAGACCCGAACGCGAAACCTTGCAGCACGCGCACTATGGCTATCGCAAGAACAGTCGAAAACACCACATAGCCGATGTTCATCACCACGAAAGCCCCGTAGCATACCAAAAGCACTTTCTTCCGCGGAAAACTGTCGACAATATAGCCGCTGAACGGACGTATCATCAACGCTGTTATTATAAAACCGCTCATCACCTCGCCTATCACATCCTTACCGGCATGGCACTCGTCGGCAAGATAAATCGGCAGCACCGGCATCAGGTTGTACAAAGAGAAGAAAAGCAAGAAATTGGCTGTCATCACAAGGATGTAGTTGCGGTTCCACAGCCTCCTGCTGCCATCGTCAACCGCATACGGGTCAAAATCGTCGTTTTTAGCAACAAGTTCCGTCATAATTACATTTAATTATATTTCTTCTCCGATTAATGTCGCCGAAGAGGAATCAATTATTTTAACCGTCAACAAATCTCCAGTATGATGAGTCCCGCGCGGGAAAACCACAACCTTGTTCTGCGAAGTGCGCCCGAAAAGCTGCTCGCGCGAACGCTTCGACACTCCTTCTGCAAGCACCTCGAACGTCTTGCCCACATCACGCCGGTTGCTCTCCGCCGAAAGCTCGTTCTGCAAGGCAATCATACGGTTCAACCTTTCTATCTTCACTTCTTCCGGAACATCGTCAGGCAAATTTTTAGACGCGTACGTGCCGGGGCGCTCGGAATACTTGAACATAAACGCGCTGTCGAAGCCCACTTCACGCATAAGGCTCAACGTCTGCCCGAAATCATCTTCCGTTTCGCCGTGGAATCCCGTAAACATATCCGTCGTTATTCCACAGTCAGGCATGGCCTTGCGTATCGCCGCGATGCGGTCGAGATACCATTCGCGCGTATACTTACGGTTCATCGCTTTCAGCACGGCATTGCTGCCCGACTGCACCGGCAAATGGATGTGCTTGCACACATTCGGCACAGAGGCAATCACCTCAATTATATCGTCATTCATATCTTTAGGATGCGACGTGGTGAAACGCACACGCATCTCAGGAGCAGCTTCAGCGACCATCTTCAACAGACCGACAAAGCCGAGAACATCACCGTTGTCCTGCACATAATGGTATGAATTGACGTTCTGTCCAAGCAACGTGACTTCCTTGAATCCACGCTGCCGCATATCCTCAAGCTCGTTAAGAATACTTTGCGGCTCACGGCTGCGCTCACGCCCGCGGGTATACGGGACTATGCAATACGAGCAGAAATTGTTGCATCCGCGCATTATGCTGATGAACCCGCTTATGCGGTTGTGGCCGATGCGCCGCGGTATTATGTCACGGTAAGTCTCCGTGGTAGACAATTCCACATTGATGGCCTTTTCTCCGGCTTCAGCGGCTGCCACAAGCTCAGGCAAAGAAAGATAGGAATCCGGCCCGGCGACAATATCCACGCCATACCGCTCTATCAGCTCGTTCTTCACACGTTCTGCCATACAGCCGAGCACACCCACGATAAGTTTCCCGCTTTTACGTTTTCTGCGCAACGAAGCAAAATACTCAAGCCTTGAAAATATTTTCTGCTCCGCATTGTCGCGTATAGAGCAGGTATTGAGAAACACGGCATCCGCATCGTCCAACGAATCGACCGTCCCATATCCGGCAAGCTTCATCACAGAAGCCACCACTTCACTGTCGGCGACATTCATCTGGCAACCGTATGTTTCTATAAACAGCCTTTTATCATCGCCACCTATTCCTTCCATAAGCATCTTTTTAAATCCGGCTGCAAAATTACAAAAAAATACCTACCTTTACCTCACAGGAAGATAACAGAAAAAAATTTCACACGCGATGCAACTTTTCCATGCCCGCGCAACGTCTAATGCATAGAAACAAAAAATAAAAACACAAGAATATGAAAAAAACTATTTTTTTAGCGTTAGCAATGCTCCTCGCCACGGCGACAGGATTCGCCGCCGGGACTGAAAACGCAGATTCCATCGCGATTGCGGACTCGATTGCAAGAGTCGAACAAATGAACGAGCAAATACGCTCCATCGTCAGCGAAGAGGTAAGCAATGCCATACAAAGCATCCAAAACAACGGCGGTAACGCCGGCGGATTCGCGGCTATCATTTTCGATGGCATTGAAAACGTTCTGATTCCAGTCGTGGCGATAGCCTGTCCGTTCATTATGGTGTGCGTCATAATCTATGTCATTGCAAGCAACGCCACAAAACGCCGCCAGCGCAAATACGACATGGTGGAGAAAGCCATAGAAAACGGTGTGGAAATACCCGAATACGTATTCCGCGAGGCTCCGGAAAAAGATGATGAGAAGCCCGCCAAGTCAGCCCTCAACAGCGCGGTGATTCTTATAGCCGTAGGCATTGCCGTCACGCTGTTTTTCACAATCAAGGAAAATTATGACGTAGCCGCTCTCTCATCGGTGATATTGCTGCTCGGAATAGGCAAGCTCATCGTCTATATCCTCGACGCAAGAAGCGAGAAGAAATTACAGGAATCGAAAAACAGCTGTCAAGCGGAAGAACGCCAAGATGCTTAGCAGGATTGAAGAATTGATGCTTGTTTCCCGGTGCGCCCTGTCCGACGACAGGGACGCATTCGGGCGGCTTGTCGAAGAATACCAATCCGACATCAGGCGTTTTTTCATCAATCTTACGGGCGACGTTGCGCTTAGCGACGACCTTTCGCAGGACACTTTCATCAAAGCCTACACCGGAATCCGCGGCTTCAAAGGATTCTCACGATTCCGCACGTGGCTCTACCGGATCGCCTACAACGAATTCTACGGCCATACACGGCGCAACAAAGAGCAGATCGCAGAGCAGCTTCCAGAACAGCCGGAAACCTATGCCGGAGGAAGCGATGCCAAAATCGACCTTGCGGAGGCTCTGAAACATCTGAATGAACAAGAACGCACGGTAGTTGTGTTATACTATATGGAAGACAAGCCGATAAAAGACGTGGCGGCAATCACAGGTATGCCCGAGGGCACCGTGAAGTCGCACATATCAAGGGCTAAGGCAAAACTGGTTAAATTTCTCAAATAAACAGAACGCATGAATAAGAAAGAATACGACACCGACATCAAGCTCCGCCAGCTTCTCAAAGACATACAGGAAGAAGCTCCGGAGAACGGATGGTTCACACGGAAAGTGATGAACCGCCTGCCCGATAAAAAAAGCAAGAGCCACGATTGGGTAATGTGGTGCTTTTACTGCGTGGCATTAATAATATGCATCGGTTTCTGGAGCATTACGATAGTAAAAGGTGATATCGTCAACGACTTTATGAATGCCGTCACCACGCACACGCTTTCGCAGACGGCGGTCACCGGCTTAGTGGCAATGGCCATAACAGGCGTCATAGTATGGCAAATGGCTGCCACGCTTTTGCGCGACAACCATTAAGCTCATTTATTTCTCACATATTATCCAAGCATCTGTGCGGCACGCACAACCGCCGCAACGAATGTGTCGATTTCCTCTTCCGTGTTATACACACCGAAAGAAGCGCGCACAGTACCTTCTATACCTAAAGCCGACATAAGCGGCTCGGCACAATGATGCCCTGTCCTTACAGCTACCCCCATCTTGTCGAGCAACATACCCATATCATAATGATGGATATTGCCGACAAGAAAAGAAATCACCCCGCTTTTATTCTGTGCATTCCCGAATATGCGCATTCCCGGTATTGATTGAAGCCCGGCAGTGGCACGCAGCAACAGATTGCGTTCGTGCTCCTCTATCCGTCCAATCCCGATTCTCTCAATATAGTCCAAAGCCTCGGCAAATGCAGCTATCCCTACAAAGTCAGGAGTACCGGCTTCAAACTTATACGGCAATTCGGCAAATGTGGTCTTTTCGAACGAGACATTGCCTATCATCTCTCCGCCACCCTGATACGGCGGCATTGCCTCAAGCAACATTTTTTTGCCGTAAAGCACTCCGACACCGGTAGGACCGTACATCTTATGAGCCGAGAAAGCGAAAAAATCAGCGTCGAGTTCCTGCACGTCAACCTTCATATGCGGCATGGATTGTGCCCCGTCGACAAGCACAGGCACACCGTGACGATGGGCCACCTCTATCATTTCCTTGACCGGATTCACCGTACCGAGCACATTCGACACGTGGCAAATTGCCACCATCCGGGTGTTTTCAGTGAACATCTCCTCGTACATATCCCGACGCAACTCCCCTTTCTCGTCAATCGGCACGACACGCAGACGGATGCGCTTGTGCTGCTGCAACAGTTGCCACGGCACAATGTCGGAATGATGCTCCATCACCGTAAGGATAATCTCGTCGCCATTGCAAAAACTGTCGCCATACGATGACGCAACAAGGTTGATTGCCTCGGTAGTGCCACGCGTGAAGATAATCTCTTCGGTGGACGCGGCATTGATGTAAGCACGGACTTTTTCACGTGTTCGTTCCTGCATTTCAGTAGCCTCCTGCGACAATTCGTGCACACCGCGGTGTACGTTGGCTTTCATCGTGGTGTACATCTCCACTATTTTGTCAACCACACAACGCGGTGTCTGCGACGTGGCAGCCGAATCAAGATAAACCAACGGCCTACCGAAAATCTCGCGTTGCAGTATAGGATATTCAGAACGTATATTATCTATATCAAGCATCTTTACCTCCTGATTTATGGCACGTGGAAGGGCACGTGCGGCAAGAAGAACTATTTCCCAAAAAACGGTTTTCGACGAGATGGCGCAAACGGTCTTTCAAAGCCTCCATACGCACACCGGCTATCACGTCGTGCATAAAAGCCTGCATAAGCATCAATCTGGCTTCGTGTTCAGGGATACCGCGCTGGCGCATATAGAACAACGCCTGCTGGTCGAGCTGGCCGGTAGACGAGCCGTGGCTGCATTTCACGTCGTCGCAGTCAATCAGCAATTGCGGCTTCGAATACATCCGTGCTCCGTCGGAAGCACATATATTCTTATTGCTCTGATAAGCCTCCGTCTTCTCCGCACCCGGGCATACCTGCACCAGACCCGAAAACGCCCCTACGGCATTGTCGTCGAGCACATATTTGAACAGTTCGTCAGTGTGTCCGCCTTTCGCCGTATGGCGGACAACCGTATGGTTGTCGATGTGACGGTTTCCGTTAGCCATCGCCATACCGTAAAGGTGCAATTCAGCACCCTCGCCTTCCATCTCCACCGTATAATTGTTGCGTGTAAATCCGTTCATCAACGTGATGCCGTCAATCATCAGATTCGACCCGGCTGCCTGATGAACATAGAACGACGCCACACGGTTGGTTCCCGTCGAGGAATCCTCAATGTCATAATAATCAAACACGACACGCTCCCCGGCAAAAATCTCCACTACCTGCGAATCAAGGTAACCAACCCCGCAATTCTGTGTATGGTCGCACACAAGCATACGGGCTTGCGCGCCTTCTTCCAGCACGATGAGCATACGCCTGTTTGCCATAAGCGGAGCACCGCTGTTCAATATGTTGACAAGCTGTATCGGTTTCTCCACCACAACTCCTTTCGGGACATACACAAAAATGCCGTCCTGCGCAAGCAGTGTGTTGAGCGCAGTCTGCACGCACTTGCCGTCGGCAGCCTTGTTGTAGTATTTCTCCACCAATGCGGCGTTTTCCACGGCGGCATCCTTCAGCGACTTTACAACCACCCCTTCAGGAAGAGAATTTGCAGCATTCTTACCCGGATGGAAAGCATCATTGAAAAGAAAGTACATGCAAGTACTCATATTCGGCACATCACAACGGAAGGCCTCGGCAGGATTCGCGCCAAGCTCTACCCTGTTGACATTCACCCCATAGTCGGGAGCAAATACATCCTCAAGGCTCGTAACTTCATAATCCTCATCGCCTTTCCGGGGCATAGAAGCACCGGCAAGCGAAGCAAGAGCCTCACGGCGCGCCTCGTTGAGCGCACCGGCCGAGTTGCGGCACACAGCCTGCCCGTTTTCCTTATAAAGTTCGATATATTGGTCAATAGCTGACATATCCGGTTCTATTTAGCATTGTCAACCTCTTCCTTTATCCAGTCGTAACCGCGTTCCTCAAGTTCAAGAGCGAGCTCCGGCCCGGCGGTCTTGACGATACGACCCTTGTAAAGCACGTGTACCACATCCGGCTTTATGTAGTCGAGCAACCTTTGGTAGTGGGTAATGACTATTGTTGCATTATTGTCGGTTTTCAACTTGTTCACACCTTCAGCCACTATGCGCAGCGCGTCGATGTCCAGACCGCTGTCGGTCTCATCGAGGATGCTTAACCTCGGTTCGAGCACTGCCATCTGGAAAATCTCGTTACGCTTCTTCTCGCCGCCGGAGAATCCCTCGTTGACCGAGCGCGAAGCCAGTTTATTATCTAACTGCACTATCGCCCGCTTCTCCCGCATCAGTTTCAAGAAATCGCTCGCCGAAAGCGGCTCCTGATTGTAGTATTTACGCTTTGCGTTCAAAGCCGCGCGCATGAAGTTGACCATCGACACCCCCGGAATCTCCACCGGGTACTGGAAACTCAAGAAAATCCCCTCGTGCGAGCGGTCCTCCGGCGACATCTCAAGCAGGTTCTTACCATAAAATGTAACCTCGCCTTCCGTCACCTTATATGCAGGATGGCCAGTCAACACCGCCGACAACGTACTTTTACCGGATCCGTTAGGACCCATTATGGCATGCACCTCGCCCGGACGCACCGTCAGGTTGATGCCCTTCAATATCTCCTTGCCGTCAATCCCGGCATGCAAATTCTTTATATCAAGCATTATAGTAGATTTTTCCTGTTAATATATTTATCCGACCGAGCCTTCAAGCGATATTTGCAGAAGCTTCTGCGCCTCCACCGCAAACTCCATCGGCAATTTACTCATCACTTCCTTAGCGTAGCCATTGACTATCAGCCCCACGGCATCTTCCGTAGGTATGCCGCGCTGGTTGCAATAAAACAGCTGGTCCTCGTTGATTTTCGAGGTAGTGGCCTCATGCTCCACAACCGACGATTCGTTCTGCACGTCGATGTAAGGGAAAGTGTGCGCGCCGCAAGTATCGCTTAACAGCAGACTGTCGCACTGCGTGTAGTTGCGGCATCCTGAAGCGTTCTTAGCGATTTTCACCGCCCCACGGTAGCTGTTTTGGCTAAAACCGGCTGATATGCCTTTCGAGACAATCGTGCTGCGCGAGTTCTTGCCTATGTGTATCATCTTTGTGCCTGTGTCGGCCTGCTGATGATTGTTTGTCACAGCCACCGAATAGAACTCACCTATTGAATTGTCGCCCTGCAACACGCAACTCGGATACTTCCACGTGATTGCCGAGCCTGTCTCCACCTGCGTCCACGAAAGTTTCGAGAAATCGCCGCGGCACAAACCGCGCTTCGTCACGAAATTATAGATACCGCCGTTTCCGTCCTTGTCGCCCGGATACCAGTTCTGCACAGTGGAGTATTTCACTTCCGCCCTGTCCTCAACCACGATCTCAACTATTGCCGCATGCAACTGATTCTCGTCGCGCATCGGAGCGGTGCATCCTTCGAGATACGACACGTAAGCGTCGTCGTCAGCCACGATGAGCGTACGCTCGAACTGCCCGGTATTGGCAGCGTTGATGCGGAAATAAGTTGACAATTCCATAGGGCAGCGCACCCCTTTCGGGATATACACGAACGAGCCGTCGGAAAACACGGCCGAATTCAATGCAGCAAAGAAATTATCACGGTAGGAAACCACCGAGCCGAGATATTTGCGCACCAAGTCGGGATAATCCTTCACGGCTTCCGATATGGAACAGAATATCACGCCCAACTCTGCGAGTTTATCGCGATAGGTGGTCTTCACCGAGACACTGTCCATCACCGCATCGACTGCCACTCCCGACAGCCTCATCTGCTCTTCCAACGGAATACCGAGCTTGTCGAATGTGCGCCTCAGCTCCGGGTCAACTTCGTCCATACTGCCCGGCGCGGACTTGGTCTTAGGGGCGGCATAATAGCTTATCGACTGGAAATCAATTTCCGGAATGTCGAGATGCGCCCACCGCGGCATAGTCAGCGTAAGCCAATGGCGGT
>URQP01000039.1 GCA_900550025.1 uncultured Porphyromonadaceae bacterium | reverse complement strand
GCTCACGACGTACGCCTCATTGCCGAATTGTGATGCGTGGTAGGCGAAATTGGCGGGGGCTCCGCCGATTTTCTTTCCTTCGGGGAGCATGTCCCAAAGAGCTTCGCCCAGCCCTACGATTATATTTTTGTCCATAGTTTTTAATTTTATGCTTTTTAATACGTTTTTTTAATCCGTGTGCTGAAAAACAGCAGATAAATCACACCGACAAGCATCACGGCTATTGCGCCTATCTGCGAGCCCATGCTGTCGGAAGCGTATCCCATAATCAGCGGGAACACTGTGCCGCCGAACAGTCCCATAATCATAAGCCCCGAAACGGCATTTTTCTTGTCCGGCAGGCGGAGCATGGCTTGGGAAAGGATAATCGGGAATACATTAGAGTTACCGAATCCGATTAACGCAATACAAATATAGATTATTTCCCTTGATTCGGCAAACAGCAGTCCTCCCATTCCTATTAGCAGGCATACTACGCCAATCAGGAAAAACGATTTGGCGGAGATTCTCGACAGGGCGAATGTGCCGGTGAAGCATCCTATGGTACGGAACAGGAAATAAACGCTTGTGGCTATTCCGGCTGTTTCAAGAGTATATCCCAAACGTTCGATAAGCACTTTCGGGGCGGTGACATTTGTGCCGACATCGATTCCGACATGGCACATAATGCCGAGGAACGACAGAAGCACCAATTTGTCGCCCAACAGACGGAAGCATTGTCCGAATGTCGTGGTCTCGCTTGTCGATTCCTCGATGTGAGTGGCCCATAAAGCGATTATCGAGATTATCGCTACTGCAAGGAATATGGGGAACAGCATTTTCCAGTCGTCGAACTGTACGGCAGCCCATCCCGCGATAATCGGCGCGATGAACGAGGCTATCGCCTTGACGAATTGCCCGAATGTCATTGTGCTGGCAAGCTGTTTGCCTGTCACGATGTTCGAAACTAACGGGTTGATTGACACTTGCAATATAGTGTTGCCTATGCCGAGCAGCGAGAATGAAATGAGCATTCCTGCAAAAGAATAGTCGAACAATGGAATCATCAGCGATATTGCTGTGACGATAAGGCTTACGATTACCGTCTTGCGCCTTCCTATTTTGTTCATTAGCACACCGGAGGGTACTGAGAAAATCAGGAACCAGAAAAATACCATCGAAGGGAACAGGTTGGCAAGAGTGTCGTTAAGCTCGAAATCCACTTTTACGTAGTTGGTGGCGATTCCTACCAAATCAACGAACCCCATCACGAAGAACGCCAGCAATACCGGGATAAGTTTTGCGTAGTTAAAATTCTTTCCCATAGTTATAAGTTTATTTTATAGATTTTTAAGTCAGTTACTTTCGTTTTCTTTCCGTCGGTCGAAAATTCTATCTTGCCGTAAGGCTTGGCAGGATATACGAGATTGGTAAGCACGAATTTTCCACCATCGCCGAATACTTCCACGCTTGCTTTGTCAACGACGATTCTTAGGTCTACGTAATCGCTGTCGGAATTGACAGGGGCCGATGAGGTTTTGGCGAAATCTGCGCTGAATCCTGTCAATCCGCTTTTGCTACGGTCGACGCTGAATGCCGTTCCGTCGTAGTACATGTCTACACGTTCGCCCGATGCATTGACAAGCGACATCATGACTTTGCCGCTGGCAGGCTTCTCAATCCTGCAATCGATTGCGTAAATTCCTTCTTTCTCTCCCGGTATATTGATTGCGGAAGGCTTCTTGCCTATGGAAATCTTGGATTTCGACGCGGTTTTCACGAGGCATTTGTCAAATTCCTTGACCGGCGCGGATTTCACGTAGTAATCGTCGTCGTATTCATACAGGCTCCATTCGCGCGGCAGACTGTTGCTGCTGCGGAACATTTTTGTCGGAGTGATGTTGGCGTATTGCCAATTGCTCATCCAAGCAATCCCTATATGTCTGCCTTCCGGGGCGTTGCTCCACGACACGGCTGCATAGTGGTCTTTACCGTAGTCCATCCATTTTGTCTTTTCAGGAGTGGCGTTGGTGAATTTTTTGCCGTCGAAATCACCCACGAAATATTGGGTTGCCGAGCCTCCGGCAGGCCCTCCGGGATTGATGTTGCATATCAGCACCCATTTCGATTCCGTTGTGCCTTCCACCGGCATCAGCATCAGGTCAGGGCATTCCCATACGCCTCCGTGGCAGCCTTGGCCTTCGCCGAACGAGCTTTCATACTTCCAGTCCTTCAGGTTGGACGACGACCAGAATTCCATTTCCTGCCCTCCGGCAAGAATCATTATCCATTTCTTCGTCGGCTCGTGCCATATCACTTTAGGGTCGCGGAAATCGGTCTTTCCGGATGTGACAATCGGATTTCCTTCATATTTCGTGAATGTCATTCCTCCGTCGGTGCTGTATGCCATGCTTTGCATTTGGCGTTCGGCCGCGGCCGTATAGAAGGCTATTATTGCGTCCTTGCCGAAACCGGCAGTGTTGTCCTTGTCGATTATGCAGGAGCCGCTGAATATAGCGCCGAGTGCCGTGTCGCCGTCGATTGCCACCGGATGGTGGTTCCAGTGTACAAGGTCGGTGCTGGTAGCGTGTCCCCAGCTCATATTTCCCCATACTGCCGCATATTGGTTGTGCTGGTAGTAGAGGTGGTACACTCCGTCTTTGTAGAACATTCCGTTCGGGTCGTTCATCCATCCTTGAAGGGGCGCAAAGTGGAATACGGGGCGGTATTTCTCGGCGGTGTCGATTTCGAAATTGTCCGACATTTTCACGGCCGATTTCCACAGGCTCTCGTCATCAGAGGTGTGCAGCGCGGCGGCATCACGGTTGAACGGCTCGTGGAGGTAGAATTTATCGCCTTCTTGATATCCGAACGGCACATAATAGTCTATCTTGTCTTTTGCCAGCCGGATATTGAGTGATTGGCGCGCTTCGTTGTCGTTGAATACGGCAACGCGCGATTCTCCGTTCGACTCTTGCACCGGTATAAGCAGGTATTTCGCCTTGGTTTGCGGCACGAGAATGGAGTGCCCTTCGCCGAGGTAGCTTATCTTGCAATTATTATCGGCGTATGAGCTTATCGATGTCAGCATTGCCGCTGACACGAGAACTGTTGCCGCCTTTCTGATTATAGTTGTCATAAAATAAAGTTTCTATTATCTGATTATTATTTTCTTGGCAGAACACATACCGTTATTTTCTATAGCCGCGATATACAGCCCTTTGTCGCATTGGAGTGTGACATCGCCTTCTCTGCCGTAAAGACGGTAATCGGCAATTTTCGCTCCGGAAATAGAATGGATTGTCATAACGGAGTCTTCGGCAACGTTTGAGTAGTGCAACTGGTTGCCTTCAACGGTGATTGCTGGTCCTGTGGAGTCGGTTGACGTGATTTCTGCTACTCCTGCAAGATTCTCGTCGAGTGTCCACGCTTTAAGCGACTTGACTGTGGTTGACCCGGTGGAGAATGCTTCTACTCCGTCGGCATCGTCGCCGGTCGGGAACAATCTTACGGAAGCCGCCCATTTGTCGTTGACGAAAATGTCGATTATCGAGTGGTCGATGAACACGTGCAGCTTTATAATTTCTCCGCGGGAGAATGTTTCCGGTAGCGTGCTTTCATACACACCGTTGTACACTCCGCTGTCGTTGATTAGTCGTGGAAGCTTTGAGAAATCGAGTTTCAAAGTGTTGCTTGTCGGTGTGTATGACAGTGTGGCGCATTGTCCGTTGGCATTCTTGAACAGGTTGAACCCGAAATCGAAAGAAGTGCCTATCTCGAATTCACCGATAATTTCAACTTGGCGTCCGCTTACCGGCGATAATGCTTGTGTTCCGCTGAGCTGGAAATTGTCTTTGGAATACGCGGTAGAGCTGCGCATCCCGGCCAGTCCTTCAAACGGTTTTTGCACAAGCCGGTCGTTTTCGTCGAGACTCCATTCCCGTGGCAGACTGTAGTTATGCGCCCATCCGAGATTGTAGTTGTCGTTTGTCGGCAATTTGTCAGGGACAATTCCTAATGCCAATGTCTTGCCGTCGGCTTGCGCTATTGACGGCGACAGCAGTCCGTAGCCGTCGCGGCTGAATCCGTCGAGTTCTACTTTTCCGGGTTGTGTCTCGTAAGCCGGGAGCGGCTTGAATGTGCCGTCAGGATTTATCGTGCCTACCCAGTACAGAACTTCCACTCCGACGCCTGTCTCGAGCGGGGTGGCGGTGAATAGCCATTTACCGTTGCCCATCGGTGTGATGTTTGCCATTTCCCAGAATCGTCCTCCTACCTGCTTGCTTGTCGCTTGGAAAAATATAGAGCCGTCGTTGCTCCACGTTTTTGAGCCGCTGTCGTAGCGGTGGAGGGTACATGCTCCGAGATTGTCCTTGCTTGTTCCTACAATCATGTAGTACTTGCCGTCGGAAGTGAACAGGTAGCAGTCGCGGAAATCGTCGCTCAATCCGTTCGGGCGGCCGTTGACTACCGGATTGCCACTGTCCTTTGTCCAATTGATGAGGGCATCGTCGCTGGCGGTGGCATGGGCGATTGTGGCGCGTCCGTTATCTACGGCCGTGTACCATATCTCCGGTTTCCCTTTAGTCAGGAACTGGTCGGTAAACACGCATCCTGACCAGCATCCTTTGATGTCGTAGCTTTCGCCGGGAGCGATTGCGATTTTTTCTTCTTTCCAGTCATACAGGTTGTCGCTTGATATGTGTCCCCAGTGCAGCCGGGCCATATATGCTCCGTTGGCGTTCTTTTGGAAAAATACGTGATATTTTCCGTCATATTTCACGAATCCGTGAGTCTCGTTAGTCCATCCTGCTCCGGGCATACCGTGAAAACGCGGGCGGAGTTGGCTGTCGGCGAAACGGCTTTCAGGTATTGATAAGTCGGCTTCATTTTCCGGCTTTTCCGATTTCAGCTCGTCAGCGGTCAGGGCGGTGTCATGGATTGTAATGTCGTCGATTAATCCGTTGAAGGTGTTGATTAGGAACATGTCTTGTTTCAAATCGTCTTTAGGCTTTCCAATCATGAAATTGGCGTTGCCTACAGAAATGGCATCGAGGCGGTTGTTGAAGTTCTGCGTGGCTTTTTCTTCTCCGTTGAGATAGAGCTTTATTGTTTTTGCCGTGCCGTCGACTACTGCGGCAAGATGATTCCATTCGTAAGTCTTCATCTTTTCCGGAAAGGAAATTTCTATTGGAGAAGCGAATCCCATTACCGACATATAGCACTTGAATTTCAGGTCGCCTTGTGAGCTCAGCATAAATCCGAATCCTGTCTGCGCATTGTCGTCGATGTTTCCGGCAATTAAGGAATATATGTTTTGGGCTTCGGATGTAATCATCATCGGGTATGTTTCTGCCGCGCACCATACGGAGAATGTCATTTTGTCCTTTACTCCGGAACCGTCTATTTTAGCCGTTACGTAGGTTGAATATCCGTCGAAACGCAATGCCTGTCCTTTGGCTCCCGGTATGTTTTCCGGCTCGTTCTTTGAAATCAGGGTGTATGTGTTTCCTGTTACGGTTTCGGTAATCGAGTGCATTTCCACGTCCATAGGGAAATGCGCTATTTCCTTGGCGTGTGATGTAAATGCCAAGGCAAACAAAGGTAATACGGTCGTTATAACTTTTGTGTTCATAGAAGCATAAGTTGAAAAAGCCTGATTGGACTAATCGTTTAAATTAGCCCAATCAGACAAGAAGTCATTATTTACTTAAGTAGTTCAGACAATTCTTTGTAAACAGTTCGATATTGCCTTGATACGGGTTTTCTCCGCTGTTCTGGTTCCATTCGTAGGCGGCAAGACCCATGGCCATTATGCGTCCGAGATAGTCGCCTGAAGGGTAGAATTCTACAAGTCCCGCGCAGCAGTAGTCCACTACATGTCCCCATGTCGCGAGCACCGATGACGTGGTTTCTGTCTCGAACGAGAATATTACGTTCGGGTTGCCGTCGAATCCGTATGAGTTGCAGTCCCACATGCAGTTGTGGTCTTCACGAATGCCCGGGCCGATGAACGGATAGGACTCGTGGGTGTCGTATTGGTTCGAGACTTCCAGTCCGGCATATACCTCGTGTGTGCGGTGGTCGTAGGTCGTGGGCTGTCCCGGGCCGATGATGGCATTGATTGTCCAAATGTCTGTGCCTTCAGAACCGGTGCCGTCGCCGAACAGTCCCGGGCGCAGCTCTTCAGTTATGCGTCCTATCGGTACGAGAAGCTGGGTGGCGTGGTTGGCAAGGAAGAGGTTGCCTCCGTCTTTCACGTATTGTGTGAGGGCGGAAATCACTTCTGTAGAAATCAGCGGAGCTGGAAGGTTTTCCCATCCCAATCCTATGGCCGTGCGGTCAAGATGTATCCAGATTACGGAATAATCGTCGGGGGTGATTCCTTGCATGTCGTCAGGGGTGAGAATTTCACCATTGCTGATGTTGGCTTGGAACCATGCCGCAGAAGCCTGCTCATCATCATCTGTTATTTCCGATACGTCGTTATAGCTTATCAGATAGCCGATTTTTGCAGGCACAGCCTCTACCGTGAATCGAATGGTCTCGCCTTCGGAAACCAGTCCGTTGGCATATACGGCTTTCACTGTGTAGGCTATTTCTTCGCCTGCTGTGGCACGCTTGATGAAATATGAAGTCTGTGCCCCTTCGAGTTCTGTCAGGTCGGTGTTGTTGGCTATGACCTGTACTCCCGCAATGTCGTCGCGTTCGGGCAGTGTCCATGTCAGCGTGACGGAACGTCCTTCTACGCTGTAATTCAAGTTGCTAATCTTCGGCATTTGCGGAGCGGAAGGGAGCTCTACGTCGCTGCACGACGGAATCGCTATTGCCGCTATTGCGCAAATGGCGGTTGCCAATATGTGATTGATATTTTTAATGATATTCATGATTCTATGTTTTTATTCGTTGATTGGTTCGTAAAGTCCTCCTGAGTTCTGCACCTCGCTGAGAGGGATTGCAAGGAATATTTCGTCCTCGGTCATTGTCGCTCCGTCATAATAAGAACGCAATTCTGATTCTGTGCGGAAGTACTCGTTCATCACTTCCACCACGTTGCCCCATCTTACGAGGTCGAACCAGCGGTTGCCTTCCATGGCGAGCTCCAAGCGGCGTTCCATACGCACGGCGCGGCGCGCGTAGTCCTGTGTCCATCCGTCGGAAGGATAAGGCTCTACTTTGTAGCTTGCCAGCAGCGGGTTGAGCTCACGCGGGGTGTAAGTGCCGTCGATACTGCGTTTCGCCTTGTTGCGCACATCGTTGATAAGCGTGCGTGCTGTCTCGAGGTCGGTGTTCTGCTCGATAAGGGCTTCCGCTTTAAGCAGTAGGATGTCGGCATAGCGTATCAGGCAGAAGTTGAGGCTCGACGCTCCCCATGGGAATCCTTGTACCATATCGGGCGATGTCGGGTCGATGAGACCTTTCTTTCCTGAATATTCGCCATAGACATCGTACGCGCGGCACCAGCCTTTCGTATAGGTGAATCCGCGGAACGGGAAGCCGATGCGGCCTACCGTGAAATCGAGACGCGGGTCGACATTGCCTGTGTATTCGCCGTTGGATTTCACGTCAACGTCGTTGAACGTTCCGTCAAGATAGGGCAGTCCGTTTGCGTCTGTACGGAAAGCGTTCACCAAGTTCTGGCTTCCGAGGAAGAAATCGTCGCCCGAGCCGAACAGGTTGCCTTCGGAATAAGTGGTGTTCAACAAGTTGCTCCAGTTGATGTGGGCGTTGTTGTTGGCTGTTGAGAATTGGATTGCCATAATCGACTCCATCTGGTTGTTGAACTCGATTTTCGACATGTCGCAGAAATTGTTGTAAAGTTGGTATTTCCCGCTGCCTATTACATAGTCGGAATAAGTCACGACGTCCGCCCAGTCGGATGTGAACGCGCATACTTTCGCCATCAGCGCGGCTGCCACGTATTTGTTGAAGCGTCCGGGGTCGCTTTGTGTGTCGGGCAGGTCGTTCCATGCGTCATTGAGGTCGCCTTTGATTTTGTCGAAAATTTCCTCGCGGGTGAACTGGTCGTAGCGCACTGTCTTCGCGTCGTCGTTCTCTGTGATGTAGGGTATGCGCTCGAAGATGCGGATAAGGTCGAAGTAATACCATGCGCGGAGCAATTTGAGTTCGCCTATGTAAGAATCTTTGTCGGCAAGATTCTCCGCCTCGTTGATGGCGCGCATTGCCTGATGCACTCGTGCGATGGCGTAATAGTTGTTGCGCCATTTGTTGAGGTTCGTCACATTGTCGCTCGTGAGGTTGGAAATTTCCAATTGGTGGATGTTGGCTTCCATCGAGACACCGCCACCTCCTTTGTAGGCGTCGTCAGAGCGGACATCGAACACCCAGTTGGTCGAAGGTCCGGAGAAAGCCTCGTTGTTGCCGAAGAAGTGCGCCTCCAATCCGGCGTATGCCGATGCAAGCAAGTTCTCGATGGATTCTTCGTCGATTTGGTCGGATGTAATCTGTCCCGACGGTTTCAGGTCGAGCATATCCTCGCAAGATGAGAATGCGCATATGGCTCCGCATGCGGCAACTGTCAATGCTATTCTTTTTATATTATTGATAATCTTCATTGTAGTTTCTTTTTTATCGTTTTCTTTTTCTTGTTAGAATGTCACGTTTAATCCGAGAGTATAGGTGCGTGCGAGAGGGTACGGTGCATTGTCTACACGCGCTCCGTATCCGCCGAGCGGAAGTTCCGGATCAAGACCTGAATAACCGGTGATAGTGAATACGTTCTCTACCTGTCCGTAGAAACTTACGTTGGATGCGTGGAGTTTCTTCACTATGGATGAAGGAAGGTCGTATTGCAATTTCAGGTATTTCATCTTCACGTATGTGCCGTCTTCAAGATAATAGGTCGACATACGGCTTTCGTTGTTGTTGTCGACTACCGACAAGGCCGGTATTTCGGCGTCGCGGTTGGTCTCGCTCCAAGCATCGAGCACGCCCACTCCGCGGTTTGTGCTTGTTCCGCCATAGCTCATGAAGTCGAGCTGCCGCTTGGTGGTGTTGTAGATGTCGAATCCGAATTCTCCTGTGAAGAATGCGCTTAGGGTGAATCCTTTATAACGGAAATCGAGATTCAGACCTGCCGTGAAATCAGGGTTCGGGTCGCCTATTATGCACTGGTCCTTGTCGTCGACAACGCCGTTGCCGTCGATGTCACGGTATTTCAAGCGGCCTACATCCTTGCCTTGTTGCATTGCATGGTTGCTCACTTCGTCTGGTGTCTGGAATATTCCGTCGACAATATATCCATAGTACACACCCATCGGCTGGCCTTCTATCAGGCGGTAGTCGCCGCCTTCCATGTGTACTTGGTCGTTGAGTATTACCACTTCGTTCTTGTAATGTGCCAAGTTGAGCGAGCCGCCCCACGAGAAGTCGCCGTATTCCGGGCTGCGGTAGTCGATTGTGATTTCAAAACCGTTGTTTTTCATATCGCCGGTGTTCATCCACATCGATGCGTTCTCTCCCTCTACTGACAATGTAGGAGGTATGGTAAGCATGTCTTTTGTTTTCTTAATGTAATAGTCTGCGCTGATGCTGAGGCTATTGTTCATCAATCCGAGGTCTATTCCGACGTTGGTCTGCGTGGTGGTTTCCCACTTCAGGTCAGGGTTGCCTGTCGCCGCTACGATTATACCCGGCACTGTGCTTGTGTTCGTTCCGCCGAGGTCGTATGCTCCGTTGCCCATATTGTATGCGTATGTGCTGTATGCCGCATAATTGTTGCTGATGGCGGAGTTGCCGTTTGTACCCCAACCGACGCGCACTTTCAAATCGTTGAGAACATCATTTTCGGGGAAGAAATCCTCGGCTGTCGGACGCCATGCCGCGGAGAACGACGGGAATACTCCAGAATTGTTGTCCTTGTAGAGGCGCGATGTGGCGTCGCGGCGGATTATGGCCGATAGCAGGTAGCGGTCGTCGTAGTTGTAGTCGGCTTTGGCGAACAATGAGAACAATGCCCATTCCTGCTTGCCGCCTCCGTTGGTCTGTGTACCTTCTCCTGAGTCGATGTTCATATAGTTGTCGTCCTCGAAGGAGTATTCGTCACGCCAAGCGTCAAGGTTCTGATAGTTGTATTTGATGGCTTCTACGCCGGCAAGCACGTTGAAATTGTGTTTTTTCACTTGCAGGTTGTAGTTGGCGGTATTGGTCCAAGTCCAAGTGTCGCCTTGTCCGTATCCGCGGCTCATGCTTGTCACGTCAGAGTCGAGTATCTTGCGGTTGAGTGTGCGGTTGAAGTATTGCACGTGCTCGATACCGATGTTGCTTTTCAATGTCAGCCCTTTTACAGGATATATTTCTATATAAGCGTTTCCGAATATGCGCCAACTCTGATTGCTGTTGTCACGTCCGTTGTAGAGCATGTGCATAGGGTTGGAAATGTCGGATTGCGCGAGGTTCATCGGATTGGTGAAGTTGCCGTTCGAATCGTATACCGGGATTGCCGGATGCTGGCGCATTGCAGTGTAGGGTACTCCGCGGTCGTCGTTGGTGGTGAACCCGCGGTCATTCCATTGCGCTACCATAAGGTTTTCTCCTACGCTCACATAATCGCATATATTATATGTGGAGTTGATGCGTGCCGAATAGCGGCGGTAGAATGTGTAGTCCATCAATCCGTCCTGATTGATGAAGTTTCCGGAGAACATCATCGAGCCTTTTTCTCCGCTGTTGGATACCGAGGCCGATACATTGTGCGTCCATGCCGTGCTGTAAATCGCGTCTTGCCAGTCGGTGTCGGATGCGCGCACTAATTTAGAATCGCCGTCGAGCCATTCCACGAGTTGCGGCGTGTCGCCGTTGCCGTAGAACGGATGCGACGGTTTGATGCCGGCGTTCTTGTTGGCTGTCCAGTATGCTTCACGCCATTGCTGGGCGTTGAGCATATCGAACGTGTTTGCCACAGTCTGCGCGCTGGCCGAATAGTTTACATTTACAGTCAGTTTGTTGCCTTTGCCGCGCTTGGTGGTGATAATGATTACGCCGTTGGCCGCGCGCGAACCGTAGATGGAAGCTGAAGCCGCGTCTTTCAATACCTGTATCGACTCAATGTCGGAAGGGTTTAGCGAATTGAGGTTCTCGGTCGTTGGCACGCCGTCGATTACATAGAGCGGAGATGTGCTGTTGACAGTGCTGATGCCGCGGATGCGTATCGACGTGCTTCCTCCGCCCGGAGCGGGGTCGCTCACGATGTTCACGCCGGCGAGCTTTCCTTGCATCGAGTTGAGCATGTTAGGGCTCGATTCGCTTATCGGGTTTTTCATATTCATCACCGATACTGCTCCTGTCAAGTCTTTTTTGCGCTGCATTGTGTAGCCGGTCACAACAAGCTCGTCCATCATTTGCGCATCCTCTTTCAATTGCACCGAGATTTCGGGTTGCGCTTTTACCACAGCGGTCTTGAATCCGATGTATGAAATCGAGATTTCAGAATTTTCCGGAACTCTCAATACGAAAGCTCCGTCTAAGTCGGTGGTGGTTCCGTTTGTCGGTTTGTCACTCTGCACCACGTTCGCTCCGATTATCGGTTCGCCGTCCGTGGCAGAAAATACGGTTCCTTTCACAAGAATTTCTTGTGCATGGCTGAAAAAGCATGCCATGAGTAGGAAACTCAAGCTGAAAATTACTTTTTTAATCTGCATACATTTAGTTATTTGGTTTTAGTTAAATTCGTATTTATGGAAGACAATGGCTGATAACGGATTGTCTTGTGTTGCAAAATTACTTTTGTCTGAAAATAGGGTTGAGTAATAATGTTACAAAGTGTGACAATTTTGTTACATTATGTTTTATAACATATAATTGGCTATCGGAAAATGTCGTAACTTTACGGACGTGAATTTTTAATGTGATTGATTTTTCAAATGGCTAAATATACACGTGCGTTTTGGACTGCTAATGCGGCTGAATTGTTGGAGAGGATGTCGTACTATGCGGTGTTTATTGTAATTACCCTCTACCTGTCGAATACGCTCGGATTCTCCGACCTTGAGGCGAGCCTGATTTCCGGACTGTTTTCTGGTGGCTTGTATCTGCTCCCTATGTTTACCGGAGCGTTTGCCGACAAGATTGGCTACCGCAAGTCGCTTGTGGTTGCTTTCACTCTGCTTTCTGCCGGGTATCTTATGCAGGGACTGCTTCCAGTGTTTCTTGAAAGCGCGGGGCTTGTGGAGTATGGCGAGAAAACGGTGTTCACAGGTCTTATAGGCAGTTGGGAACGTTATCTGATAGTGCCGGTAATGATAGTGATTATGGTCGGCGGCTCGTTCATAAAGTCGATTATCTCGGCCTCGGTGGCGCGGGAGACTACCTCGGAGACTCGTGCGCGAGGCTATTCCATATTTTATATGATGGTAAATATCGGGGCGTTCACAGGCAAGTGTTTTGTCGACCCTTTGCGCTCTTTGGTTGGCGATTCGGCATATATCTATATCAATTTCTTTTCAGCCGTGCTGTGCGTGGTGGCGTTGGTCTCTGTGCTGCTGTTCTATCATTCCGCTAATCATAGCGGCGAGGGAAAAAGCGTCGCCGAGGTGCTTTACGGATTGCGTAAAGTCTTTACCAACGGACGGTTGCTTGTGCTGATTCTGATTGTCACCGGATTCTGGATTGTGCAGCAGCAGTTATATGCCACGATGCCTAAATATGTGATACGTCTTGCCGGCGAGACCGCAAAGCCCGGATGGATTGCAAATGTCAATCCGTTTGTGGTGGTTGTCTGTGTGAACTTCGTGACGAGACTGATGGCGCGGCGCAAAGCGTTGACCTCGATAACCGTGGGAATGTTCCTGATTCCGCTTTCCGCGCTTGTGATGGCTTCCGGCAATTTGTTCGGCGACGATTTGTGGGGTTTCCATCCCATTACGGTGATGATGATTGCCGGCATTGTGTTTCAGGCATTGGCCGAATGCTTCATTTCACCCCGGTATATGGAATATTTCTCTTTGCAGGCTCCGAAAGGCGAGGAGGGACTTTTCCTCGGTTTCAGCCATTTGCATTCGTTCCTTTCGTCGATATTGGGATTCGGACTGTCGGGGATTCTGCTGTCGCGCTATTGTCCCGACCCTAATCTTTATGCCGATGTGGCGGAATGGCAGGCGGCAAGCGCCGATGCCCACTACATCTGGTTCTGGTTTGCCGGCATAGGGATGATTTCGGCTTTTGCCCTCATTGCATATTCTAAATTCGCAAAAAGTGGAGATTGACATATGTTGATAAATCTGACATCGGAGAATATTTTATTGCTTGGCTCGATACTTGTCTTTTGCAGTATATTAATCAGCAAGACAGGCTATAAATTCGGCATGCCTGCGTTGCTGATGTTCCTGCTTGTCGGTATGTTTTTCGGCAGTGACGGCTTGGGGCTGCAGTTCGGCAATGCGGGGCAGGCGCAGTTCATAGGAATGATGGCGTTGAGTGTAATCCTGTTTACGGGTGGCATGGATACGAAGTTGAAGGAGATACGCCCGGTGATTTATCCGGGGGTATTATTGTCGACTGTGGGAGTGTTGTTGACGACACTGCTTACTGGATTGTTCATCTTTTTTATTTCGCGTTGGAGCGGGCTCGACATTTATATGTCGCTTACGGTGTCGCTGTTGCTTGCCGCCACGATGTCGTCGACCGACTCGGCATCTGTTTTCAGCATATTGCGCTCGCAGAAAATGAATTTGCGCTACAATTTGCGCCCGATGCTTGAGTTGGAGAGCGGAAGCAACGACCCGATGGCCTATATGCTGACAGTTGTGCTCATACAACTGGCAGGAGTGTCGGGTGTGGGCGTATGGGATATAATTGGTGACTTTGTGGTGCAGTTCGTGCTTGGAGGCGCGGCCGGATTCCTGCTGGGAAAACTTTCGGCATGGATTGTCAACCGCTCGCGGCTGGACAATGCCTCTCTCCAATCGATATTGCTGCTTAGCATTGTGTTCTTTACTTTCACAGTCACCGATGCCTTTAAGGGCAATGGCTATCTGGCGGTTTATATTGCCGGGATAGTGGTGGGAAACGCCAAGATGCAGGGGCGCAGGGAGATGCAGACCTTTTTCGACGGGCTGACGTGGTTGTTCCAGATTGTGATGTTCCTTGCTTTAGGGCTGTTGGTCAATCCCCATGAGCTGCTTGCCGTCGCGCCGGTGGCTTTGCTGATTGGGCTGTTTATGAT
Source organism: uncultured Porphyromonadaceae bacterium (assembly GCA_900550025.1). Lineage (GTDB taxonomy): Bacteria > Bacteroidota > Bacteroidia > Bacteroidales > Muribaculaceae > Limisoma > Limisoma gallistercoris. The sequence continues at coordinate 6,049 of URQP01000039.1, read as the reverse complement.
TGTGGTTTCGCGTCCGTTGAGTGTATTCATCTGTCTGTTGCCTTTCAAAGGGCTCACTAATAAAGCCCGGCTTTTTGTCTCTTGGGTCGGGTTGCGTGGGGCTGTGCCTATAATTTTTGCGACATATCCTGTAGTAGCCCGGGTTGAACACTCCGGCCAGATTTTCAACATTGTGTTTTTCATAACATTGCTTTCCCTTGTCGTGCAAGGCTCTACGGTCTCGTGGGCGGCAAGGAAGCTTTCCTTGGACTTGCCGGAGGAGAAGAAAGGCAATGATTTCGGTGTTGAATTGCCAGAGGAAATCAATTCCACGTTGCACGATATGGTAGTGACTGATGCCATGCTTGCTTCGGGCTCCCGCCTTGCCGATATTAGTCTTCCTGAGAAGACGCTTGTCATGATAGTCAGGCGTGGAGATAAGTATATCGTGCCTAACGGGAAAATGGAATTGAAGAAAGGGGACAAGTTGCTGCTTATTTCGGAAGATGAGCGTTGAAATAGTCGCAGACTATTCCGGAAATTCCCGCTATTATTGCGGAATTTGTCGTGTCGCTTTCCGCGGAGCCGGTGATGAATACTGCGATTGAGTATTCCGTACCGTCGGGGAGGCGAATCCATCCGGCATCGTTTTGTGCGGTGATTCTTCCGTTGCCGTCACGGAACCCTGTTCCAGTCTTGTGAAGTATGATGCTTCCGGCTGGCAGCGGCTTTTTCAATTGGTCGGTTCCTGTCTGGCAATTTACGAGCGCGTTCCATACGGAGCGGAAATACTCTCCTGATAGCATTTTGCCGTCTGCAAATCGCTGGAAAAGGGCGGCTACGTCGGTTGGCGTGGCGGAGTTGCTGTTGATGGCTGAAGGGTTGCGGTGCATGTCATCCTCGGTCACTGATACGGTGAAACTCTCAAAGCCCGACTTTCGCAGATATTCTTCCGTTGCAGCCGGTGATATGAATGTGCTGAAAATTTTGTCACATGCATTGTTGTCGCTCAAGGCAATGCTATAAAAAAGCAGACTGTCGATTGTAAGGTTAGTACCCTTTGGATAAAGCTCCCGCAGCGGGCTGTATGTGTTTCCGTGCAGGTCGGATTTTGTCAGGCTGATTATGGAATCTAATGGTGTGCCTTTTTCTTGCATTGCGTCGCAGGCGGCCAAGGCTTGCGGGAATTTCATCACGCTGGCGAGTGGGTAGGTACGCCCGCAGTTGATTTCCGTGGTGTCGCCGTCGGTTATTACGGCAACGCCTACGGTCGCGTCGTATTGCGAGATGAATTCGCGGATGTTTTGTTTAAGGCTGTCAGCGGCACTTATTTGAGTCAATGCCGCAGACAGAAGTATGATAGTGATTGCGGCTCTCATCATTTAATTACATAGAATAGTATTTCAATATTTTTGGAGTTGAGCCCTGCCGGGTCTGTGCCGCTTTCAAAAAGTGCGGCCACATCGTTTGTGGCGAAAGGATAAGGTGTGGCCAGCAGCAGGCTTTTCTGTCCGTTTTCCGCGAATTGCGCGAAATTCATGTCGATGGTGGAATATTTTTCTACTGACATTACAGGACTTTCCTCGGATTCGGTTGTCGTACGGAAGCAGAATTCCACATTGTTGTCATTGTCGATTTGCAGGATTGTGAAATAGAGGGTTGTATCCATATTGTTTTCCACGCTGTAGTGGTATGCGCCTTCTTCATCCTCGACTTTTTCTAATGCGATGCTTGTACTGTTGAATATGTCGAAATCGTTGCCGATTAGTTGTTTCAATAGGGAATATACGGATTTTGCCGTTTCTTCGGGATTTGTTTTTGCGGCATCATAGTAGGTTGAAGCTTCACTGCTTCTTACGGCATTGCCTGATGCGCTTGCCTTCGGTGTTTCCTTGTCGCCGAAAAGCACGCTGAGCAGGCTTGAGAACAGTGATTTGTCGTTTTCCTCGATTATTTGCGACAGTGTGGCGGTGCCCGATTTGTCGTAGCTGATGAGTTTTGAGTCGGGCATCTTGATTTTTATCGAGGATTTTTCTGCAAGCCGGAATTTTGATTCCGGTTGGATTTTAGTCGCTTTGTTGACTTTTTCCCATTTGCCGTTTTGTTCGATAAGCACGTTGCCGTTGAGGCTGAACACCTGATATTGTCCTGCGGAGTATGCGTATGACGCTTGAAGCAGCACGGCGATGATTATAAAGAGCAATTTTTTCATACGATATGTTTTTATTTGTTTCTTTTTCTGTTGCTTATGTCTGAATAGAACCCGTAGATTCCTGTCCATATGTCCATCGAGAGGAGTCCGAGCAGCAGCATCAGCACTATTTTGTTGATGTCGATTACTATTCTGAACTCTTTGAAGATGTAGCATCCGGCAAGCACGGATAATGCTATGAGCAATATCTGGCAGATTCTGACGGCGAAAGCTCCGTATTTCTTGGGTTGCAGCGCAAGTTTCAACAACAGTATGGCGGTGCACACAATGATTGCTATTAGCCAGCTCCAAATTGACGGTATCTCTTTCACCGGCTTGCCGTCCATTATGGTTGATATGGCTGCCGCATGTATTTCTATTCCCGATAATTGTTCGCTTATCGGAGTGCGGTGCAAGTCGTCGCTGCCGGAATAGTCTCCCAAGAGTATTATTTTTCCTTCGAGTCCCAACTCTTTGCCATATTGTGCAAGTTCTTCCGTCGTGTGGTGGAAGTAGAGTTGTCCGGGGAAGTATATCGTTTCTTTTTCGCCGTGCTTGGCGTATCTTTCGGGAAATGCCTTTTCAACGAGTAACGCGGCGAACGACGGGAATGTATCATTCTTTATCGGGTACGAATGACGGAATCCGCGCACAACTCCTGTCGGGAGTCCTGATGTGGTCTCTAAATTGGTCACGCCATAGTTGCCTTTACTGGCGATGCTGTCGGAGAAATAACTGGAACGTATGTATTCTCCGCTTGCGTTGTCGGCCGATGTGGCAAGCACGATGTTGCCGCTGCCGTTGACGGCGTTGCGGAGACGGTTGTCGGTTAGGCTGTCGGATTTTTCGCGGAATATGATGTCTACGCCGATTGCCGCTGGCCGGCACGCCTCTACGTTCTCGATTGTCTCGGCTATTTGCTCGCGGGAGCAGTCGGCTATGTCGATTATTACGATGTCTTCGTTTACATTTTGCTGGAAAGTGTTGGCTACGCGGCTGTAGAAATCGGAAATTTTGAAGTCGTTGCCCACGTTCATCGCCGACATGAAAGCGAACAGCGAGATGTCGGATGTGAGGAACAGCGATAACAGGAATGTCAGGCATAAAGTTCCTGAGAGTGTGACTATGTTGCTTTTACATTTATTCATCCCTATAGAATCGTTGCGGTAATTTTTTACAAAAATAAGTAAATACTCCGATAGATTGAAAATAAAATTTGAAATAATCGACGGATGAGGGCAAGCGGCTTTCAAATGACGGATAAAAGGATTAATTTTGTAGCTGTGTATGCCTGATTGTCGGGCATATGCGGAGTTGACAACTGGTGTTGAATATTATAAATCTAAATAAAACTGTTTTTTGTTATGGTAAAAAAGAAATTGTTATCGTTGGCGGCAGCTTTGTCTGTGTGTCTGGCTGTGGATGCCGCCGTTCCTGTCTATCAGGATGAAACAAAGCCTATGGATCAAAGGATTGAAGATGCGTTGTCGCGTATGACTTTGCGTGAGAAAATCAACATTATCCATGCGCAGTCGAAATTCAGCTCGCCGGGTGTGCCGCGGCTGGGAATACCTGAGATATGGACTACCGACGGCCCTCACGGAATACGTCCGGAAGTGATGTGGGACGAATGGGATCAGGCGAAATGGACTAACGACTCCTGTGTGGCTTTTCCGGCCTTGACGGCTCTTGCCGCTACGTGGAATCCTGAAATGGCTTATCTTTATGGCAAAAGTCTCGGTGAGGAGGCACGTTTCCGTGAAAAGGACGTGGTGCTCGGTCCGGGTGTGAATATCTACCGTACTCCGCTCAACGGACGCAATTTCGAATATATGGGCGAGGACCCTTATCTGGCATCGGAGATGGTGGTGCCTTATATAAAAGGGGTGCAGAGCAACGGGGTAGCCACTTGCGTGAAGCACTACGCTCTCAACAATCAGGAGACACGCCGCCACAACACGAATGTGATAGTCGACGACCGCGCGTTGTATGAGATTTACTTGCCGCCGTTCAAGGCTGCGGTTCAGGAGGGCGATACGTGGTCGATAATGGGCGCATACGACCTTTATAAGGACGAGCACGCTTGCCATAATCAATATTTGAATCATATCTTGCGCGACGAATGGGGCTTCAATGGAGCGGTGATAAGCGACTGGGGAGGCACGCACGACACGCCGCAGGCTATTGCCAACGGTCTCGACCTTGAGTTCGGCACGTGGACCGACGGGTTGCGTTCGGGCGCGGTAAGCGCATATGATACGTATTATCTTGCTCTTCCTTATATGGATATGATTGAAGAGGGTAAGGTTGGTACTAAGGAGCTTGACAATAAGGTTAGGAATGTATTGCGCCTTACGTTCCTTACGGCGATGAACCGCAACAAGCCTTATGGCGCATTGCATAGCGACGAGCATTATGCCGCTGCCAAGAAGATTGGAGAGGAAGGAATCGTTTTGCTGAAGAACGAGGGCAATGTGCTGCCCTTGAAGTTGGATGGAAAGAAAAAGGTGCTTGTAGTAGGCGAGAACGCTATCAAGATGATGACTGTCGGTGGCGGCAGTTCTTCATTGAAGGTTCAGCGCGAGGTGTCTCCGCTCGACGGTTTGAAGGCGCGCCTTGCAGGTGTGGCCGATGTCGATTATGCCCGCGGATATGTCGGTGATGTAACCGGTGAGTACAATGGTGTGGTTACAGGTCAGAATCTTGCCGATTCCCGTTCGGCCGACGAACTTATCGAGGAGGCGGTAGAAAAAGCCAAGACCGCCGATTATGTGATTTTCGTGGGCGGTCTGAACAAGAGTACGGGACAGGATTGCGAGGACTCCGACCGCGAAGGATTGGGCTTGCCCTACGGTCAGGACCGTGTGGTCGAGGCATTGGCAGGCGTTAACGACAATGTCATATATGTGAATGTGTCAGGTAATGCCGTGGCTATGCCGTGGATTGACAAGGTGCCTGCCGCGTTGCAGGTCTGGTTCCTTGGCAGTGAGGCCGGAAATTCCATAGCATCCATATTGGTTGGCGATGCCAATCCTTCAGGGAAATTGCCTTTTACGTTCCCTGTGGCTTTGCAGGATGTGCCGGCTCATAAATTCGGCGAGAGCAGCTATCCGGGCATTAAGCGCGCTGACAGCGACATATGGGATGTTACATACGATGAGGGCATATTCGTGGGCTACCGTTGGTATGACAAGGAGAAAGTAAAGACGTTGTTCCCGTTCGGCCACGGTTTGAGCTATACGACTTTCGAATATGGCAAGGCTTCTGTCGACAAGAAGGAGATGGCAGCCGACGGTGAAATAACGGTTTCTGTCCCTGTGAAAAACACAGGTAACCGTAGCGGTGCGGAAGTCGTTCAATTGTATGTAAAGGATAAGAAATCGTCGCTTCCGCGTCCTGAAAAAGAGTTGAAGGGATTCTGCAAGGTAGAATTGCAGCCGGGAGAGGAAAAGACAGTGACATTTAAGATTGGAAAGGATGCGTTGAGCTATTTCGACGCCGGCAAGCACGAGTGGGTTGCCGAGCCGGGCGATTTTGAGGCTGTAGTTGCCGCTTCTGCTGCGGATGTGAAATCCACAGTGAAATTTAAGTTAGTAGAATAAGAGCATTATAGACCTGATAATGAGGGATGTCCTTTTCCGGGATGTCCCTCATTTGTTTTGTTGTGGCAAAAAAAGCCGGAAATCGCTTGCCGGTTCGGAAAAAGTTAGTACCTTTGCAGCCGGGTAAGTCCTATACGGCCAGCTCCTTGTGAACTCCCCCAGGTCTTGACCGAAGCAAGGGTAGCAGGTCGTAGCGGCGCGATATAGGTCGCTTGCCCTTTTACGCCTCTTTAGCTCAGTTGGCCAGAGCACGTGATTTGTAATCTCGGGGTCGTTG
>URQP01000038.1 GCA_900550025.1 uncultured Porphyromonadaceae bacterium | reverse complement strand
GCACATGCAATAATACCGACTGTTTTCTGCCACTTCTTCATATGCGAAGATATTCATTATAAACTTTACAAAGTTACAAAAAATGCCATTCATTTTTGCCTATAATAAACTGCATTTCTAAGCATTTCAGGCAGATACCCGCCAACCGTCACAACCTCGTAGAACCGTAATAGTAACACCGACATTCCAAGCGCGGCATCTACGAAGCCGATACCGCTGTATGTCCACTACCCACCGCCAAGGTGGCGGGTTACGCATCAACAGCCCCCACGGGGCTGACGTTGTTCTTCTAATGTCCTTTTCGTCCGCACGCTCTTTGGCTTCTGCCAAGTCAAAGATGCATGGGTCTTCCAACAAGTAGTTGGCAAGGTCGCTTTGAGGAGCGGGAAGCGTAACGGTAATCCCCATCCCACGGCTGAAGCCGCGGGCAATCTACACGCAGCCCTTCCATGGCTGATGCCAACTGCTTCGAGTGCGACCGCTATGCGGCCGATGGAGAGGGGCGGCAGCCTATACCCCAAGCCGCGCTACGCTTGCATGGGGTTATATGAAGTATCGCCACTCCGTGGCTTCAACCTCATACAGCTTTCACGGAACAAAATCATTTCAACAGGCATGTATTGCGGGGTCAGCGGGCTGGGAGGATTTCGATGGCGGGATTAATTGATTTGAGGCGGGCAATGAACCCGGTCTTGTCCTCCGGGGAGATTATGAGCGGCTGCACACGGCGGACGGAGAAGCGCAGCTCAATGCGGTCGAGCGACGCGGCCGGCGATGAAAGCCAAGTGCGGGTGGGACGTATGGAACGCACCGACATAATGTCGTATGCAGTGCTGCCAAGAATGCCGCAACTGACTGTCAGCTTGTCGCCTTCAACGATATAACGGATACTGAACAACAGGGCAAAGACAGGCACAAGGCACACAAGCACTCCCGACGCCGCCAGCAGATAGTCCCACGAGAAACCAGAGAACAATGGCAACAAGACAACCGCGACAGCGGCCACGACCACTATCACCAGCCAAGCGTCGACTTTCGATTTATACACTACCTTCTCCATAAGTACCTTATATTTTTACAAATATAGCGGAAGCCAGATAAAGAAACAAATGAAAGAGTGCGACCGCGATGCGGCCGATGGAGAGGGGCGGCGACCTATACCCCAAGCCGCGCTACGCTTGCGTGGGGTTCTATGAAGTATCGCCACTCCGTGGCTTCAACTCCATGCCGGCTTCACTGCTCCGCAGTGATTGGGTTTACCCCTCCGCCACTTCGTGGCACCTCACCCTATTTGCTGCGCAAACAGGGGAGGACACCACTGATAGTTAGCCTTACGGGCCAAGTTATGGATTAAAGGTCAGGGGCTGCACTTGAAGCCAGGGGCGGTCGCGACATAAGCCGCGCGGCGTGGAGAAATTACACTGGGGTGTGGATTTTTTACACAAAAAAGGCGGAGTCGCAAATTAGCGACTCCGCCTAAGATAGCTCCCACTATTAAGTTTGAAATTAATAACCTGATTTTACAAGTTTGCTACGTTGTAATTAGCGAATTCTTTGTCGACAGCAGCCTTAGCCTTCAATGAAGAATCGAGCTGAACAGCCTTGCGGAGGTTAGCGTAAACGCCCTGCTCGTTGCTTGTGCGTGCAGCCACGATGGCCTTCATGTAGTAAGTCATGCCGTTAGGATTCTTGACAGCGTCAAGAGTAGCGTTAGCCGCGCTGTAGTCGTTGACGAGAATCTGTGCAAGAGCTGCGTTATTGGTCTTAGAGTCACCGAATGCCTTAACAGCAGTCTGATAGTCGCCTTGCTTGATGTAGTAAACGCCCATAGCGTCGTTCAAGCCTTCAACACCAGCTGCGCTGCCGAAGCTTTCGCGTGCGCCAGCATAGTCCTTGTTGAGCATCTTAACCAGACCAAGGTTCATCTTAGCCTCGTTGCTTGACGGAGCAAGCTGAGCGGCCTTTTCGAAATTAGCCTTTGCAGCGTCGTAGTCGCCGGCCACGAATTGAGCCTTACCGAGGTTGTTGAAGCAACGGTAGTCGTTAGGATACTGCTTAGCTGCAGTCTGATAAATATCGAGCTTCTCGCTGTTGTTGTCAGTCAAAGTAGCGCAATAAAGGAGCTCGTCAACAGAAAGTTTCGACGGGTCTTCCTTGTACTGAGCCTTGATTTGCTCGTCGCTGCGTCCGATAGTGTTGATGGAAGCAGTGATGCGAGAATAACGCAATTGCGGGAGGATTTCTTCAGCAAGCTGGTCGAATACGGAAGACAGGTTGCGGATTTCCTTTTCACGCTGTTCCGGATCCTTGTACATAGAAAGCACGCTCAAGATAAGGTCCTTGTCTTGGATGTTGCTTTGGGAAACGAGTTTCTGGAAGCCTTCCCAGTCTTGCGGGGTGAACTCTGAAGTAAGGTCGCCGTAGTTGGAGATTTCCTCGTCCTTCAAGTTCTTCTCCACATATTCCAATGTGGATTTCTCACGGTTCTCGGAAAGCTTGGTGTTGAGTTTCACACCACCGTCAGGAGAAGCGAAAGAAGAAATGTGGAGGCTCTCGATTTGCTTGGTGGAGTCTGCGCTCGCATTCTTCACTGTCTCGTTCAAGTCCTTAACGCCACCGTCGCGCTTCAATTCAGAAGAACGGATGTTAGCCTTGTTGATAAGGAACATGATGTCGGCGTCAACCTTGTCGTTGATGATGCGCTGATACTTGTCGGCAGCAGTTGCAGGGTCAACGGTAGAGGCATCGGCCAAAGTAGCGGTAGCAAGCACGCCCTCGCCTACCTTAACGCGCGGAAGGACATAAGATTTCTTGCCTTGAACCACGTCGAAGCCAAGATAAAGGTCGCTCTTCATCATTTCCGGAGTGTAAGCGAAAGAAGCCGGGATTGAAACTGTACCGCCTTCCTTGTAGTTGATAACCGGATTGTTGCCCTCGACCTTCTCGCCTTGGAAAGTGTAAGCCTGAGAAGCGACAGCCGTAGAGTCAGTACCATAAACGAGGTACGGAGTAACTGTAACCTCAGCGTTCTTCTTGAAGAACTTCTGCGGGACATTAGCCGTGATAGTAGCAGGAACTTGGTCACCGACTACTACAAGCGGAGTAGGATTGGTTGTAAAATACTCTGAAGCGAACGGGCCCATCTTCTTGTTACAACCGGTCAATGCAACCGTAACGGCCGCACCAGCCAACAAATAGATACCTAATTTCTTGTTCATAATAATTAGTATTTGATAGTATGTAAAAATTTCTACAATCTTCTATGCAAAAAAAGTGCCAACCTCACACACGGCCACAGGCATCCGAAAAGGCGCAACATTGGCAATATGATACGGTTTATCAAGTGCAAAGATAAGCCAAACAATCAAAAATAAAAATTTTACATCTGTTTTTTATGTAAAAAACCACGCATTTTTATGTTAATCATTGATAAATTTCAAACGGCATACCTTTTTTCTCCCGAAACACATACGCCGCCTGATAACTTTGCCGTAAAAACACAGCATGGAAACACACAACGAAAAAAGCCGCGACGGCTCGGCATACCTCGCCGCGGCGGAACGCGCATGGCGGCGCACGGCACCGCTAAGGGAGAAACGCGAGCGCAACAAGAACTATACCTACGGCAACCAATGGTGCGACATCGTGACCGAAAGTTCCGGCAAAGCCTTATCCGAATACAGCGCGCTGAAGAACAAGGGAAAGGAGCCGCTCACCAACAACCTGATACGCCAGTTGGTGAAAAGCGTGATAGGACGTTTCCGCGAGAGCATCGCCGGAGAAGACGGCGACTATGCGCGCAACGAGCTCGACTGCCGGGCTTTGGAGGAATTCCTCATCTCCGGCTGCTGCTTCCAAAGGATAGGCAGCGACGGAAGCCTGAGCAATGTCAATCCGGCGAAGATGTTCTACAGCGAAATGTCGGACCCGCTCGGCCGCGACTGCCATATGATAGGCCAGCTCCACGACATGACACCGGAAGAATTAATCGGCCGGTTCGCCCGCAACGACAGGCAGAAGGCCGTAGAGATATGCCGGGAATACGGCACGGCGGAAAGTTTCGGGCATTCGGGGTTCTATGGCTGCGACGACACCGAGAAATTGCGGATAGCGGAAATCTGGTCGCTCGAAAGCCGGGAATACTACGAATGCCACGACCGCACGGCAGGACGCTGGTTCATAGTGCGCCGCGGCCGGGAGAACGGTATAGGCGGCGATGTGGAGAAACGCTGGACACTGCTACGGACATGGCGATGCCGCTGGATCTCGCCACAGGGCAACATAGTCAGCCAGTACGACTCGCCGTATCCCGGCGGCACACATCCGTTCGCCTTCAAGCTCTACCCTCTCATCGACGGCGAGGTTCACTCTCTCGTGGAGGACGTGATTGACCAGCAGAAATACGTAAACCGGCTGATTACGCTCGTCGACCACATAATGGACACGAGCGCGAAAGGGGTGCTGCTTTTCCCCGACAATCTGCTGCCGGAAGGCTTCACGTGGGACGAATTGCGCCAAGCGTGGGCACAACCCGACGCTGTAATCCCCTACCATCCGCGCGCCAACTCGTCCGACCGTCCGCAACAGGTATCGGCAAACGCCACCAATATCGGGGCATACGAGATGCTCAACCTACAAATGAAGCTGTTCGAGCAGATTTCCGGAGTGTCGGGCGTGCTGCAGGGGCAAGGGGTAAGCGCGTCGACCGGACTGCAACTCTACGAGAGCCAAGTGCGCAACGCCACCATCGCCATCAGCGACATACTCGAATCGTTCAATTCTTTCCGCTTCCAGCGCGACGAGAAGATAAAAGCCGCCGTGGCGGCAGGTCGTTGCGGCTGAAGCCGCAGGCTAGAGGTTATGGGGTTATGGGTTATGGGAGTGCGACCGCTATGCGGCCGTTGGGGGGCAGGGGTGACGTTGCCCCAAGCTGCGCTACGCTTACTTGGGGTTCTTTGGAGTGGCGCCGCTCCGCGGCTTTTTGCGGCTGAAGCCGCACTGACCTGACAACCTCCTAATCTGCGACCTCCGCCGAATAGGTGAGCCTCGTGGAGGATGCGCGCCGATGCCCTGATGCCGTGCGCGCCCCCTATAGGGTCGATGCTCTCCATCTTCCCAACCCACGGATGAAGCCGTGTTAGCTGAACGCAGCCCTTATCGGGCTATGTCAGCTGCGCTGACAGGTTAAGGGTTATTGGTTATAACCTCATAACCCCTAGACTGTACCCTGCCGCAATGCGGCAATAACCTGCGGCAACAGCCGCACCGCATCATTTCGATTCTTTCTGCATGCGGGAGGCATCGGCGTTCTTCTCGATGCTCTTTGCGCGGAACATCTCGCCGACGTTGAAGTTGTAGGTCAGCGACACGTTGAACGACACGGGGTTATCGACTTTCGTGACAGAAATGTACTGGTCGGAAACAAGTGTCAGGTCGATGCCCGACGAAAGGATGTTGTTTGCGCTGACCGACGCTGTCCAGCGGTTGTCGGCGAATGTCTTTTTCAGGCTCGCGTTAAGGAATCCCATCGACCCTATACGCATATTGCCCTGCCGTACCTTGCCCTGATAGAAGTAGGAAACGTTGAAGTAAAAATTCTTCGGGAGCTGGAAGCCGCTGTTGACCGGCATGAAGAACATGTTGGAGTATTCCAAATCGCCTCCGGCCTGCATGCGCTGCCCTGTGCGGATGTAAATCGGGTTGACGCTCAAAGTCCACCATTTGGTGAACTGGAACGGCAGATTTATGGCCGCCCCATAGTTATAGACCTTGTCGGCGTTGACCATCGACACGATTATGTTGTCGGGATTCTGCGGGTCGGGGACAGAGCTCTGCATCATCGGGTCGACGTTCATGTCCACCCACAGCGACATCGAGTAGCGGTATTTATAGACCGCCGTGAGCGAGAAATTGTTCTGGTATGCCGGCTGCAACTCCGGATTACCGGACTGGTAGAAATAGTCGCTCGTCTGCGAGCGCATAGGGTTCAACGCCCAGAACGAGGGGCGGCTGATGTAGCGCGAATAGCCCAATGTCAAGGTGTTGGCTCCGGCATCGTCGATTGAATATGTAAGGTAGCCGTTGGGAAACAGGTCGAAGTAATTCTGATTGACAATGTCGCCGCGGCTACTCGCGTCGGTGTACTCTCCGCGCAGCCCGAGTACTGCCGACAGCTTGCCGAATTTGCCGGTAGCCTTGGCGTAGAGGGCGTAGATGTTCTCCGTATAACGGTAATCGTAGTTGCGCGACGTCTCCGGCCGCCACGCGGCATTTTTCTCGTATTCGAAGAAAGCGTCGTTGTCCATACGGTTCATCGTGTATTTCGCTCCGGCCGACAGATTCCATTTCTGGTTGAATTTCTTGTCGAAATCATAACTCAAATTCACGACATCGAAAATCGAATGCTCGCGGCTGCGCGATATGGAATCAGTGGAGACGGCGTTGACCGCCGTAACCTGCGAATTGTCCATCCGCTGCCGGTTGTCGGCGCGCGAATAGTTGGCAATCACCTTCATCGTGGAGCCGAGAGTGTCAAGGCGGTTCACATAGTTGAACGTCACATCGTAGTTGCGGTTGGTGGCATGGGTGATGTAGCGTCCGACTATGCTTTCCGAGAAGCCTATACGGTCGAAAACGGCATCGGTAGATGTGCGGCTCGGGTTCTTGAAATTCGAGAAGCTGAATTCCAATCCGAACGAGTTGCGCTTGTCGGGGTCGAAGAACAGGCCGGCCATCACGTTGCCGAAATGGAACTTGTCGGCGTTGATTTCCGTGTCGGTGCCATAATGCGTGCCGTTGGCATAATCGTTGTCCTCTTCCATATCGCGTATCATTTTCGGATGATAGTCCCATTGCCCGTTGAGATTGAACGACCATTTGCCTTTCTTCACATTCAACGCCGCCGAAGGCGCCACATTCACCATATTCTTTCCGGCTCCGGCTCTCACAGCCACATTGCCCATCACGCCGTCGGCACGGTTACGCTTCATCGTGATTTTTATAATTCCCGATGCCGAGTCGGCGGAATATTCCGCTCCGCTCAGCGGTATGACCTCGATTTTGCTCACGTCCTCAGCCTTGAGCGACTTAAGGAATGCCTGAAGCTGGTCGTTGTCCATCTTCAGCTCGCGGTCGTTGACGTAGATTTTCGGATTACTCCGTCCGTTGATGGAAATCTTGTCGTCGTCAATCCACACGCCCGGCGCGTCGCGCAATATCTCCGTGCCGTCCTTACCAATGGCAGCGGGCATATCCTCCACCATCATCACGAAGCGGTCGGGCTCGCGGCGAATGGCTGAAGCCGTCACCTCCACTTCCTGCATCACCACGCCCGACATCCGCATTACCGGATTGACGACCGTAGTGCCGTTGACGGTAACGACGGTGTCGGCCGGCTCGTAGCCCACGGAAGTAAGCTTGATTTCATACGTTCCTTTCGGAAGTTCCATAGTGTAAACTCCGAGGCTGTCGGTAACGGTACCGCCACGCTGTATGCTGTCGGCGATAGCCACCACGGTGGCGTATTCCACCGGATTGCCATTGCCATCGGAGACTTTGCCTTTGAGAGTGTCGGCCGCAGCCGACATATATGCAGCCACCGCAACGGCAGCGGCTATAAGAAATTTCGTTTTCATCTTCTTTTAAATTCCGGCACAAATGTATGCCAATTATTCCAAATCAAAATGGGGGGGGGTGAAAAAAGGTTAAAGGTTAATGTTGAGGGTTGAGAGTTGAGGGTTGAGAGAAAGAAATTGAAGGTTAGGCTTCTCTGAAATCACTCAACACTCAACACTCAACCCTCAACACTTAACACTCATCCCTCCACTTTTTCTCTATTTCGGCGAAAGGGATGCCGAGCGCGCGGATTTTACCGAGCATTTCGGGAAGCTCCTCGTTGAGAAATTCCGCACGGCGCAGCTCAAGCACCTCCCGCGCCGCGCCTTCGGCCACGAAATAGCCTATGCCCCGCTTGTTATAGATGATTCCCTTGTTTTGCAGATAGTCGTAGGAACGCATTGCGGTGTTGGCGTTCACCTCGACAATGGCGGCATATTCGCGCACCGAAGGGATGCGCCCTCCTTCGGGATACACTCCGCGCTGTATCTCGTCCATTATGCGGTCGGCTATCTGAAGATATATCGGACGGCTTTCCTTGAAATTCATAATTTCGAGCGTTTGAATCCTACAATCTGCGAGCGACGGAACAGCCGGTAGCCCAACCAAAGGTTCAGCACCGTGAAAAGGAAGAATACGATGGTGAGCAGCGAGACGGCTACGGTAGCCTTGCCCTCGTCGGCCATAACGGTATGCACCCATTCGTAGAACGAGTGCTCCGCGCTGAGCGGCACCCATTGCATCGCCGTGAGCAGCAGCAAGAACGCGAGCAATATGCAACCGACCGTCTTCACGAAAGCACGTCTGCGCCAAAATGCCCCTCCCAGCACGAAGAAGGAATATCCCCATAGGGTAATCACGAACGACCACACCGTAAGCAGCCAATTATCGTCGAGCGCAAGACTATTCCAATTCAAATAAACTCCAATTGCGAATCCCGCCAGCGAGCGGTATTCTTCCTCGCCGAATATGGAATTTAGCAGCAGGTAGGTCACGTCGGTGGCCAAAAGAGCCACCGCAAAAGAAACCGCGAACCCGACGGTGACATAAATCAGCCTCCAAAGGTATTTCTCAAGGCTCGTGGCCGGAACCATCAGGAAAGCTATGCGCTTAGCCTTTGTGGACATCGACTCCATCACGTTGGAAAGCACCACCGCCCATCCGCCGAACGCCACAAGCGCCATGCACAGCCAAAAGCCGTTTGGCACCTTTTCATGCACGCCGTGCAGACGGAGCATGGTGAACACCAATGCCGACGCGAGTATGGCGTAAAGCGTCAGACAGTTGTAAAGGTTCTTTTTCCAATTCTCCATAATGTCGCGTTTAGCCACCAAGCACAGCCGCGACAGGCTGAAACCATATCTTGTCATCTCCGTATCTTTTTTAGTCATTATTGTGTTCAGTTGACGCATCTATCGCCGCGCGGATTTTATCGCCGTCGGCAAGCACGGCGTTGAAAAGCACTTCCAAGTTGACCGCGCTCTCTTCACCGGTGCGGTTCGGGACAATCACGCTGTTGCCGTGGAGCGACGGCTGCACATAGAGAGCATCGCCGGTAGTGTCGCTCAGCGGGCGTTCCTCGAACAGCAGTCCGGCGGTTATCCCGGCGTAGGAAGCGTCCAAAAGCAAGCGGCTATCGTCAATCATCACGATATGGTCGAGCAGATTCTCCACGTCGCGCACCTGATGGGTGGAAATCACGATTATGCGCTCGTCGGTCATTCCCGAAGCTATCACCTTGCGCATCTGGCTTTTCGATGGAATGTCGAAACCGTTTGTAGGCTCGTCCATAAGAAGCAGCGAAGTGTTGGTGGCCAAGGCGAAGCACATATACGCCTTCTTTTTCTGTCCCATCGACAGTTCGCCGAGATGGATGTCGGCCGGCATCCCGAAATCGTCGAGGCAACGGCGCAGCGTCTCGTTGCTGAAATTTGGATAGAACGGAGCGTTAAGTTTCACGAATTGCGACAGCTTTACGTCGGGCAAAGTGAATTCTTCAGGCACTATATACGTGTCGGAAAGCGTATCCGGACGACGTAAAGCCACGTCAACGCCCTTGTAGCGGATGCTGCCCGAGCGTGCGCGGAGAAGTCCGCACATCAGATAGAGCAAAGTCGACTTTCCCGAGCCGTTGCGCCCGAGCAGCCCGCAAATCGTGCCTTTGCCGAAAGCGAGCGAAAAATCCTTGAACACCTCAGCACGCTTGCGGCCGTAACTGAAAGTGATTCCGTCGATTTCAACGATTTTTTCCATAAAAGCATTTCCTCCTTAATTATATTGTTTCTGTTATTATTTTCGTTTTAGTGTATTAGTTGATTAGTACACTGCAAAAGTATATACAAAATCTGAATCAGCAACAGGAAACGCCTATTTTAACTTTGCTTAACGCGGATATGCAACGTAACGTGATAATGGTATAGGGGAAACCAACCACACCGCAGTGCTGCCAGTGCCAGCGGCTTTAGCCGCATATCCAGCGCACTGCCTGATTCAGCCACATAGCCGCACCCATAGCATAGTTGCTTCAAGCGCGACCTCCACGAGGCCGATGCCTTTGTCTGCCACCTACCCACGGCCAAGGCCGCGGGTTACGCAGCAACAGCCCCCACGGGGCTGCTTCATCGGCGGCAGCGCATTGCACCACATAAACCAATATTTTTAGCGGACACCAATGCACAAAATCATGGACAGGACAAACTGAGGTATAGGGTTGAGTGAGTGTTATGGTGTGCGACCGCTATGCGGCCGTAGGGTGGAGGGTGCGGCGTGACCCCAAGCTGCGCTCCGCTTGCATGCGGTCAACTATCAGATGCCGGACGCCGATTAAAATAAATTGTTTTTTTTATACAATATTTTTTAATTTGGTTGGCTAATTTTGAAAAACAGATTTACAAACCTAATAAAAACCTACTCTATGAAAAAATGTCTACTCGTCGCCTTTTCGCTATGCATAGCGGGAGGCGTCGCGTTCGCCCAGCCAAAAGGAGCCGGCGAGCCTCAGTTGCTCATCAAGTCGAGCGCGGGACTGATGTCCCCGGTATGGTCGCCTGATGGCAGCAAGATAGCCGTCACCGCAGACAATTACACAGGCATCTTTGTGGCCAATGCCGACGGTTCCGGCCTGAAAAAGGTGACCGGCGAGGCTGGCGCGGGCTACAAGATGGCGTGGAGCGGCGACAGCAAGTCGATTCTCGGCAGGACCAACGTGACGGAAAACCGCCGCGTGCTGCACGAGCTGAAAGTGTGGGACATTGAAAACGGCAGCAGCCGCACAGTGGTGGCCAAGACCCGCGGTATGAAAGGCACGCCCACATGGAAAGACGCGGAGCGTGTAATCTTCACAGATCATGAAGGGTTCAAGGCGGCAAACGTGAGGACATCCGCCAAGACTAACGCCACGCCCGACGCCTATTCCACAATGATGAACGACCCTGTCGGCGCGGCAAAGCAAATCGCCTCGCTGCGTCCTTATGGCGCAAAAATGGTGCTAAATCCGGCACTGTCGCCCGACGGCAAGAAAGTGGCATTCCAACTGCCCGGCAAAGGAGTGTTCACCTGCAATGCCGACGGCTCTGACGTGCAAAGCCTATGCGACGGCTCTCACCCGGCATGGCTTCCCGACAACCGCACCGTAGTGGTGTCGCGCGCCAGCCGCTTCACGGCTTCCGACCTTTATGCCATCGACACGGAGAACGGCAACGAAGTGCTACTGACCGGCAACACCGACTGCATCCCGCTGACCCCGGCAGTATCGCCCGACGGCAAAAGAGTGGCGTTCGAGAACGCACAGGACGCATCCATCTATGTCATTGACCTAAAATACTGATTACGACTATGAAGAAAGCATATCATACCATAGGCAAAGGCTTGATAGCCGCTGCCTTATGCGCAACGGCACTGCCTTGCGCGACAGCAACCGCAGCCGAGATTGAAGGCTGGGGCGATTTCAAACTGTTCCTCGACCCGGGACACTCCGCGCGCGAGAACCAAGGGCTTTGGGGCTACTCGGAAGCAGAAAAGACAGTAAGGGTGGCACTCTCCATCAAAGAATACCTCACTACATACACCGACATGCCGGAGGAATGCATCATGCTGTGCCGTGAGGACGACAACACCGTAGTCGACCTCGAAGAACGGAGCGACATGGCCAACGCATGGGGCGCGGATTTCTTCTATTCAATCCATTCCGACGCGGCGGCCTCGACCAACACGACGCTTACAATGTACGGCGGCTGGAAAAAAGACGGCGAAATCATAGAGAAAACGCCTAACGGCGGCAAGGCTTTCGGCGAAATTCTCAACCCGAACCTCACGGGCGTGATGCGCATCACCACACGCGGCAACTATGCCGACCGATGCTACTACGACCCGAGTCCGGCCACGCACGCCAACCAGTACCCGTATCTTTCGGTGAACCGCCGCTCCAACATGGCGTCGCTGCTGAGCGAGGGAGGCTACCACACCATAGCCTCGCAACAGCAGCTCAACATCAACGACGACTACAAGCGCCTCGAGGGGTTCGCGGCTTTCCGCTCGATATTAGGGTACCGCGGGCTTGAATGCCCGGTGCAGACATTCCTCGCCGGCATAATCACCAATTCGGAGAACAACGTGCCCATCAACGGAGTGACTGTCACCGCCGACGGCAAGACCTACACCACCGACACTTGGGAATCGGTGTTCAACAAATACACCAACAACCCCGACCTCATCCATAACGGTTTCTACCTCTTCGAGGGAATCGGTGCAGGCAAGGAAGTGGAGGTGACGTTCGCAGCCGATGGCTATGACCCAGTGACGAAGACCGTGACAATAAAGTCAGCCCCCGACGGTACGGCCAACGACAATGTGACGTGGCTCGACGTTGCGATGACCTCCAACGCCCCGGCGAAAGTGGAAAGCATCTCCATCGACGATTTCACATCCGTAAGCCCGGTCTACCCCATCGTGCTGACTTTCTCGCGCAATATGGACCGCGCTTCGGTAGAGGAGGGATTCTCCATCGACAATGACGGGAAAGTGGGACTGTCGTGGGACAACGACTACACTTTGAACATCGACATCTCGGAGCTTGTGCCCAACACGAAATACACCATCCGCATCGACGGCTCGACGGCAAAGAACTCGCAGACCGGGCAATTGCTCGACGGTAACGGCGACGGGACCGGGGGCGACGACTATGTGCTGGAAATCACCATGGCAGAACCCGACCTGACCCCGGCAACCGTAGTCTCCACCGACCCGGCAGCCGACAGCGAAGTTGAGTATAACCTGCGCCCGGTGGTACGCATCGAGTACAGCGAACCCCTGAACTGGAACGAAGATACATACGCCGACTTTGTGACGGTAAAGGACAAGGAAGGCAACACATACGCCGGAACGCTCACCCACACGGTAATAGGCGAAAGGTCAGTACTGCACTACTATTTCAACGAAGATCTTCCGTTGGACAAATGCTTCTTGGTGACAGTGAAGGAGGGACTGGCCGACCTGTCGGGTAACCTTTCTGACGAGTACAATTTCCGCTTCCTGTCGGAATACCGTGGAATAGAGGAGCAGGAGACAGTGCTCGCGCTCGACGATGTATCAGGGTTCTGGGCTCCCGACGGCTCCGGCTCGAGCGCAGGGCTCACGCAGGAAGCCAACTCCATCGAGACAAGCGGCATAACAGCAAGCAAGGAGAGCAGCGGAAGCCTACAGCTAAACTACTCGTTCGACCCGATGGACACGGGCGGCGCATGGATGATACGCGAATATTATAGCTCGGGCGCATCTACCGTCCACGACAACATAGACGGAATACTCTCGTTCTGGGTGTACGGCGACGGCTCGAACAACAAAGTGTCGGTACGCATACGCGCCAACGGAGCATCAGGAGGAATCAAGTACCGCGACCCGGAGACCGTACTCGATTTCCGCGGATGGAAACACGTGGCATGGGACTTGGCCAACGACCCATACCTTGCGTTCACCGGCGAGGATGAATTGACAGGGGACTGGCGTTTGGACAGCTTCTTCCTCACCCACCAGAACACTGACAACACCCCCGACGTGCCGCAGCAGTCTTGGGAGGGCGTGATACTGTTCGACGAGCTTGAGTTCAACAAATTCGACGCGTCGGCCGTACGCACCGCCTCCATCAGCGACATTGAACTGCCGCTGGGCGGCATACAGCAGAACGGCTGCGAAAGCATAAACGTCATAAGGGCAGGACAAACGCTGAAAATATCGGCCGACGGCAACATTGCCAATGTAGAAATATACAACGCTTCAGGCTCGAAAGTGATTTCCACGTCGCCCAACTCAGGCAATGCGGAAATTCAGCTCGGCGGTCTGGGCAACGGCGTGTACATCGCAAAAGTAACGGCAGACAATGCCGCAAAGACCGTGAAATTCGTCAAATAAGACGGCTTCCTATAATAAGATGCGGGCGTACCGGAAATGCGGCACGCCCGCTCTTTTATCCCAACTTTAACCCAAATAGGTCATTAGAAACGCTAAACACTCCACCCGAAATACCCCTCGGCACGCTATGCCACACTCCTATTTGCTACGCAAACAGAGGGAGACACTGGACGGGAGTGTCAACTTCACAACTTTCAAATGCCTTTGCGAGGCCTAATTGACCGATTTTGGGTTAGACACTCGAGATCAGGCCGCTATAATACGCCTTGCGCCATCATCGCTTTCGCCACTTTCATAAAGCCGGCGATATTGGCGCCTTTCACGTAGTTCACGTAGCCGTCGGGTTCAGTGCCGTAACGGCAACACTGGCTGTGGATTCCGGCCATAATATCTTTCAGTTTCGCATCCACTTCTTCGGCTGTCCACGTGAGTTTCTGCGAATTCTGCGCCATTTCCAACCCGGAAACAGACACCCCTCCGGCATTTGCGGCCTTTCCCGGAGCATAGAGAATCTTAGCCTTGACAAATTCGTGGACGGCCTCCGGAGTTGACGGCATGTTCGCCCCTTCCGACACGGCAAAGCAACCGTTGGCCAGCAGCGCGCGGGCATCGTCGCCGTCGAGCTCGTTCTGAGTGGCCGACGGCATCGCAATGTCGCATTTCACGCCCCACGGACGGCCGCCTTCGAAGTATTGGCAACCGTATTTTTCGGCGAACTCACGTATCCTGCCCCTGTAAAGGTTCTTCAACTCGAATATGAAATCCAGCTGCTCCCGCGTAAGTCCTTCAGGCACATAGATAGTGCCGTCGGAATCGCTCATCGTTACCACTTTAGCGCCGAGCTGCAACAACTTGTCGGCCGTGTATGTCGCCACATTGCCCGAACCGGAAATAGCTACGGTCTTGCCTTCGATGCCGATGCCGCGTGTGGCAAGCATATTGAGCAGGAAATACACATTACCGTAACCGGTGGCCTCCGGGCGTATCAACGAGCCGCCGAACTCCATACCCTTTCCGGTGAATGTACCGGTGTTCTCGCGCGCCATCTTTTTATAGGCGCCATACATATAGCCCACTTCGCGACCGCCTACGCCGATGTCGCCAGCCGGCACGTCGGTGTCCGGGCCTATGTGCCTCCACAATTCCGAGACAAAAGCCTGACAGAAGTGCATAATCTCCATATCCGACTTTCCCTTAGGATTGAAATCCGACCCTCCTTTGCCGCCGCCCATCGGCAGCGTGGTAAGCGAATTCTTGAAAGTCTGCTCGAAAGCGAGGAATTTCAGAATCGACTGGTTGACCGAGGAATGGAAACGGATACCGCCTTTATAAGGGCCGATGGCATTGTTGTGCTGCACACGGTAGCCCATATTGTTCTGCACGCGCCCCTTATCGTCGACCCACGACACACGGAACGAGAATATGCGGTCGGGGATGCACAGACGCTCTATCAGATTGTAGCGTTCAAACTCGGGATGCTGATTGTAGACTTCCTCAATCGAGGTAACCACTTCTTCCACAGCCTGCAAGTATTCCGGCTCGTGCGGAAACCTGCGGCGCAAATCGTCGATAACTTCAGTAGCTTTCATTCAAATGTAATGTTTAGTTGTCGTTTTCCGTGCAAAAGTAAAGAAAATTTCCGTTTTAAGCTACACAATCGCACAAAAACACCACATTCCGCCGCACTTTTGCCACTTAAAACATAGCGGCATAAAATTTCATAACAGCAATCCCGCCCACTCGGGAATTCTGTCCGTATAACGTTTTTGCAAAGCTCCATCAACAGTTCTAAACAACAATTTAGGCACTTGATTGTCCACTGAATTGTCATAAATATAAGCACGGTCGACAATCCGCACTGCCTCGTGCGCATTTTCCAATGATTTATAATAGCGGGATATTATTTTTGATATAGGAACTTCATGACCTCCATTAAGATAGCGTTGCGCTATGCGGTTAACATTGATTATCGGATCTGACGTGCAGATATAAAAAAAACGTATAAAAAATCCTGAGTTCTTAGCTCGTTTTATAAAGTCAAGTTTTTCAACAGAAGAGAATACCGTTTCAAACACAAAATTACATTTATCAGCCAAACATTTATACCTTAATTCTGTTGCATATTGCGCCGCCTTCAGCACCGCTTCGGCAGAATTCCATCCACCAAATCTTTCTTGAGCAATATCATCAGGATTGATATAAACACAGTCCTTTCCCCATTCGTAATGCAACAATTGTATAGTCGTGGATGTTTTGCCAGAGCCATTTGGTCCGGCAACGACACACAAGACAGGCCTTTTAACAATCATAAGTATGAACGTTTATTAGATTCAAACGATTTAATTTTCCGCTCAACATCCTTTAATCGTTTATCTTTTTCCAATTCCGCATTATGGAAACTTTTTCGCGCATCCTCTGCCACATGAGCCATCAATTCATCCAACAACTCATCTGAAGGTTCTTCTTGCGAATCAAGCCGATATTCATTCAATTTCATCTTGCAATAATTACGATATGCAAATATACTTTATTTTATTCTATAAGCCGTTTCCGACACAAAGAAAATCGCAACACTTTTGCCACTTAAAATATGGCGGCATAAAATTTCATAACAGCAATCCCACCAATTATGGGACAATCGGAATGCTGCTTTTACAATAATCTAAAAAGCCAAGACATCGATATAAATGAATATTTTTCCAGATTTATTTGGAATGTCGGAATATTTATGCTTATATTTGCAACAAACATTAATATTTATACATCCAATTATGAAGACTGACACTAAAAAGTTCTTGCTGCAGGAGAAAGAAATACCGGAAGCTTGGTACAACATACTGCCCGACATGCCGGTGAAACCGCAGCCGCTGCTCGACCCGGCGACAAAACGTGAACTCAAGGCTGAGGACCTGTACCCGCTGTTTGCCGAGGAACTCGCAAAGCAGGAGATGAACACCGCCGACCGCTGGATTGAAATTCCGGAAGAAGTGCGCGACATGTACAAGATATGGCGTCCAACGCCGCTCGTCCGCGCCGCCGGACTGGAAAAAGCGCTCGACACACCGGCACACATCTATTTCAAGAACGAGAGTGTCAGCCCGGTAGGCTCACACAAGCTCAATTCCGCCATCCCGCAGGCATACTATTGCAAAAAGCAGGGAGTGACCAACATAACCACAGAGACCGGAGCCGGGCAGTGGGGAGCGGCGTTGTCGCTCGCCGCACGGCATTTCGGACTGGAACTGGCCGTGTATATGGTGAAGGTGTCGTACAACCAAAAGCCTTACCGGCGCTCAATCATGCAGACCTACGGCGCGGAAGTGATAGCCTCGCCGAGCATGTCGACCAAAGCCGGACGCAAGATAATAACCGACAATCCCAATTGCCAAGGCTCGCTCGGCACGGCAATCTCAGAAGCCGTGGAACTGGCGATGTCGACCCCGAACTGCAAATACACCCTCGGCTCCGTGCTCAACCACGTGGCACTGCACCAGACCGTGATAGGCCTCGAAGCAGAGAAGCAGATGGAGATGGCCGGCGAATATCCCGATGTGGTGATAGGCTGTTTCGGCGGCGGGAGCAATTTTTCCGGCATCTCTTTCCCATTCCTGCGCCATAACCTGTCGGGCGGACGCAGCACCCGCTTCGTGGCGGCCGAGCCGGAATCATGCCCCAAGCTGACAAGGGGAGAGTTCCGCTACGACTTCGGCGACGAGGCAGGATATACACCATTGATACCGATGCTGACGCTTGGACACGACTTCATGCCGGCCAACATCCACGCCGGAGGATTGCGCTACCATGGGGCGGGCTCGATAGTGAGCCGATTGAAAAATGACGGACTGATTGACGCTGTCGACATTCCACAGCTTGAGACATTCGCGGCGGCCACGCTGTTTGCCCGGACAGAAGGGATAATCCCGGCGCCGGAATCGTCGCACGCCATAGCGGCTGCCATCCGTGAAGCCAACCGTGCCAAGGAGGAGGGACGGCAGACTGTCATCCTGTTCAACCTGTCGGGACACGGCCTGATAGACATGGCGTCGTACGACCGCTATTTCGCCGGCGACCTCATCGACTGCAAATACGACCCGCAATAAGTTGAAAGTAGAGTGTTGAGAGTTTAGTGAACTATAAATCACATCCCACATTTTTAATGGACACCAATAATTTTATACCAAGCGCTTACCAAGCCAACTTGCTGAAAGATAATAAGTTTTGTTTAAATTCGGTAATTTGGCACGGATTTGTTCGGTAATTTGGCACGGATTTGTTCGGTAATTTGGCGAAACACCCGGACATCACGCTAATCTTTCAGGCAAGCGACAGGGACGACAAGCACCCCATCCGCCCGCCGGTAAGCATATTTTCCAATTCCGACAAGAACCATCTTAAAGGCCGGAGCCTTCATCCTCGAAGTGTCGATTTTTTCACTCAGCCGCAACAAGCTCTTAGCCCCCTCCTCTATAAGAGTCTCACCTCCGAGCTTTATTTCCACCTATTGGTGTCCGCTAAAAACTCAGGATTTAATTGTATGACATTTAGACATAAGCACTTAACATACCCCAGTAAAAGAGGGCTTGTCTTTGGAACAAGAGAGCCTCGAGACTCCAGAATTGCCCTATGCAAGCGGAGCGCGGCTTGGGGTGAGACAGTCCTGCCTCAACATGGGATCGTGGAGGTCGCACCCATAGCACAGTTGCTTCAAGCGCGGCATCTACGAAGCCGATGGTTCTCTTCCGCTCATGTCCCACGGCCAAGGCCGTGGGTTACACGGCAACAACCCCTACGGGGCTGCCATCTCCGGCAAAAGGTACACCCCCTAACCCTTAACCTATAACCTTATAACCCTTAACCTGCCGCCCCGGCGGCAATAACCTGCGGCGAAAGCCGCACTACTCCCATCCCGTTATCTGGCGGAGGAAGCCGGTCAGCTCCGCGGCCATCTTGTTCGACTGCCTCCACGAAGGATGCCAGTCGGCTCCGTAGCCCAAAGAGCCGGTATGAGGCGACATGTCGAAACGGTACACTTCATTGTCGCCCGCCGCTTTGGCCTCGGCCACAACCTTGTCTAATACCGTAGTCACCGCCTCAAGCCGCTTGCCGGTCAGCAGGCAGCCCGTGAGCATCACGATTTTGGCGTCGGGGTAATATCCGCGGAGACGTTTCAGGAAATCGCGGCTCGCCTCTTCGAGGAGTTCCGCGTCATAATTGTTGAGGCTCGTGTCGTTAGTGCCGAGGTTCACGCACACCACCTCGGGCTGGAACAGGCTGAAATCCCATTTCTCATCGGCATCGTAGAACAGCGTGCGGTCGTAGAGAGCCGGTATGCAGTCCTTCGAGCCCTCGACGGGACCGCCGTAATTGCGGTACATCCCGTAGCCCGACCGCGCCACCGTGTAGTAGCGCGCCCCGAGAGCGCGTGCCGTCTGCGCCGCGTATGAGTAGTAATGGTTTTCCGTGGCATACGAGAAATCCTCGTCCTTGCTCTCCGCCTCTATGCCGTAGCCGCAGGTGATGGAGTTGCCTATGAACTCTATGGTGCGGCTGGACTGCGCCGGCGGCGGCAACAGGCGGCCGTCGGTGACGAATCCGCGGAACTCCGGTTTCAGGTTGTAGCCCTCGACGGCATACACCACCTTCACACGGTGCTTGCCCTGAGGCAGACCCTCGGCGAGCTTCATCACCGAGTCATTGTCGGCAAAATGTATTTTGTAAGGCAGCTCGTCGTCGATTTCCACCATGAAATAGCCGCTTCCCGGCTTCGCCTTCATGCTGATTTCCGTGCCCTCGAAATTCAGTTCCGCGCTCACTCCCGGATAGGTGAACGCCGGCGACTGCGGGTTCTTCCAACTGATACGCCCGCAATAGGCAATGTCCTTGTCGTTAGCCGGAATGTCGGCCGCCTGTGCCCCTCCGGCTGTCAATACGGCGAAAGCCGCCGCAACCAATAATTTTTTTCTCATATTCTACGTCAGGTTTGTTGTTTTTTCTCAATTCCGCTCAATGCCGCCAGTCCGCTGCATTCCGCATCACAAATTTACGGCATTACCGCAACCAAAACGGAGAAAACAATCTAAAAAAACGTTTAACTATCCCAAAAACCGTCAACCCGCCAACCCATAACCTGCAGCGAAGCTGCAATAACTGCCGCCGGGGAGGCAACAAACCCCTCCGGGTCTTCGACCCACCTCCCCTATTTG
>URQP01000037.1 GCA_900550025.1 uncultured Porphyromonadaceae bacterium | reverse complement strand
TCTGCAAAGCGAACTCGCTAAATATTTCAACGTACCGCAAAGCGCAGTTACAGGTTGCCGTACATACGGCGGTCACGGCGAGCAAATGGCAGTGTTCGCTTCGACAGCGAAAGTCGACGGCACTCCGCTTCTCGACCTTATCGGCACTGACAAACTCCCGGCTGACAAATGGGCAGAAATCCAGCAGAAAGTCATCAAGGGTGGCGCAAACATCATCAATCTCCGCGGACGTTCTTCATTCCAGAGCCCGGCATACGTATCTGTAGAAATGATACGCGCGGCTATGGGCGGCGAAGCTTTCCGCTGGCCGGCAGGTCGCTATGTATCGTTCAAGGGCTTCGACCACGTTATGATGGCCGTTGAGGCTACCATCACATCCAAGGGTTGCGCTTACGAGGAAATCGTCGGCACTCCGGAAGAGATGGCATCATTGCGTGAAAGCTACAAGCACCTGTGCGCACTCCGCGACGAAGTAATCGGCATGGGCGTGCTTCCTCCTATTTCCGAGTGGCATAAGCTCAACCCGAACATCGACGAATAATCAGCGGGTTAAAAATATTGAAAATGACGGGCCGGCTGGAAAAGTCGGCTCGTTTTTGTAGTATTAAAAACCAAATCACAATGAAACTTATAAAATTATCATCCATAATTCTTTGCGCGGCATTAGTGCTTTCCGGCTGCGGGACTATCGGGAAAATGAACAATACCGCCAAAGGCGGAGTGATTGGCGGAGCAGGAGGCGCAGGCGTTGGAGCATTGATAGGAGGACTTATCGGTAAAGGCAAAGGAGCAGCCATCGGCGCAGGTGTTGGAGCGGCCGTAGGCGTTGGAGCAGGCGTGCTTATCGGCAAAAAAATGGATAAGGCGGCCGAACAAGCCAAACAGATAGAAGGAGCGAAGGTGGAGCAAGGAGAAGAGCAAGGCGTTCAGTATGTGAAAGTGACGCTCGACAGCGGAATCACATTTCCCACCAACGGCACGTCCCTCTCGCAACAGGCAAAGAGCTCATTGTCGAAATTTGCCAGCCAGCTCGACCCGCAATTCGACCTTGCCATTTGCGGACATACCGACAACACCGGCACACTGGAAGTTAACCAGCGCATTTCGTTGCAACGCGCACAATCAGTGGCAAATTATCTTACAGCCAACGGAATAGAATACGCCCAGCTAAAATCAGTAAAAGGCTACGACTACCAATATCCGGTAGCCGACAACTCGACTGAAGCCGGACGGGCACAGAACCGCCGCGTAGAGCTGTATCTGCTCCCGAGCCAACAGATGATTGACCAAGCAAATAAAGAAGCATCAAATTAATATGAAAAACAAATTAGCGACAACACTATTAGCGGCTTCCATAGCAATGTCAGCATCCGCCATTCCGGCATATAAAGGATTAATAGCCCGCACATTGCCCGATGGCACTACAATCGAAATCCGTCTGCATGGCGATGAAAGCTTCCACTTCACTACGCTTGCCGACGGCACTATCGTGAAGGACGTGGACGGCTATTTCTATTATGCCACAGTAGGCGACAACGGAATAGAAGCCACAAAATACAAAGTGGGGCAACCATTGCCTTCAAAGGCTAAGAAATCCATTGCAAGCGACGACAACACGGCAAAGAAATTACAATCAATCTACAACTCCCGCAAAGCCAAACGCAATATGCCGCGCAGAAATGCAGATAAAGGCGACACACCGCTCGGCTCGCAGCACGGATTGGTGATACTCGTCAACTTCTCGGACGTGGAATTTGAGTATGACAAGGAAATGTTTGAAAACGTACTCAATCAAGAAGGCTACAGAGAGGAATATGCCACTGGCAGCGCATACGACTATTTCCGTGACTCATCTTACGGACTATATTCCCCCGTTTTCGACGTTCTCGGACCATATACGCTGTCGAAAGAACAGGCATACTACGGAAGCAACCGCCCAACTAAAGATGATAAAGCACCAGAGATGATTGTCGAAGCCTGCAAGCTCGCATCAGCTGACGACAACGACATGTCGCAGTACGACTACGACGGTGACGGCTATATAGACAATGTCTACGTGTTCTATGCAGGAGAGGGTGAGGCCAACGGAGGAGCCGCCGAAACGATATGGCCGCACCGTTGGGTGGTATATCCCGGCCACAACGGCAATTTCAACGGAACATTGGAAGATACAAAGGTGGATGGAGTATATGTTTACGACTATGCCTGCAGCAACGAGATTTGCGAATTGTACCGCAATATGATTAATTCGGCATTCGACGGTGTAGGTACTTTTATCCATGAATTCGGCCATGTATTGGACTTGCCAGACTTATACAACACCGGCTACTTAAACACCTTGACGCTTGACGGATACGACGTTATGGATGCCGGTTCATACCTGCACTACAGCCGCACCCCTCCGGCATATTCCGGATATGAAAGGATGTTCATGGGCTGGCTAATACCTGAGCAAATCCATCCTTCATATGAAGGCGACGTAATGGAATTGGAACCGATAAGCGAACAAAAGGCATACCTGCTGACAACAGACGGCACAGAACACAACCTCGATGGGACGAACCCTTTACCTGAAGAGTTCTACATTCTCGAATACAGAGACCGCACAGGCTGGGATAAATTCACCGGACAGCAATACAACCAATATGAGTCGAATGCATTAGGCGACAAAGGTCTGCTAATAACAAGAATAAGTTATGACAAAAACAAATGGGACAACAACACAGTCAACAACTACTCATACGATATGGGTGTGTCATACGTGTGTACTGAAGGACAAAGCCATGTGGTAAGTTCGTATTACGGTTCGTATTACGACTATTTTTATCCGATGTTTCCCGGCAATTCAAATGCAAGTTCTGTAGAGTTCGGCAACTATACCGTAAGCGACATCCATTATAATGACGACGGTAACGTATGCTTCACAATCAGCGACAAGACAGCAGAACCGGTTGTGGGAGGAATTGACAACGCCAGCACCACATCGGCAACTGCCATTGGAGAAAACGGCCGCATACTCGTAAAAGGAATTGTCGAGAATGTGAGAGTGTTGAATATGCAAGGTGTAACGATGTATAACGGAAACGCGACTGAAATAGATGTTCCGGCAGGCATCTACATAGTGCAGATTGGCAACGGGAACGGTGCTGCGCAAACAGTAAAAGTTGCAGTACGATAAAACCAATCAACGGATTGCCACAACAATGCATCCAATTATTTAGGGTGTCATTGTTGTGGCAATATTTTCAAATAATCGGTCCCATCCCCTCTAACTGCATCAAAAACGCAAACCAATACGGTTTGGTTTAGTTATCACAACCACAACCTTAATATTCAAAGAAATGACAACAAACAATATTATCAAAATCCAGACATACCACTCCCCTTGCGGCGACTTGCTGCTCGGTTCGCTCGGCAACCGTCTTTGCCTGTGCAACTGGGTCGTGGAGAGACACCCCGGCAGAGTAGACACCCGGCTACAGAAGTTACTGCAAGCCACTTATGCAACAGAAAAAAGCGAAACAACCGATGAAGCCGCCCGCCAATTGGACGAATATTTCGCCCGGAGGAGGCAGAAATTCGACATACCGTTACTATTCGCAGGGACAGAATTTCAGAAACGTGTATGGCAACGGCTGTTGGAAATACCCTACGGACAGACAATATCATACGGAGAAATGGCACAGTCGTTAGGGATACCGGCATCTGTCCGCGCAGTGGCCAATGCCAACGGTGCGAACGCAATCTCCATATTCGCCCCATGCCACAGAGTGATTGGAAGCGACGGCTCACTGACAGGATTTGGCGGAGGGCTCGACGCAAAAAAAATTCTGTTGAAATTAGAGCAAAGCTAATAGAAATTCATTGGTTTGTCGTAAATTTGCAATACTTTCTAAAAGTATGAAGTCGACAAATAAACCGTAAACTATCTAAAGAATGTTTTATCTTGTCGGTTTTTATTTTGTAATACTGCAAATTATTATCACTTTTGCATAAATAAAAAGAGAACAATAACAGTGAAAATAAAACTTTTAACATTAGCGGCACTGGCGTTTGCCTCCTATTATACTGTGGCACAAAACAATAACATTGCCGAAGAAGTAGCATGGGTGGTAGGCGACGAGCCAATCTACAAATCGCAGATTGAAGAGCAATACTCACAAATGCAATACGAAAACATTCCTATCGACGGTGATCCGTATTGCGTAATTCCGGAACAGCTTGCCGTAGACAAACTGTTCCTGCACCAAGCGGAAATAGACACAATCGTCGTTGAAGACGCCACAGTGCAACAGGAAGTCAACGCCCGCATAAACCTTTTCATAGAGAATCTCGGCTCAAAAGAAAAGGTGGAGGAATATTTCCGCAAATCCATTCCCGACATGAGGGAAGCGTTGATGGAAATGATGAAAAACCAATACACCATCCAGCGCGTAAAACAAGAGCTGACCGACGATGTAAAAGCCACACCGGCCGATGTCAGAAAATATTTTGACGGACTGTCGAAAGACAGTATTCCATTCGTTCCGATGCAGGTGGAAGTGCAAATAATAAGTATCAAGCCTGTGATTCCGCAACAGGAAATCGACGAAGTGAAATCCCGTCTTAGAGATTACGCCAACCGTGTAAATACCGGAGAATCGGAATTCTCAACGTTGGCAATCCTCTACTCCGAGGACGGCTCGTCGGTGAGAGGCGGAGAAGTAGGCTTCAAAGGCCGCACGGAATTGTTGCCGGAATATGCCAGCGTGGCATTCAACCTTACCGACCCTAAGAAAGCGTCGAAAATAGTCGAGACCGAAGCAGGATTCCATATAATACAACTTATCGAGAAACGCGGTGACAAAATCAATACGCGCCACATCCTGCTGAAGCCGAAAGTATCGGAAAAGGAACTGACAGACGGTTTAGAGCGTCTTGATTCATTGCGCAGCGACCTGATTGCCAAGAAATTCACGTTCGAGGAAGCCGCACAATATCTTTCACAGGACAAAGACACCCGCAACAACCAAGGTCTGATGGTCAACCAACAGAATCTCAACACAAAATTCGAGATGGCCCAACTGCCACAAGAAGTTGCAAAACAAGTTGACAAACTGAAAGTCGGCGACATATCGGAGCCTTTCATTATGATAGACCAGAAAACCAACCGCGAAATCGTGGCAATCGTCAAACTGAAATCAAGGATTGACGGGCATAAGGCAAATCTGCGCGACGACTATGAGGTACTCAAGCAAATGTACGAGAACTATGCAAAAAACAAAATAATAGCCGACTGGATAAGCCAAAAAATCGAAAACACATATATCTATGTAGAGGATGGTTGGCGCGATTGCAATTTCGAGCATAAAGGATGGCTGAAAACCTCAAATTAGCCTTTTATGGGAAAACAATACAATAGCAACGATACAAACAAAAGGCATAAGGTCCGCAACGGAGTCTTATGCCTTTTGGCTCTTTGCATCATCAACGTGATTTTCGGCGCGACACCCCCAAAACAAGCGAAAGGGAGCAAAATCAAACCGACAATCCCTACAGCAGACAGGTATCAGAAAGGACGCGTATTCCTTGAATATGCCGACAGCCTGACTATGGACGAAAAAAAAAGTACCGAATACCAAGTGCTTAACGGAAACGTTAAATTCCGCAAAGGCGACATGTATATGTACTGCGACAGCGCGCATTTCTACGACAAACGCAATTCATTGTATGCATTCGGGAACGTGAAAATGGAGCAAGGCGACACATTGTTCGTATATGCAGACCAACTGTATTACAACGGAGACATAGACCTTGCGCAATTACGCTATAACGTAAGGATGGAAAACCGTAATGTCACCCTTTTCGCAGACAGTCTCGACTACGATTTGCTCGCCAATATAGGCTACTACTTTGAAGGAGGGAAAATCGTCGATGAAGAAAACGAACTCACATCCGTCTACGGACAATACGCCCCCGACACCAAAGATTCGGAATTTCTGTTCGACGTAGTACTGACCAACGACCGCTACGTGATGCATACCGACACATTGCTCTACAA
Organism: uncultured Porphyromonadaceae bacterium; assembly: GCA_900550025.1. GTDB lineage: Bacteria > Bacteroidota > Bacteroidia > Bacteroidales > Muribaculaceae > Limisoma > Limisoma gallistercoris. The sequence continues at coordinate 14,240 of URQP01000037.1, read as the reverse complement.
TACCGACACGCATATCGCCGACATTGTAGGATACACCACAATCGTTTCGGACAGCAACATAATCTACACTGACAAGGGATGGTATGACACAGAAGCCGACAAATCGACGCTCTACAACCGCTCCCTGATAGTCGGGAAAGACAACCAGACGCTTACCGGCGACACCATATTCTATGACCGCAACACCGGTTTCGGTGAAGTGTTCGGGAACATGGTGCTCACCGACTCGCTGAAATCTTCAACGATAAAAGGCGGCTACGGATATTATAACGAAAAAAACGAGAACTCGTTTGCCACCAAGCGGGCACTTGCTTTGGAATATTCACAGAAAGACACACTATATCTTCACGGAGACACAATCAAATCGTATCTTCTTGAAGACTCCTCACGGGTGATGTGCGCATACCCTTCTGTCAGGTTCTACCGTGTAGACATACAAGGGCTATGCGATTCCCTGTCGTTCATGTCGAGGGACTCGATGCTATATATGCACCGCCACCCAATCCTTTGGAACACCAACCGGCAAGTGATGGGCAACGTGATAAAAGTACATTTCAACGACAGCACAGTCGACAAGGCATATCTTCCGGAGTACGGAATGCTCGGGGAACATGTGGCGGAAGAATTCTACAACCAGCTGTCGGGAAAAGAAATGATAGCATATTTCGAGAATCAAGACATGCGCAGGCTTGATGTCAACGGCAACGTCATGACAATAATGCTGCCAATGGAAAACGACTCCACATACAACAAGATAATAAACGCGGAGGGCAGTTTCCTGATAGTCAACATGCACGACCGACAAATGGACAAGCTGAACCTATGGCCGGATGTAACCGGGAAAGTCACCCCGATATACTTGGCAAAGAAATCGCAATATTACCTGAAAGGATTTAAATGGTATGGTGAAATACGCCCTAAAGACAAGAATGATATTTTTGAAGTGCCAGAAGCGATGAAAGAATTATTCAGTAAACCGGAAGCGATAGCCCCGGTGAGAAGAATAAGAGAAACAGAAGATTAAGAAAGGAGATAAACAATTATGTCTGACATTATAAAACTGCTGCCCGATTCCGTCGCAAACCAAATTGCCGCAGGAGAGGTGATACAGCGTCCGGCATCGGTAATAAAAGAGCTTGTGGAAAACGCCATCGACGCCGGTGCCACTTCCATACAAATCATACTCAAAGACGCAGGACGCACATTGATTCAAGTCATCGACAACGGTTGCGGAATGTCGGAAACCGATGCCCGTCTTGCTTTCGAAAGGCATTCCACGTCGAAAATCACCTGTGCCGACGACCTTTTCTCACTCCGCACGATGGGTTTCCGCGGAGAGGCACTCGCCTCGATAGCCGCAATATCGCAGGTGGAGTTGCGGACAATGAAACGCGGCAGCCAGATGGGGACAAGAATATGCATCAATGCGTCGAAGTGCGAATCACAAGAGCCTGAATATTGTCCGGAAGGATGCAATTTTATGATAAAAAACATATTCTTCAATGTCCCGGCAAGAAGAAAGTTCCTGAAAAGCAATCAAGTTGAATTAAGCAATATAATCAGGGAATTCGAGAAACTGGCATTGGTAAACTATTCGACAGAGTTTACGCTGACACATAACGACAATACAATGTTCCAGCTGATGGGAGGCGACTCATTCAAACGCCGTATCACATCGTTGTTCTCACGTTCACTGGAACAGCAATTAATCCCTATCGAGACAGAAACATCGCTCGTAAAACTCAACGGATACATCGGACGGCCGGAAAACGCGCGGAAACGCAATGCGTTACAATACCTGTTCGTAAACGGCAGACATATGCGCCATCCCTATTTCCACAAGGCCATAATTTCGTGCTACGAACAACTGATTCCATCCGACGAGCAACCGAACTATTTCCTGCATTTCTATGTCGACCCGCATACAATAGATGTCAACATCCATCCGACAAAAAACGAAATCAAATTCGAAAACGAACAAGCGATATGGCAAATCCTGTCGGCTGCCATAAAGGAAGCCCTCGGAAAGTTCAGCGCAGTGCCATCCATAGACTTCGACACAGAAGATATGGTGGAAATTCCCGTGGATACCAACGAACTGCGCCAACCGACGATAGACATAGACCCTAACTACAATCCGTTCAACGACAATTACAATAACCGGCATACAACTTCTAAAAACAAAGAAGCCACCTCCACATCGTCATATGAATTCAAAAAATATGACAGGCAAGCTGATGAAAATCTCAAGAACTGGGACGCATTATATGCTAATTTTGAGAAGAAGCTTGACAGTGCCGTTAATGGACAAGTGACTGTCCCATCTTCAATCATCGGGCAAGAAAACAGCCCGGAAACAGGCTTGTTCGAAAATGCGGCAGGCAACCTGCTACTTAGCGGCAAGTACATACAATTCAAAAATAAATACATCATCACTTGCGACAGCAACAACATATTACTGATTGACCAATACCGCGCGCATACACGGATATTGTTCGACAAATTGATTTCAAACAAAAAAAACGGCACAGTCGAGTCCCAAAGGGTTTTGTTCCCCGAAATAATAGAACTCACATCATCACAGAATCTTATTCTCGAAGAATTGCAAGAGAATATGGAACAAATGGGATTTGAGCTGTCATTCCTTGGTAATAATTCTTGGTCTGTCAACAGTGTCCCGTCAAGCCTGAAAGGTCTGGACGTGAAAAATTTGATACACGAAGTCGTCGACTCCGTTGTCAGTGGCGGCAACAGCATTACGGCAAAAATAACAGAATTAATAGCCCTGTCATCTGCCAAAACAGCAGCGATTCAGTACGGACAATCCCTGAATGACGAAGATATGGCAACTTTAGTCAACAATTTGCTGGGACTTAAAGAGTCAAAATATACACCCGATGGCAAAACTATCATAAAAACGATACCACTTGACGAGATTTTAAAAATGTTTTCATAAACGTAAAAATGTCATTTTTTTACGCTATATTTGAAATAATAAATTTATCAAGCTATGAAAATGAAATTTTTCCTATTCGCAATAATGTCAGGATGCGCTTGCTGCGTGAATGCCTTGACTCTTAATCAGGCAAGACAACTTTATCTTGACGGAGAATACGCAAAAGCGCTGCCTACATTTCTCGAATACGTAAAACGCAGCCCACGCAATGCCAACTACAACCAATGGGCAGGCGCGTGTCTTTATGAAACCGGCCGAACGGAAGAAGCCGTCAAATATCTGGAATTCGCAAACAGCAAGAATATAGCCGAAGCAGCAAGATACCTCGCCCAAATAGCGCTCGACAATATGGATTATTCTAAAGCGAAAGAGCTTATTGATGAATATAATGAAAGGATTGACAATGACGAAAGTAAAATCTCAGAACAGGCTGTCATCAACAAGCATCGGGTAGAACGAGCCACTGCAATGCTCAACAACGTCGAGAAAATACAAATTATCGACAGCCTTATCGTCGACAAAAACTCATTCTTCGAATACTATAAGATAGCACCGGAAGCAGGCACTATAAACACTGTTGATGTACTACCATACGACAAACCAACGGATACGACCACCGTATTCATTCCCGAATTCAAGAACCGTATGCTATGGGCAATGCCCGACTCCACTGGTCTTTTACGCCTTACCGAAACATATAAGCTCAATAGCGGCAAATGGGACAAATATACCTATCTGCCGGAAGTCCTTAACGATAACGGCAATGCTAATTATCCGTTTATGATGGCCGACGGAACCACACTGTATTACGCATGCGACGGAGAAAACTCGATAGGCGGATACGACATTTATATGTCGCGCAAGGATTTATCCAATCCGGGAGAATACCTCCAGCCTCAAAACATAGGTATGCCATATAATTCGCCATACGACGACTATCTGCTTGTAATCGACGAAATGACAGGAGCCGGATGGTGGGCAACCGACAGAAACCGCATACCCGGAAAAATCACGATTTATATTTTTATTCCAAACAGCATCAGGGAGAACTATGACCCTGAAAATTACAACATTTCGTCATTAGCCGCTGTAAAATCCATACGCGACACTTGGACGGAAGATACAGACTACAACGAATTGATAGACAATATCAACTCAATAAGCGATACAGAAGAAACGATGGAAAAAGATTTCATATTCAACATAACAAACGACGTAATCTACACATCATACTCCGACTTCAACAGCCCTGAAGCAAAAAGCATGATGGAGAAACACGTCGAAATAGAAAAATTTCTTGACAAAATAAGGCTGCAATTAACCACATTGCGAGGAAAGTTCCATAAATCAAAACTTTCAGAGCGTCCAAAATTATCAACCGAGATACTGACACTTGAAAGGACCATTGAAAAGAACACGGAAGAACTGAAAAGAATTGACAACGACATACGCGCGGCTGAATTGCCGACAATAAATAAAAGATAGTTTATGGATTTTAAAGAAATAACCGATAAATCACGATTATATAATTTCCATTCACATACACAATTCTGTGACGGTCACGCCACCATGCGCGAATTTACAGAAGCGGCAATAAAAGCCGGCTTCACAGATTATGGGTTCTCCCCCCACTCCCCAATCCCATTCGACTCCCCCTGCAATATGAAAACAGAGGATGTCAATGATTATCTTTCCGAATTCGAATCATTACGCGACGAATTCAAAGATAATATCCGCCTGTATAAATCTATGGAAATAGACTACATCAGCGAAGAATGGGGTCCATCTACCCCCTATTTCGATTCCATAGGGCTTGATTATAAAATCGGCTCCGTACATTTCATCCCACACGATGACATTTTTATAGATACTGACGGCAGCTTCCAAAATTTCAAGATTAAAATGGAAAAATATTTCGACAACGACATACGCTACGTTGTCGAGACATTCTACAACCAGACTTTAAAAATGATTGAGAAAAAAGGGTTTGAAATAATCGGCCACTTTGACAAAATCGGACAAAACGCCAATTATTTCAAACCGGGAATAGAGGATGAGCCTTGGTATCTGAATTTAGTCATGAAAGTAATCGAAGCCATAAAAGACAGCGGTATGACAGTCGAAATCAACACTAAGTCGCTGTCGCAAAATGGCAGATTATTTCCTAATGAAAGATATTTCCCCATAATAAAAAAATATGGAATACCTGTCATTTTCAATTCCGACGCCCACTATCCCGACCTTATAAATGCCGGGCGCATAGAAGCATATAACATATACAACAAACTATAACACGCACACAATGCCTGTAAAGACAGCAGCAACACTTCCGGCGGTAGAAGAATTGAGAAAAGAAAATATCTTTGTAATAGACGAGCAAAGAGCATCCAGCCAAGACATTCGTCCGCTGAGAATCGCCATACTCAACCTCATGCCTCTGAAATTAATGACAGAGACAGATCTATTGAGACTGATATCCAACACACCATTGCAAATAGAATTGGACCTCTTCCTACCAGAAGGGCATCAATGGAAAAATACGCCAAAAGAACATCTCGACGAGTTCTACAAATCTTTCAAGGACATCAGCAACAACAATTATGACGGACTCATAATAACAGGCGCACCGGTAGAACTGATTGACTTTGAAGAAGTGGACTATTGGCCGCAATTACAAAAGATTTTTGACTGGTCAAGAACACACGTCACATCGACAATGTATATCTGCTGGGCTGCACTTGCCGGATTATACCATAATTATGGTATACCTAAGCACGTATTGGAAAAGAAGATTTCCGGAGTATTCCCACATTATGTAATCGACAAAAACAATCCCTTGTTCCGCGGTTTCGATGATAAATTCTATGTTCCTCACAGCCGGCAATGCGAAATCATTGAAAAGGACATACAAAAAGAGCCACGGCTGCACATTTCAGCCCAAAGCGACGAAAGCGGAATTTACATCATAATGGCACGCAACGGACGAGAAATATATGTCACCGGACATTCAGAATATTCACCATATACGCTGGATTACGAATATCGCCGCGACCTTGCCAAAGGAATCAATCCAGATATTCCAAAGAACTACTATCCTGACGACAATCCCGGCAATCCACCGGAAGTAAGGTGGAGAAGCCATGCCAATCTGTTGTTCTCCAATTGGCTGAACTATTTTGTATATCAAGAGACACCTTACAACATAAAGGATATAAAATAAAAATTGTGACCGATATGACCGCAAATATAGAATTGCTCGCGCCTGCAAAAAATGCGGAAATCGCGATTGAAGCCATAAAGCACGGTGCTGATGCCGTATATATAGGGGCAGAAAAATTCGGAGCACGGGCATCTGCAGGCAACAGCGTAGACGACATTGCAAGAGTGACAGATTTTGCACATATCTACAATGCGAAAGTTTACGCCACAGTCAACACGATTATATACGACAACGAGCTTAAACAGGCGGAGAATCTAATAAAATCTCTATACAAAGCGGGGGCAGACGCGCTAATCGTGCAGGATATGGGAATATTACGGCTTGATATTCCACCGATAGCATTACACGCAAGCACACAATGCGATACACGTACTGTCGAGAAAGCGCAATTTTTAGAAAAAGCAGGATTTTCCCAGATAGTGTTGGCGCGGGAATTGACCATTGACGAAATATCAGAAATAGCAAGCAATACAACCGCCGCAATAGAATGCTTCATCCACGGAGCATTGTGTGTAAGCTACAGCGGACGCTGCCACGCAAGCTGCGCGTTCAAGAAGCGCAGCGCAAACCGTGGCGAATGCGCACAAATATGCCGTCTGCCATACGATGTGTATGACGGCAACCGCATAGTGATGCAGAACAAACATATACTTTCGCTTAGAGATCTCAACCAAAGCGAAAACATCATGCAATTGGCAGAAGCCGGTGTTTCGTCATTCAAAATAGAAGGCAGGATGAAAGATATGGATTATGTGAAAAACATCACATCCTACTATAACCGCATCCTGAATGATTTATGCGAAACATATCCCGAAAAGTACAAAAGGGCTTCTCAAGGCAGAACGTCGGTCACATTCGAGCCTGTACCGGAAAAAAGTTTCAACCGCGGATTCACCCACTATTTTCTTAACCGACGGAAACCGACTGGGGCAATGGCATCACTGCTCACGCCTAAATCGACAGGCGAGGAAATTGGTAGTGTGGAAAAAATAAATAGATTGTCACTTACCATCAAAACCGGTAAAAACTTATCAAACGGCGACGGACTCGCTTATTTCAACGGCAATGGCGAACTAATCGGTTTCAGAGCCAATAAAGTATCGGGTAATACAGTCACCACATTAGAAAAATTGTCAATCACAAAAGGGACAACAATCTACCGTAACTTTGACAAAGAGTTCAATGACAGCCTGTCGAAAGAGACAGCGGAACGCAAACTTCTGGTTGACATAAAAATGAGCCAAACTCCATCCGGAATGCTCACCGAAATCGCCGACGAGACAGGCGAGGCAATATCCATACACACCAGCTTGGAAAAGGCCGTGGCAAAATCAAACCAATCGGAAGCAAGAGAAAAGGTTTTCCGCAAAATGGGAGGCACACCTTTCCAATTAAACAAAATCGAATATGGCGATACAGAGGGACTATTTATCCCTGCATCAATTCTAACTGAAATCAGAAGGAATCTGATAGATAAACTTCTCACAGCCAAACGCATCAGCTATAAGTTCAAATATCGCGGAAAAGAAGATAAAAACGCGGCATACCCATACAAAGAATTGACATTTGCCGACAACGTCGCCAACCGTCTTGCCGCACAATTCTACAAAGAACACGGAGTAGAGAAAATCGAACAAGCGATGGAAGTATCCGGCAAATCTGCCGACAAAGTGCTTATGGCCACACGCTATTGCCTACGCCGTGAACTCGGCTGCTGCCTGAAAGAAGGTAACCGTGACAAGCTCGGCAAAGATATCACGATAAAATCCGGAAATGTGTGCATGTCCGTTGAATTCGACTGCAAAAACTGCCAGATGCTTCTACGCAAAGCCAAATTTTAAGACAGCGACTCAACAAGCAACTTGATGTTGAGGACAGTTACAATGACGGCTATCGCATACAGTACAAACGCGCTGAAACGGCTATTGGCATATTTGCCCATAACACGTTTTGACGATGTGAGATATACTTGCAAAAAGACAGTAAACGGCAACTGGATACTCAGCACCATTTGGGAAATCAGCAATCCCTGAAACGGATTGTCAATAAAAAATATCACAGCCAAAGCCAATCCTAACGACAATACCACACCGACAAGCGAATGGCTGTCCTTTATATTGTACGACTCCCGGAAAATACCGGAAAATATAGAACCAGCAGCCATCCCGCTCGTTATAGTCGACGACACTCCAGCCAGCAGCAACGCCACGGCAAAAACCGTTGCGGCATTGCCTCCAAGTAAAGGCTCAAGCATCGACTTTGCCTGCGACAGTTCTTCCACTTTCACTCCTTCTGTATAGAAAGCCGATGCGGCCAACAAAATCATAGCACTGTTGATAGCCCATCCGACCAGCATAGAAAACAATGTATCGGAAAACTCGTATTTAAGCAATTTACGAATAGACGTGTCATCACCTTTATTGTACTCGTGGCTTTGTATGACCTCGGAATGCAAAAAGAGATTATGCGGCATCACCACCGCACCGAGAACACTCATGACAACAAGCATGCTCCCTTCCGGAAAAGAAGGTACCACCCACCCTTTGGCTGCAGCATTCCAATCGACATCAACAAGAAATATCTCGTAAATAAACGATAATCCTATGACAGAGACAAAAGCAATGATAGCCTTTTCTATACGGCGATAAGAATTGGTAAGCAGCATCACAAGCACGAAAACCGTTGTAAACACCGCCCCTAATTTTACTGGCAAACCGAACAACATCTGCAATGCTATCGCCCCGCCCAATATCTCGGCAAGAGAAGTGGAAACGGAAGCTATTACAGCTGAACCCAAGACAGGACGCGCAACCCATTTCGGAGTATACTCCGTGGCCGCTTCCGAAAGACACAACCCGGTGACAATTCCCAAATGGGCAACGTTGTGTTGAAGCAGAATAAGCATTACCGTAGACAAAGTAACCACCCACAGCAAAGAATACCCGAACTCCGAACCGGCGGCAAAATTCGAGGCCCAATTACCCGGGTCGATAAATCCTACCGTGACAAGCAATCCCGGCCCGATATAACGGAATATATCCAAACCGCCAAGATAACGCTTATGGTCTTTACGACGTAAATCCTTTATAATATTTTTCATTGCTTAATCCGCTTATTAATAAATAACACTATCTTTACAAAAAAGTTTACCACATATGGCAGAACACAACACTTTAGGAAAAGAAGGCGAAAACGCGGCATGCGAAATGCTCATACGCAAAGGCTACCTCATACGCGACCGTAACTGGCGGTGCGGGAAAAACGAGATTGACATTATCGCGGAGAAAGACGGGCGCATCATTATCGTAGAAGTCAAAACAAGGACAAACGACTATATCGACGACATTTCAAAGCTCATAACGCCTGCCAAGATAAAGCACATCGTGAATGCCGGCAAAGCATATCTGAAATTCTTCGGACTTTCACAAGAGCTGCAATTCGACATCATCCTGCTGCATGGGGATAAAACAAATCTATCGATAGAGCACATAGAGGATGCAATTATGCCCCCTATGCACTTCTACCGATAAAAACGTTCAACTTGATGCTCAATCGTCAAGTTTATGTATTACAAGACCTGAGCGTAATTTCGGCTCAAACCAAGTAGTCTTAGGAGGCATTATATTGCCACTATCCGCTATGTCGATTATCTGCTGCATCGTTACGGGATAAAGCGCAAGAGCCATCTTCATCTCGCCGCTGTCCACCCTACGCTGCAATTCTTCCAAACCTCTGATGCCGCCGACAAAATCAATCCGCTTGTCAGTCCGCAAATCGGTAATGCCAAGGATATCACGCAATATCAAATCAGAAGATATTGTCACGTCCAAGACTCCGATAGGATCGTCGGTATAAGTGCCCGGCTTTGCTGTAAGAGAATACCAGCTACCACCCAGATAAAGCGAAAAATTATGCAATGCCGAAGGCTTGTAGAGCGAAGCTTTTTTCTCAACGACAAAATTGTCTTCCAACCGTTTCAAGAACTCCTCATCCGTCAAACCGTTCAAATCACGTACCACCCTATTGTAATCCATCACTTTCAGATGAGATGCAGGGAAACACACTGCAAGGAAATAATTGTATTCCTCTTTTCCTGTATGGTCAGGATTCTGCCGTGCCATTTCATCGCCGACCAATGCCGCCGCCGCACTGCGGTGATGCCCATCTGCGATATACATCGCCGGAATAGAAGCAAACAAGCCGGTAATCCTGTCAATGAGCGCATCATCGTCGATTACCCAGAATTTATGCCCGAATCCGTCAGCAGCCACGAAATCATATTCCGGTTTTCCTGAAGTGACTGTTTTCAAGACTTCCTCCAATCCCGGATTGTCGGGAAAAGTAAAAAAGACAGGTTCAATATTCGCGCGGTTGACACGCACATGCTTCATGCGGTCCTCCTCCTTATCCTTACGAGTCAACTCATGTTTTTTAATTTTCCCGGACATATAATCGGCTACCGAAGCAGCGACAACAAAGCCATATTGGGTATGGCTGCCCATTGTCTGGGCATATACATAATAACACGGTTTTTTATCTTGAACAAGCCAGCCACGCTCTTGAAACTTTTTGAAATTCTCGACAGCCTTGGCATAGACCTTCGGGTCGTGCTCATCCGTACCCGGAGCGAAATCAATCTCCGGCTTAATGATGTGATAAAGTGATTTCTCATTATCACCAGCTTCTTTCCGTGCTTCTTCGGAATTAAGCACGTCATAAGGACGCGAAGCGACCTCCGCCACCAAACCGGCCGGCGGACGCACACCTTTAAATGGTTTTACGATAGACATGGAATTGAATCTTTAATTATTAAACAGTCTTCTTTTCTCTTATGATAGTCTGCTCACGGTCGGCACCGACTGACAAAATAGTAATCGGCACCTGCAATTCTTTTTCAAGGAAACTGATATAATCACGGAATGCCTGCGGGAATTCCGATTCACTTTTGATAGATGTCATATCAGTGTTCCAACCTTTCAGCTCCTCATATACCGGTTCTATACCTTCCTCTATCGAATAAGGGAAATCGCGGGTCACTTTTCCATCGACCTTATAAGCGACACAAGCCTTCACCGTAGCGAATGAATCGAGCACATCACTCTTCATCATAATAAGCTGAGTGACACCATTCAGCATTATGGCATAGCGCAATGCCACGAGGTCTATCCACCCACAACGGCGCTCACGCCCTGTCACAGCACCATACTCGTGTCCGATGTCACGAATCTTCTTGCCAGTCTCGTCGAACAATTCTGTCGGGAACGGACCGCTTCCCACACGAGTGCAATAGGCCTTGAAAATACCGAACACTTCACCTATCTTATTGGGAGCGACGCCCAATCCTGTGCAAGCTCCGGCACATATTGTGTTGGACGACGTTACAAACGGATACGAGCCGAAGTCCACATCAAGCATAGTGCCTTGCGCGCCTTCGCAAAGTATTTTCTTACCTTCGGAAAGCAAATGATTCACATAATGCTCGCTGTCAATCAATTCATATTCTTTCAAATAATTTATAGCATCAAGCCATTTAGGCTCCAATTCCGACAAATCCGGATTCTCGCCGAACATTCCCAGCGTATCCAAATGTTTGTTCTTGGCAGCTAAATACTTTGCCTCAAAGTCATGGAATATGTCGCCCACACGCAAGCCATTACGGCTGACCTTATCAGTATACGTAGGACCAATGCCCTTACCAGTAGTACCTATTTTCGATGCCCCCTTGCGCTTTTCATTAGCGGCATCGAGCAAACGGTGTGTAGGAAGAATCAAATGGGCTTTCTTTGAAATTTTAAGTATCTTCTTAAGCTCTACCCCGCTTTTCTCCAAAGACTCAGCCTCTTCCTTGAAGAGAACCGGATCGAGCACTACCCCATTACCGATGATATTAATTTGTCCATGCTGGAAAATACCGGAAGGGATTGAACGCAATACATATTTTTTCCCTTCAAACTCAAGAGTATGACCAGCATTAGGACCACCTTGGAAACGGGCAACCGCATCATAACGCGGGGTCAACACATCGACGACTTTTCCTTTACCTTCGTCGCCCCACTGTAAGCCTAAAAGGACATCTACTTTCATGTCTATAATTCAATTATTTGGTTATTTTATTTTTACTTTTCTTACGCTTGGCGCATGTCGAACAAATTCCATATACGTATAGCATAAAATACGAGGCGTTGAATTTCCCATACTTATGCATACTTATATATCTCATCAAATCTGCGTCTTTAATTTCTTTTATCTTACCGCACTCCGTACAGATAAGATGGTGGTGATTTCCGGAAGAGGCCCCGACGACCTTCTCATATAAGGAAAGCTGAGACCCGAACTGATGCTTCCTTACAATCCCGCACTCACAGAAAAGCTCCATAGTATTATAGACAGTGGAACGGCTTACATGATAGGAACGTGCCTCCATCTCCTCATACAAAGTCTCAATCCTGAAATGATCATTATGCGAAAAGACCAAATCCAGAATTGCAAACCGTTCAGGTGTCTTGCGCAGTTTTTTACTGTCAAGATATTCCGTGAGTCTATGCCTTGCAGAAATTACAGCTTTGTCATCAGTCATCACCATACTTATGCAAAGATAGCATTTTTATTTCTCTTTCAGGAAATCTATTTCTTCAATAATTTGAAATGCTATCGATTTAGTAGACGGGACATTCTTGGCATATTCTGCCTTTGCCATGGAATACAAGCAATCCACATTTTCTATTCTACCGAGAACCAACAAATTCATAGCCAGCCTAAAAGCAAAATAGCGCTCCTTGCCCGACGAAGACTTATATTTGTCATCCACAAGCGACATCGCCCCATCGACATATCTTACGAGACGAAAGCACAGCATATCTATGAGTTCCACAGTATCTGACTCTTCACTCCATTTCTTAGCCATATCCAAGTTAAAATCGCTTTTCGGATAAACCATAGTAGCCAGCAAACGGCTCTCGCGTGTCGAAGTGTTATCCCACAATGCAGCGGCAAGCTCTGCGGAAGGTTCTAATTTTGCAGCAATCTGCTCCAATTGCGGAATTTGCAAGCCAAATATGATTTTATAAGGACTTCCTGCTTTACGCAACCTGTCAGCTATCTCACCGTTGCGCAATGCAAAAAAATCGCTTTTAATTCTCTTTATTATTTCCTTATCAACCATGTTTACTTTTTTCTTCAAAGGTAACAAAAACATCCGAACACAAAAAGAGAGGATGCACTGTGATTGTACATCCTCCCTAAACATTATAAGGAACGACCTGTTATTTCAAATCGTCAGGATTCTGTCCCCATTGCTGCATCGCAAGGCGGCGATAGTTGTTGTAACGCCACTGCGCATTCGCCTTAGCAGCCGCATAAAGTTCTTCTGCTTCAGCCGGATATTGCTTCATCACAGAAGCGTAGCGCACTTCTCCCTTGAGGAAGTCCTCGAATTTATCCCAATTCGGCTCTTTACTATCGAGCGTGAACGGATTCTTTCCTTCCTTCTCCAACTCAGGATTGTAACGCCACAAGTGCCAGTATCCGCACTCAACAGCAGCAGCCTCTTCAGCCTGCGACTTGCCCATACCTTTCTTCAAGCCGTGATTGATACACGGAGCGTATGCAATAATCAAAGAAGGTCCGTCGTAAGCTTCTGCCTCACGGATAGCTTTCAAAGTCTGAGCCTGATCGGCACCCATAGCAACTTGCGCCACATAGACATAACCATAAGTCGAAGCTATCAAGCCAAGATCCTTCTTCCTTACACGCTTGCCGGCAGCCGCAAATTTCGCGATTGCGCCGACAGGAGTAGCCTTAGATGCCTGACCGCCTGTATTAGAATAAACCTCCGTATCGAGCACAAGGATATTGACATTCTTACCCAATGCTATCACATGGTCAAGACCTCCGAAACCGATATCGTAAGAAGCGCCGTCACCACCGATAATCCACTGGCTACGCTTTACAAGATGATTTTTCAAATTATCGAGACGCGCACAGAACGTGCATTCATTCTTATGCGCCTCAATCATCGGTATCAACTTGTCGGCAGCGGCACGACTGGCAGCAGCGTCATCCTTA
>URQP01000036.1 GCA_900550025.1 uncultured Porphyromonadaceae bacterium | reverse complement strand
CCGTCGCCGCATCCGCAGTGGTCATGACCGTGGTCGTGCCCGCATCCTCCGCAGTCGCCGCAACTGCCTCCGCACGACGGATGCAGTTCCGCTTCCGTGGCATCGCGCACCAACAGTATTTCGCCTTTGTAGTGTACGGTCTTCCCCGCGAGCGGATGGTTGAAGTCAATCTTGACTTTCAATGGCGTGACTGAAAGCACGAGGCCTGATACCGGGTATCCTTCTGCCGTCATCATTGTTATTGCCGCCCCTTCATATACGTGCTTGCTGTCGAATTTGCCGTCTTCATCGTTGAACAATTCTTTGTCCAAGTCCATTACGTGCTCTTCCCTCCGCGGTCCGAAAGCGTCTTCCGGGGCGAGGGTAATGTCGAAAGTGTCGCCTACGCTTTTGCCTTCTATTGCATCGCAGAATGCCGGGATTACAGAGTCGTCCACTCCGAATATGATGCGGTCGGGGCGTTCTTTTGTGAATCCTACCATTTTGCTTTCGTTTTCACCGTCTACTTCGAATAAGTCATATGCAAGTTCAACATACTTGCCGGGTTTTACAAATTCCATATATAAACTCTTTAAATTTAATCTTTTATGCTATCTGTCTTTGGAAAATCTTCGTAAAGGTATGAAAAATTAAATTCACTGTGGTAAAAATAGTGGATTTATATTTCAGATTAACAATATTTGCAGTATCTTTGCAGCCGAAACTTGATACCCGGGTGGCGAAATTGGTAGACGCGCTAGTTTCAGGTTCTAGTGGTGTAACAACCTTGTCGGTTCGAGTCCGATCTCGGGTACTGGATATGCCGGTGATGTATCGCCGGCTTTTTTATGTCCTTTCTTGAAGTTAATATGTGTTATATTGGTTTCTGTGTTGTTAAATATTACTAATAAATAAAATTCAGGAACTGACTGTAATGTAAGAAGTTGCGAAATCGGGCATAAGTTGCTATATTTGCAACGGAATGGAAAATGGAGGGGGCGGAAGTTCTCTCCATTGTTTTATTAATTGGCTTTTTAATGATAGACAAAGATTTACTTATAGCGACTATAAACAGCGGGCTGGAAGGCACGGATATGTTTCTTGTCGATGCCACGGTGGGCAGCGACAACCGGATTGTCGTGGAGATAGACAGCGATTCGTCCGTCGATATTGACAGCTGCGCGGCATTGAGCCGCAAGGTAGAAGAGGTGTTCGACCGTGACGTGGAAGACTATGAGCTTGAAATCGGTTCTGCCGGACTGACTTCTCCGTTGCGAGTCCCGCGCCAATATTTGAAGAATATAGGCAATCAGGTCGAGGTGCTTACCCGCGACGGCCGTAAGCTCAAAGGAAATCTTGAAAGCGCCGATGAAGGCGGGTTTACCATAACGGTGCAAAAGAAGGTCAAGCCGGAAGGCGCGAAGCGTCCGGTAATGGTCGATGAGCCTTTGACATTCGGATATGATGAAATAAAATATACAAAATACTTAATAGAGTTTTAGACAAGACTATGGCAAAGAAAGAGGAATCCATAAGCATGGTTGACAGCTTCGCAGAATTCAAGGAGCTGAAGAACATCGACAAGACAACTATGATTAGCGTGCTTGAGGAATCGTTCCGCAATGTGCTGGCGAAAATGTTCGGTTCCGACGAGAATTTCGTCGTCATAATGAATCCGGACAAAGGTGACTGTGAGATATACCAGAACCTTGAGGTAGTTGCCGACGGTGCTGTGGAGAATCCGAGCATGCAGATCGGGCTTACCGACGCGCGCGCTATAGACGCGGAATGCGAGATTGGCGAGGAGGTGACAAAAGAAATCCGTTTCGAGAAATTCGGCCGCCGCGCTATTCTTACTTTGCGCCAGACGCTTGCTTCCAAAATCCTTGATTTGCAGAAAGACGCTGTCTATAACAAGTTCAAGGCGATGGAAGGGGAGCTTGTGATGGGCGAAGTCTACCAAATATGGAAGCGTGAGGTGCTGGTGCTCGACGAGGACCATAATGAGCTTATCTTGCCCAAAGAGGAGCAGATACCTTCCGACCGTTACCGCAAGGGCGAGACTGTCCGCGCCGTGATAAAAGAAGTGCAGAACACCAACAACAATCCTAAAGTCATAATTTCGAGGACAAGTCCCGACTTCTTGCGCCGTCTGTTCGAACTTGAAGTGCCGGAAATCAACGACGGACTGATTATTTTGAAGTCCATCGCCCGTATTCCCGGAGAGAGGGCTAAGGTTGCCGTAGAGTCGTACGACGACCGTATCGACCCGGTAGGGGCATGCGTGGGAGTGAAAGGCTCGCGTATACATGGCATCGTGCGCGAGTTGCGCAACGAGAATATCGACGTGATTAATTACACGTCGAATCCTGAACTTTACATACGGCGTGCGCTGAGTCCGGCGAAAATATCCTCTGTGCGTATCAATGAGGAAGAAAAATATGCAGAGGTCATGCTGCGTCCGGAAGAAGTGTCGCTTGCAATCGGTAAGGGCGGCTTGAACATAAAACTTGCCACTATGCTTACCGGCTATCAGATTGATGTCTACCGCTTTACTGACGACAGCGATGACATCTACCTTGATGAATTCAGCGATGAAATCGACCAATGGGTAATCGACGCGTTGAAAGGCATAGGCTGCACGACGGCCAAGTCGGTGCTCAATATGCCGCGCGAGCAGATTATCGACAAGGCCGACCTTGAGGAAAGCACAGTCGACCACGTGCTGGAAGTGCTTAAGGCCGAGTTCGAGGATTGACAGCCGTGTCTGGACGGATGCCCGGGTGATTTGATCTTTTATTTTTAGAAAACCGCTAACAAATTATATGGCAATAAAGATAAGTAAAGTAGCAAGAGACTTGAATGTCGGAGTTCCTACATTGGTGGAATTCCTCAAGAAAAACAACCAGAGTGTTGACGAGAGCAATCTCCTCAACGCGCGAATCACCGACGAACAGTATGATATGCTTGTCAAGGAATTCAAGACCGATAAGGATTTGAAATCCAAGTCAGAGCAATATATATCGTCACGCCATAAGGAAAAAGAAAAGGCAAAACCGGTGCAGCAGCATGTGCCAGAGGAGATAAAGACTGTGGTAGAGCAGATATCGAAGCCTAAAGTTGTCGGGAAAATAGATCTCGACAATATCGGCAAGCCGGTGGCTTCCCAGCCGCAGCCCGAGGTGAAGCCGGTAGCGGAACAGAAGCCGGTTCCTGCTCAAGCCAAGCCGGAGGACAAGCCTGAGAAACAGCAGGATAAACCTGCCGACAAAGGGCCTAAGACAAATGCCGACGGCACGGAGATAATCACCGTAGTGCAACAGATAGCGGCTCCTAAGATTGTCGGTAAAATCAATCTTGACGAACTTAACCAGCAGACCCGCCCCAAAAAGAAGACAAAGGACGAGAAGCGCAAGGAGCGTCTCCAGAAAGAGCGCGGTGGCAATGCTCCAGCGGCTTCCGAGAATGGCGAGCAGAAGAAAAAGCGTAAGCGCATAGGAAAAGAAAAAGTCGATATTGAAAACTCCGGACAGAATCTGCATGGCAAGCCTGACGACAATCAGAAACGCGGCGGGAAGAACAAAGACCGGCAGAAACCGAAACGCCATATAAAGCCGGAAGTTAGCGAGGAAGACGTACAGAAGCAGGTGAAGGAGACTCTTGCACGCCTTACCAACAAGCCGCAGAAAAAGAGCGTGAAATGGCGCAAAGAGAAGCGCGAGGCATTCGAAGAACGCGAACGTGAGGAGGCTGAAATAGAAAAGGCTGAAAGCAAGGTGTTGAGGCTTACCGAATTCGTTACGGCCAACGACCTTGCCTTGATGATGGATGTGCCGGTCAACAAGGTGATAGCTACATGTATGAATCTTGGTGTCATGGTTTCCATCAACCAGCGTCTTGACGCGGAAACTATCAATATAGTGGCCGAGGAATTCGGTTTCAAGACGGAATATGTGAGCGCGGAGGTTTCCGAGGCTATTGCCGAGGAAGAGGATAATGAGGAGGATTTGAAGCAGCGTCCGCCTATTGTGACGGTCATGGGACATGTCGACCATGGTAAGACATCGTTGCTCGATTATATACGCAATTCCAATGTGATTGCAGGTGAGGCCGGAGGCATCACGCAGCATATCGGGGCATATAATGTGAAATTGGAGGACGGCCGCCGCATAACGTTCCTCGACACTCCGGGCCACGAGGCCTTTACGGCAATGCGTGCCCGCGGCGCGAAAGTGACTGACATAGCCATAATCATCGTCGCTGCCGATGACAACGTGATGCCGCAGACGGTCGAGGCCATCAACCACGCTTCGGCGGCCGGTGTGCCTATCGTTTTCGCAATCAATAAAATTGATAAGCCGAATGCTAATCCCGACAAAATCAAGGAAGAGCTGGCAAATATGAACTACCTCGTGGAGGACTGGGGCGGAAAATATCAGTCGCAGGAAATTTCGGCCAAGAAAGGCACGGGAGTGGCAGAATTGCTGGAGAAAGTGCTGCTTGAGGCCGAGATGCTCGATTTGAAGGCTAATCCTGACCGCAAGGCCACGGGCTCGGTAATAGAGTCGTCGCTCGATAAGGGACGCGGATACGTGGCAACAGTGCTGGTTAGCAACGGTACGCTACGCGTGGGCGACATAATGGTTGCCGGCACGAGCTATGGCAAGGTGCGCGCCATGTTCAACGAGAGAAACCAGCGCATCACGGAGGCAGGGCCTTCTGCTCCTGCTCTTGTGCTTGGCCTTAATGGGGCTCCTACGGCAGGCGACACTTTCCATATACTCGACAGCGAGCGTGAGGCACGCGAAATAACCAACCGCCGTGAGCAGTTGCAGCGTGAGCTGAAGGAGCGCACACGCCGTATGCCGGGATTGGACGACATTGCGCGCCGCCGCGCTTTAGGCGAATTCCACGAATTGAACTTGATAGTGAAAGGCGATGTCGACGGTTCTATCGAGGCGTTGAGCGATTCGTTGATAAAACTTTCAACGCCCGAAGTCCAAGTCAATGTCATACATAAGGCTGTGGGTGCTATCTCTGAATCAGATGTCACGCTTGCGGCGGCTTCCGACGCGGTGATAATCGGGTTCCAAGTGCGTCCGTCGCTGGCAGCCAAACGTCTTGCCGAGAACGACGGAGTGGACATACGGCTCTATTCGATAATCTACGACGCGATAGAGGAAATCAAGGATGCTATGGAGGGCATGCTTTCTCCGGAAGTCAAGGAGGAGGTTACCGGTACGGCGGAAGTGCTGCAGACCTACAAGATTTCGCGTGTCGGCACGATTGCCGGATGTATGGTGCGCGAGGGCAAGGTCAAACGCACGAGCAAGGTGCGCCTTATCCGCGACGGCATTGTCATCTATACCGGCGAGCTGGGTTCGCTGAAGCGCTTCAAGGACGATGTGAAGGAAGTGGCATCAGGCTACGACTGCGGTCTCAACATCAGCAATTACAATGATGTCAAAGAGGGCGATATGATTGAAGCCTTTGAAGAAGTGGAGGTATCGAAAAAATTATAACAGGGATGCTTCATGTCTGTGTAGGCATCGGTTCTAATTTGGGCGACCGTGAGGCGAATTTGCGGTTCGCTGTCGATAAGATACGTGAATCGGAGGGGAAGGTGAGGGTGTCTTCCCTGTTCGAATCTGAAGCATGGGGTTATCATTCCGATAACCCCTTTTATAATATCGTGGCTGAATTTGACACGGATAAAGACGCATACGCTTTGCTGGATTTCCTGCAGACGGTGGAGAAAGAAGCCGGCAGCGGCAGCCATAGGGATAAAGAAGGCGGTTATGTCGACCGTGTGCTTGACATAGATATTATTTTTATCGGCGGCGAGGTGATGGAAAGCGGGCGGCTTATTGTCCCGCACCCTAAGATGGCGGAGCGCGAGTTTGTCCTTGTCCCGCTTGCCGAATTGTCGCCCGGATGGGTGCACCCGCTGTCGGGTCTGACTGTCGTTGAGATGTTGCGTCTGCTTAAATGCCATATCGGACATTAATGCTTCTCAAACAGACAGTATCTGCGGCTTGGTGCGTATCAAAATGTGAGTGTTTATGGTTAACTTTGCATTAATGTTGTGCTGCGGGCGTGATTGAACAAACGCGCGGACAACAGTGTTAATTAGAAGATGAAGATTGGCTCTGTAGATTTGGGCGAACGCCCTGTACTTTTGGCTCCTATGGAGGATGTGACCGATCCTTCGTTCCGGCTTATATGCAAGGAGCAGGGGGCGGATATGGTATATACGGAATTCGTGTCGAGCGACGCGTTGGTACGTAATATCAACAGCACGGTGCGCAAGCTCCATACGTCGGATGCCGAGCGGCCGGTTGCGGTGCAGATTTACGGTAAGGAAGTGGAGCCTATGGTGCGTGCCGCCGAAATAGCGGAGCAGGCTAATCCTGACGTAATCGACATCAATTTCGGCTGTCCGGTCAAGAAAGTGGCGTCGAAGGGTGCCGGAGCCGGGATGTTGCGCGACGTGCCTAAAATGTTGGAAATCACGCGTGCGGTGGTCAATGCCGTCAAGTTGCCTGTCACGGTGAAGACAAGGCTTGGATGGGATTGCGAAAACAAGATAATCACCACGCTTGCCGAGCAGTTGCAGGATTGCGGCATTCAGGCCATTACCATACACGGCCGCACACGCAGCCAGATGTATGCTGGAGAGGCCGACTGGACGTTGATAGGGGAGGTGAAGGCCAACCCTCGCGTCAAGATACCGGTCATAGGCAATGGCGACATAACGTCGCCGGAGAAGCTCGCCGAATATTATGACCGTTATGGCGTAGACGGCATAATGGTGGGGCGCGCCGCAATCGGCGCTCCATGGATTTTCAGGGAGATGAAGTATTATCTCCGTCATGGCTGCAGTATTCCGGAAATTCCGGCGGCCGAGAAAATGGCGTTGCTGCGGAGGCAGATTGCGGAGAGCATCGGGCGTATCGACGAGTATCGCGGAATACTTCACATACGCCGTCATCTTGCGGCTTCGCCGCTGTTTAAAGGCATCCCGGATTTCCGGGCAACGCGCATCGCCATGCTTCAGGCCAAGACTTGCGGCGAACTCGACGGGGTCCTGAAAAAGATAGAGAGAGAATATTTGCATATTTAGAATATAAAAATAAGAAGATATGAGAAATTCAGTGTTGATTTTGGTCGCTTTGCTGGTGGCAAGTGTTTCTGCCAGCGCGGAGCAGTTTAAGATTCCGGTGGGGGAATTCAGCGAGCTGGTGCTTAACGACAAGTTGGATGTGGTGTATTCTACGAATCCTGATTCTGTAGGATTGGTGGCATTCGAGACAAAACCGGCATACGCCTCTTATATCATGACGGAATGCAATAAAGGTAAGCTGAAGATACAGATTTCGCCTGACGCGCAGGAAGTGGAGGATTTGCCCACGGTGTATGTCTATTCCACGTTTTTGTCGAAAGTGGAGAATTGGCGTAACGGGAGCGTGACGGTCAAGGAGATAAAGCCGGCGTCAAAGATAACGCTTTCCACTCAAGGCAATGGCAGGATAACGGCCGCCGGGCTGGACGCTACATCGGTAAGCCTGAAGGTGCAGTCGGGAAAGGGATTTATAAAAGTGTTCGGAAAATGCCGTTCGCTTGAGATTGTGAATGTAGGCACCGGGACGGTCGACGCGTACGATGTGGCGGCGGAAGAAGTGGAATGCCGTCTGACAGGTACCGGCTCGGCTTATTGCAGTCCGTTGTCGAAGTTGAAAATCAGGGGGATAGGCACTGGCAAGGTGTATTACAGGGGTAATCCTGAAAAAATAGAAAAAAGCGGGTTGACTACGGTAAAGGCTGTGAAGGACGAAGGCGACCCGGCGAGTGTTACTGTCGAGGAAAAACCTGCCACGGAGGTTAAACCGGAGCCTTTGACAACGCCTTCTGTTGTGGATGATGTGTTTGAAGGAGGAGAGGACGATGACGCTACGGAAGGGCGTAAGCCTGTCCAGCGTCCGGATGCTCCGGCAATCAACAGTATCTGACCGTTATGGTGGAGGCCGACATAAAATTGCGTACGGCGCGGACTTTGAAATGGAACACCATCGACAAGTTCGCGTCGCAATTGCTTTATGCCGTCACCGGCGTAGTGCTGGCCAATTTGCTCTCGAAAGAGGATTTCGGATTGGTCGGGGCTATGTTGGTGTTCCAGTCGTTTGCCTCTTTGTTTGTCGACAGTGGCTTTTCAAGCGCGTTGATTCAGAAGAAGACCCCTACGGAGACTGATTACTGTACGGTTCTGTGGTTCAATGTGGGGATGAGTGTGGCTATTTATGCCATACTATGGTTTTGTTCTCCTTTAATCGCGTCGCTTTTCGGCGATGACAGGCTTGTATGGCTGTCGCGGGCGATGTTTTTGTCGTTCATAATCAATGCTACGGCAATTGTGCAGACCAACCGTCTGATGAAGCAGATGACCGTCCAGAAAATAGCCATAAGCAATACCGTGGGATTGGTAATTTCGGGAGCGGTGGGGATATGGCTTGCCGTGGCCGGTTATGGGGCATGGGCGATAGTGTGGCAGACTCTAATCTTGTCGTTCACGAAATCGGCGTTCTTATGGGCGACCTCAGGATGGTTGCCGCGCCGGCGGTTCAGTTTCGGCTCGTTGAAGTCTGTTTTTGCTGTGGGGAGCGGGGTTATGGTGAGCTCGTTCCTTAATACAGTCTCGCTCAATATCTATTCGTTCATAATCGGGGCGTATTACAACCTTGCAAAACTGGGCTGCTACACGCAGGCCGACAAGTGGAGCAAGATGGGGATAATGTCGTTCTCGCAGATTCTCACCTCGTCGTTCCTGCCGGTGTTGAGCGGCTTTCAGGACGACAAGGAAAGGCTGCTCGGCGCAATGTCGAAGATGAACAAATTCACGGCATATCTTGCTTTCCCGATAATGCTGCTGCTGATTACAGCTTCAGCCCCTGTTTTCCATATTCTGTTCGGCACGAAATGGGACGAGGCAATAATAATGTTCCAGATACTTTGCGCGCGCGGCATATTTGTCATTCTCACGTCGTTGTACAACAACTATATTCTCGCCATCGGGCGCGCGAAGGCTTTGGTTGAGTACGAGGTGGTTAAAGACGTGCTTATGGTTGCCGCAATATTCGTGACAATCCCGATGGGAGTCACGGCTATGATTTGGGGGCAGTTCGTTGCGTCGGCGTTGTTCTATGTCTATTCTGTGGTTGTCACCGCGCGGCTTACCGGCTACCGTGCTGTCAGGATTGTGGCCGACATAGTGCCGTATGCTGCCCCTTCGGCGGTCGCTGCCGCCGCCGCTTGGTTTGCCGGATACGCTTTTGCTGGTGACTGGTTGAATCTGTCGTGCCAGATGGTTGTATGCGCGGTTGTCTATTATGCGGCAACCCGTCTGCGCCGTCAGTCTGTACAGCAGGAGGTTCTCGCTTATGCGTTCGGACGTTTCCGCCGGAAGAAATATTGTTAGCGGCTTTTGCGGAACAGCTTTTTCAGAAGCCGGTGCCGGGCTTTGACTGCGTGGTAACGGCGCAACAGGCTGATTGCAAGATTTCCCATACGGTCGGCGTCGAGTCCCGCGAACGAGGCATATTCGCGCGCCACACGAGCGGTTTCTTCTTCGCTGTCGATGTTGAGGCAGCGGAAATTGCGGTAGAGCTTGCGTTTGTCTTTCACTCCGAATTCCATACGGTTGATGTCCACCATGTAGAAATGGTATTTTCCTGCGCCGTCACGAGTGAACAGGATGTTGCCGGGGGAGTAGTCCTTATGGTATACGCCTTTGCTGTGCAGTCCGTAGGTGAATGCCGCGAAAGCGCGTATCATTTGTTTGTAGTCGGGTACTTCGGTCTCCCAGTGGCGTATGTTCTGCCCCTCTACCATGCGGCATACGTAATAGCTCCGGCGCAAGAGCGAGTTTTTGTATTCCTCGATGCAGGCGATAGGTTCCGGAGTCCCTATCCCGAGTGATTCGAGTCGGACGGCATTGTCGTAGGAGCGCCGCGCTTTGCTGTGCCTGAAAAAGGTGTATGCTATGCGGTTGAAAAACGCGGGTATGTGGAACGCTTTCACGGTAGAGTCAACGTCTCCTATCGTGATGCGGTAGATAGTGTTACGGTCGTCGTAGATTATTTCGCCGTTTTGCGGTATGGTGTCAGGCAATAGGGCTATCTTGTCCCTAAGATGCTCGAATTTGCTGTTAATCTGTATCTTTAGCCGTCCTTGCATCAGTATCTGTCAAAAACTGTCGAACTGCAACGGAAGCAATGCCTTTATTCCATTGACAATATAGACTTCCTTTTCTCCGTAAAGGTAAATTTTTATAGGGCGGCCGCCTAATTTTTCGTATTCAAGTATTGCCTGACGGCACGCTCCGCATGGGGCGGTTGGCTTCTCTGTGAATTTACCGTTTGTGCTTGCTGCTATGGCAAGTTTCTCGAAACACGCTTCCGGATATTTGGAATGCGCGTAGAAAATCGTGGTGCGTTCGGCGCAGGTGCCGGAAGGGAAAGCCACATTCTCCTGATTGGAGCCGCAT
This sequence comes from uncultured Porphyromonadaceae bacterium, assembly GCA_900550025.1. GTDB lineage: Bacteria > Bacteroidota > Bacteroidia > Bacteroidales > Muribaculaceae > Limisoma > Limisoma gallistercoris. The sequence goes on along the minus strand of URQP01000036.1, from coordinate 9,927 downwards.
ACAATCTTGCCGTTCGACAGCAGCAGGGCCGCTCCGACATGGAATTTGCTGTAAGGCGCGTACGATTTTTCTGTCATCGCTTTTGCCTTGTCCACTAAAATTTTGTCGTCCTCTACAAGCTCCGAATAATCGCAAACTTGTATATTTGTAGTAATTTTCAGTTCTTTCATAAAAAGAGGTGATAAATGAAAACTAACTGCTGCAAATATAGTGAAAGTCGAGAGCAGAGACAAACGAAAACGGAAGTTTTCAAGTTTGACTATGCCGAGACGCATCCTATATTATCTAAATATAGGGATTTCCTAAAAAAAGCATGCCTTTGCTTGCTGATGATTTTGTTTCCGGCAATTCTGCCGGCGCAATCGTTGTCGCCTGATTATCTTGCATATATAGAAATGTATAGGGAAACCGCCGTGCGCCAGCAGCAGGAATATGGCATTCCGGCGAGCATAACCCTCGCGCAGGGGCTGCTTGAGAGCGGTGCCGGACAGTCGCGGCTTGCCACGGAGGGCAACAACCATTTCGGGATTAAATGCCACAATACGTGGAAAGGCGACGGCATATATATGGATGACGATGAAAAAGGCGAATGTTTCCGCAAATATGGGGATGCGGCGGAATCCTTCGAGGACCACGCCCGCTTTCTGAAGCGCAAGCGTTACGAGCCTTTGTTCGACTTGAAAGTGACTGACTATAAAGGATGGGCCAAGGGGCTGAAGGAATGCGGTTATGCCACCGACCCCCGCTATGCCTCAAAGCTGATAAGCATCATAGAGCTTTATTCGCTTGACGAATACGACACAGGACAGCCCAAGATAGCCGACCGCAAGCATCTGGAAGGCGACGAGTCGTTGGAGCATTCCATCGATATGGAAATTATCAACGAATTTAAGCTGACTCATAAGATACGGCGTAAATGGGGACTCTATTATGTCACCGCCTACGATGGCGACACTCCGTCGGACATTGCCGACGAGTTCGGGGTGAAGGAGCGGAAGCTGCGGTCGTATAACGACCTGTCGCGTCGGGGAGACCTGCATTTCAAGGACGGCGATATGGTTTATTTGCAGGAAAAGAACGATGAGGTGATGGAAGGCAGTGCGACTTATACGGTGCGTGAAGGAGACACGTTGCATTCGATAGCCATGCGCTTCGGAGTGAAATTGGAGTCGCTCGCCAATCTGAACGGCATGGAAAAGGATGCGCCCCTTCCCGCCGGCACGACCCTCCGCCTCCGCAGATGATGTTGCTTGCGGGCTGCTTCCGGTAGGTTCGGTAATGGAAAAAGCAGCGTGCCTGTTGGCTTGGATTTGATAAAATTCCGTATCTTTGGGGTTAGATAAGCTCACGGAAATGGACTGCCAGATTGAAATATTCAATGATGTGTTCAGCCAGAGGGACAAATTCATACGGTTTGCCTACAACTACGTATATGACCGTCCGGCTGCCGAGGACATCGTGATGGACTCGTTCGTATACTGGTGGGAAAACCGTGAAAATCTACGCGACGAAAGCAATATTCCCGCCTATATCCTTACGGTGGTGAAGCATAAGTGTATAGATTACCTGAAAATGAAACGCATCCATGCCGATACCCACAGCCGCATTTACGACGACGCTGTATGGGAAATCAATATGGCCATATCTTCGCTTGAGGCGTTCGACCCTTACAAGATAATGACCGCCGAGCTTAGGGCGGCGGTTGACAGTGCCTTGGCGAAGCTGCCGTGGAAAACGCGCCGTGTGTTTCTGATGAGCCGTATGGAGGATATGACTTATGCCGAAATTTCCGAGAGGGAGAATATGTCGGTGAAAGTGGTGGAATACCATATCTCGAAAGCTTTGAGACACTTGCGCTCCGAATTGAGCGACCTTTTGCCGTTGGCTCTTTTGATTTATTCTCTTTATTATGCCAATACTGTTCTACCTCCCCCCCCGTTTTAATATTAATTAACCTCATTGCATGAGGGTAAGGCTGTCTTTATTCGCTATTTCTATATACAAAACGTGGAAATTGATGGACAAGGACATACTATATAGATATTTTTCACATACAGCCACTGACGAGGAGCGTGCCGGTGTGAGGCGGTGGGCGGAAGAGTCGCCCGCCAACTTGCGGCAGCTTCTGGAGGAGCGCGCGTTGTTTGACGCGACGGTGCTGCTTGCCAGCGATGATGCCGGCTTGCGCCGTCCGGTGGGATTGAAGCTCCGCCGTATGGTCTTGGGATTGTCGAAGATTGCCGCGGTGGCGGTTGTCACTCTGATTTTGGCGTATATAGCAAGGACATACATATTTCCGATGGAAATACCGATGCAGGAAATATCCGTCCCGGCAGGGCAGCAGCTGAATATGCGTCTTGCCGACGGTTCGGAAGTGTGGCTTAACTCCAAGACCACGCTCCGCTACCCGGCTATGTTCACCGGCGGCGAGAGGCGTGTGGAAATCGACGGCGAGGGATATTTCAAGGTTGCGAAGGATGCTGGCAAACCGTTCAGGGTGGCGACGCATGGAGGCACTGTCGAGGTGCTGGGGACCACATTCGACGTGGAGGCTTACGAGTCGGAAGGCAATTTCAGCACATCGTTGATTGAGGGGAAAGTCAAGGTGAGCAGCGGTGGCAGGGAGTATCTGCTCCAGCCCGGCCAAAGGGCGTGGCTTTCGTCCGACGGAAGCCTTGCTGTTTCGGACATTGACGATTACGACTCGTTCCGCTGGCGCGAGGGCATAATAAGCCTTAAGGACGACTCGTTCTCTGAAATCATGAAAAAATTCGAGAAATACTACGGAGTTACGGTCGTAATCGACAGGAAAAATTTGCAGGATGTGTCGTATTCAGGCAAGTTCTACCAGTCGGACGGCATAGAATACGCGTTGCAAGTGCTGCAGCACGATATGGATTTCAAATTCGAGAAAGAGAAAGACAGACGTATTATTCACATAAAATGAGATTGCCTATGAGAAAATAAACAGAATATAAAACCATTATTCCCAAAAAAAGCCGGCAACCTCCCATTTGTGCCGGCCATGATCCAATAAATGAAATGCAGAAACATTCGTTTCTGAGTAATTGAACCTTAAAAGTTTACAAATATATGAAGAAAAAAATCAAGGTGAGTTTAAACCCACCTTTAAAATCCATTAACCGAGTGCTAAATTTGATGAAATTGGCCTGTGCGCTGCTTGCCCTGTTTGCTGTGCCGGCAGCCACGGCTGATGGAGCGGAGATAAAGTCGGAAAAGGTTACTGTCTCCGTCAAGCAGAAAACGGTGCAGTCCGTGCTGTCGGAAATAGAGAAGCAGACGGGCTATCTGTTCATTGTCAATTCCAATGTCGACACAAAGCGTTCTGTGGACGTGAGCGCCGAGAACCGCCCTGTCACTGACGTGCTTAGCGAGATATTCCGCGGCACCGGGGTGTACTATGCCATTGAGGGCAGGCACATAATCCTGTCGAAGAACGAGAAGATGAATCCCGATGCCGGTGGCGGAAGCCAGAAGCGCACGGTCAGCGGCACGGTGCTCGACGACAGCGGCAATCCGCTAATTGGTGCGAATGTCCGCATCATAGGCGGCCATGAAGGTGTGATAACCGACATTTCGGGTAACTACTCGCTGAGCGGCGACTTCTCGGACGACAGTGTGATTGAGGTATCTTATGTAGGGATGAAGACGCGCACGTCGCGCGTGGGCAACCGCAGCAAGGTGGATTTTGCCTTGAATTCCGATTCCGAGGTACTCGATGAGGTTGTAGTCGTGGGCTACGGCACACAGAAGAAAGTTAACCTTACGGGGGCAGTCAGTACGGTCGACGTGAAGAAGCAGCTCGAAGCTCGTCCTATCACTGACGTGGCCCGTGGGCTTCAGGGTTCTGTGCCGGGACTTACAGTTTACACTTCAACAGGAGAGATGGGAATCGATCCGACTATGAAAATCCGCGGTATGGTAGGCTCCAACCTTGGAAGCACCGCCCCGCTTATTCTCGTTGACAACGTGGAATGCAACAGCTTGCAGAACATCAACCCGGAAGACATTGAAAGCGTTTCCGTGCTGAAGGATGCCGCTTCAGCGTCGATTTACGGTGTGAAGGCGGCGTTCGGCGTGGTGCTAATCACAACCAAAAAGGCGAAGAGAGGTGAGAAATTCTCGATAAACTATAGCAACAACTTCTCGTGGAAGCGTCCTACCGTCACTCCAGAAATCGTGGAGACATGGGAAGGCGCGGAGATGTCGTGGCAGGCCGGCCTGCGCGCCAACCCCAACCTTTCGGAGCAGACCAATTCCTGCTATCTTAGCTGGAATCTGGAATCCATCGAGAGGATGAAAGAGTGGGAGCGGGTTTACGGCGACGTGAACCTCAGCCCGGAGATGGTGCTTGGCCGCGACTTCGACATAATCGACGGCAAGATGTACTTCTACCGCAGTTTCGACGCTCCCGACATGTTCATCAAGAAGAATTCTTTCCAGCAGAACCACAACCTGTCGCTTTCAGGCTCGTCGGGCAACACGGCCTACAACCTCAGCCTCGGCTATCTCGGCTCTGAGGGTATCATAAAGGTGAATACTGACGAGTACGACCGCTATAACGTCACTTTCGGCACCAACACCGAACTCAACAAGCATTTCGAGGTGCGCTCCAAGTTGCTCTATACTCGTTACGAATACGACACGCCGTATAATTTCGGGCCGTCGTCGAGCTACGACGAGTGGTACTACCTTTACCGCTGGCCGAAGATGATGCCTTACGGCACATACGAGGGCATACCGTTCCACAATGTAGTGACGGAAATTTCGCAGGCCAATATGAACCAGAAGTCGAACAACTATATGCGTGTGTCTGTCGGCGGTACGGCGCACATCATCCCGGGGCTTGACTTCGAGGCCGACTACACGTTCACCCACGTGAGCCGTTTCACGGAAACCAACGGCGGACAGGTGAGCGGCTGGAACTTCTGGGGAGGCGCGGGAATGAAGAACGAGGTGTGGACGGCCGAAACCCACAATAAGGTTGTCCGCGCTACCGACATGAGCGACTTCCACGTACTCAACGCCCTGTTCCGCTATAATAAGGAGATAGGCAAGCATTCTCTCGGAGCCATCGCTGGTACGAACATCGAGATGTACCGTTCTTACGGCAACACTTCCGAGCGCCGCGACATGATTCTCAACAACCATCCGGAAATATCGCTCACTTCAGGCGACCAGTATGCTTCGGCATATAAGACCCACGAGGCGCGTGCCGGTTATTTCCTGCGTCTGAACTATGCGTTCAACAACCGTTATCTGATTGAGCTTAACGGACGTCTTGACGGCTCTTCCAATTTCCCGGCCGACCAGCAATGGGGATTCTTCCCATCGGGCTCAGCGGGCTGGATAATGAGCGAGGAGAATTTCATGCAGGGTCTGAAACCGTGGCTCAGCCACTTGAAGATACGCGGCTCTTACGGCTCGATAGGTAACCAGTCGGTAGGCGCGAACTTGTTCCGCCCGCTGCTCACGCCCACGACCACCACTTGGGTCATCGGCACTACCGGCGAACGCTCGTTCGGATTGCCTACTGCCATCCGCGACGGCTTCACTTGGGAGACAATCACCACGGGCGACATCGGTATCGACATGCGCTTCTTAGACAACCGTCTCGGACTGTCGTTCGACTGGTATAACCGCAGGAACTCCAATATGATTGCCACAGGCGAGACCCTGCCGTCGACCTACGGGCAGACACCGCCTTACCGTAACTACGGCGAGCTCAACACCCGCGGCTGGGAAATAGCACTCGACTTCCGCCACCGTTTCAACAACGGCCTTGGCATCTCGGTCAACGCTTATCTTTCGGACGCGCGCTCGTTCTACGACAAGCTCAGCACCAACTCACGCGCGCTCGGCTCGTATGAGGGACGCGAATATGGCGAAATCTGGGGATTCGAGACCGACCGCTTCTTCACGGAGGACGATTTCGAGACCGACCCGTCAGGAAAGCTTGTGCTGAAGGAAGGCATACCGTCGCAGAGCTACTATGAGACTAACGGCTGGTTCTTCTACGGCCCGGGCGACATCAAGTACAAGGACCTTAACGGTGACGGCAAGATTACTCCGGGCGACAACACCATCGACGACCCGGGTGACAAGAAGATTATCGGTAACTCGTCGCCGCGTTACGAATACGGCGCGCGTCTCGACCTCGACTGGAAAGGCGTTGACCTCGGAATCTTCATCCAAGGCGTAGGCAAGCGCGACTATTGGGGTACAGGCTCCATCGTGATACCGGGTTTCAACTATCTTGAGGCGTGGTACACCCACCAGCTCGACTACTGGACACCCGACAACCGCGACGCCTTCTATCCGGCGTTGAGCAACACCGGGCAGTCGAACCAGACGCAGAACTTCCTGCCGCAGACCAAGTACCTGCTCAATATGGCATATTGCCGTATAAAGAACATCACGGTGGGCTACACGTTCCCGGAAAAGTGGACACGTAAGGCCAAGATAAGCAGGCTGCGCCTGTATCTGTCGTTGGAGAACGTGTTTGAGTTCGACCACCTCGGCGATATTCCAATCGACCCGGAGACACGCACATCGACAGGCGACGGCGACTATATCGGACGTTCGTATCCGTATTCACGCAATACTTCATTCGGATTGCAAGTAACGTTCTAAACCATTAAAAAATGAATATTATGAAAAGATTAAAGATAATGGCATCGGCTCTACTGATGCTTTCCGCAATATCGTCCACCTCTTGCACGGACTATTTCGAGCGTCCGCCGTTCGATTCGCTGGAGGACACCGAATACTGGCAGACGGAGGACCATTGCCGCACGTATTCCTACGGCTTCTATCCGACATTCTTCAACGGATACGGCACGTCGGGGCTTATTGGCGGCAGCTCTTTCGGCAACGGCGACACGTTCAACGACGACATTGCATGGAACGTGCAGGGCGAGTTCACCCCGATACGTGTCCCTGACTCTGATTCCGGATGGGACTTCGGCGTGATACGCAAGGCCAACTATATGATTGAGAAAGTGCAGACCGTACCCGGCCTTTCAGAAGAGGCTCTCAACCACTGGCTCGGCATAGGGCGGTTCTTCCGCGGGATGCAGTATGCCAACATGGTGTTCGGCTATGGCGATGTGCCTTGGTACGACACCCGCCTCGACGCTTCCGACCGCGACGCAATGTTCAAGGACCGCGACCCCCGCACGGAGGTTGACAGGAAAATAATGGAGGACTTCCAGTTTGCCATGGACAATGTGCGCACCAACGACGGCGACCTCGTAATCAACCGCTATGTGGTGGCTGCCATGGTTTCGCGCCTTGCGCTGCGCGAGGGCACTTTCCTGAAATACCACAACATCGACGCTGCTCTCGGCAACGAGATGATAAAGATGGCCCGCGAGGCTGCGCTGATAGTGATGCAGTCGGGGCAGTTCTCCGTTTCCCCGGACTATAACGCATTGTTCTCGTCCGACGACCTTGCGGGGAATCCCGAGGTGATATTCTACAGGAAATATCTTGGCGGCACGCTCACCCACTGCGTGTTGACCTACAACAACGCCGAGGCCCAGACCGGCGCAAACCGCGCCCTGCTGGAGTCGTACCTGACCGACGACGGCCTGCCCGTGCATCTCGACGCAAGCTGGAATCCGGAGACCGCCGACGAGTTCTTTGCCGGACGCGACCCGCGGCTGACGGAGACATTCCGTATGAAATACTACGTGCGCGGCGAGGACTGCACGCCGTTCAACTATTCCACTTCGGGCTACTCTATGTGCAAGTTCATGGATGACACCCAGGCCACCAGCGAGGACCAGAAGTACCGCGGCCAGAACAACGAGACCGACTGTCCGTTGCTGCGCTATTCGGAAGTGCTTCTCAATTATGCCGAAGCTTGCTATGAGCTTGGCGAGCTTACGCAGGCCGACCTCGACGCGTCGATTAACCTGATACGCCGCCGCAGCGGCATGTCGATTCCCGACTTGCAGCTTCTCGGCAACCAGCCTGGAGTGAACGGCACAGCCTACGACGACCCGAAACGCGACCCGGAAGTGCCGGCGATGCTTTGGGAGATACGCCGCGAACGCCGTGTCGAGATGTGTTTCGAGGGCTTGCGCTACAGCGACCTGAAGCGTTGGAAGAAGCTCGACTATATGTGCAACGAAAGCAATCCCGACATCCGCTATGGCGCATATATCCGCTACAGCGACTATCCGAAGGCCAACCGCACGGAGGTGTATATCGACGGCGGTGCCGAGGAGGGCTTCATTCTGTGCAACCGCGGGACTGCCCGCAAGGCCCCGGAAGCGAAGAATTATGTGAAGCCGGTGCCGAAGGACCAGATCCAGTTGTACAAGGACAACGGCTATAAGCTGACCCAGACTAAAGAGTGGATGGATGAAGAATAAACATTTAGAATTTTGCAGATATGATTAAATCAATTTATAAGACAATATGCATTTTCTGCCTGGCGCTTTTTGTGGCGGCCTGCGAGGAGGAGCCGTTTGTTGACAATCCGTCGGGCGAAGTGCTCATCTACAGCCTCAGCGTGACCAACGGCGGCCTGACAGGTACGGAAACATACGCTGGTACGGTTGACGAGGCATCGAAGACGGTGGCTTTCAACATTCCGGCGGAGACGGACATAGAGGCGTTGAAAGTGAGCGGCAAGCTTTCTCTTGGGGCTAAGCTCGACAAGGAGAGCTACGATGTCACTTCTGGTTCTGCCGAGGTAAGGGTGCTCAACGGCGAGAATGTGGGAGTATATACTCTTAATGTGACGCTTCAGGCTGCGAAGGAGACCCCGCTGCTCAGCAAGGTGGTGGTGAAAGGTTCTGACGGACAGCAGAAAGAGGCGTTCATCAGCGAGATTGACAAGACTGTGTATCTCGGTGTGCCTGATGCGCAGACGGCTGAAATAGTCGAGATAGTATGTATGCCTAAGCGCACGGAGGTGACGCTTTCGGAGGGCAATAACAATGTGGTCTCTGCCGACAATCCCGGCAAGATTTTGATGGATTTCGAGGGGTTGAAGGCGGAGTACAGGCTGTCGTTCGAGGGCGAGCCGGTATTTGGCGCGGATTTCACTCTCGGTTCTGTATACGACTATTCTCTGAATCCGCTCGGGGCTGAACTGTATGCCGACTTTGCGGCGGAGAACACGCGCAGCGCGGATTTCGACGGCAAGAACCTGCTCATCGTGTCGCGCGAAGGCGGCACGTTTCCGAAGCTTCTGAGCTACGAGAGCATAAAGGCCGGCTCTCCTGTCGAGACAGTGCTGAATACTACGGGCATAGCGGGCGGAACGTACACAATCAGCGCGGGACGCTTGGCTCAAGGCCACGTTTACATAAGCAATCTTACCACGGCCGTGGCTGCCGGCGACGGCGCGTTGAAAGTCTATCATTGGGCTGACGCCAATTCTGTGCCTGAAGTGATATTCTCGTTTGAAGGCGAGGCTTCCAACGCCACGATGGGCGGCGTGCGCCTTGGAGACAACATTTCAGTGAACCTTGACGAGGCTGGCAACGGCACGATGTATTTCGTCACGCAGGATGGAACGCAGATTCTGCGCTGCGACGTGACGGGATTCACAAATGTGTCTAACCCGACGCAAATCATTCCTTCGGTCACTGCTCCATATTATGCGGCAGTCAACCAAGTGGGTACGGCCAACGAGTATGTGTATACGAGCACGCAGGCGCCGATTGTGCTTGTCGACCGTGATTTCAACGAATTGTTCAAGCTCGACATTGCGGCTATACCGTCGCAGGGTACGGACGCGCGGATAATAACCTACGACTCCGAGCGTTATCTTGTGATGACTTCCGGCAAGGCCGCATTCCTCGGCAACGCCGAGCCGCAGACGCTGTATGTCTACGACATCTCCGACGGAGCCAACACAGCTTTGGCGTTGTCGAACTTTGCGGCGGG
>URQP01000035.1 GCA_900550025.1 uncultured Porphyromonadaceae bacterium | reverse complement strand
GGTACAGGCGTCCAAGAACCGCCGCAAGGAATCAGCACGCTGCCGGTAGTATTCGACGGCCCTTGGATAGTCAATATCGCGTTGGTTTTCACAGTAGCCGTGATTTTACGTGTGCTCGACAAGAATTTTGCCTTTGTCAGGGAATATACCGTAATCTATGTCTCCTATTTTTTGTTCGCCGTACTGGTAAACCCTGATTATGCTTCCGGGACACCGGCCGCCGCGGCTGTCAACATCATACTGATGCTGTGTACGCTGATTTTGTTCGGCAACTACCAGCACCGCGAGCGCCGCAGAATCGTCTTTCTCGTATCATTCTTGCTCTCAGCCTGTAGCCTGCTCGACTATGTGTGTCTGCTGTTTTTCCCGGCATTCATCATCGGATTCCTCCAGATGAAAATTTTCTCGTTCAAAGGTTTCTTGGCCATGCTGCTCGGGGCGGTCACGCCCTACTGGATTATCTTAGGCGCAGGCATACTGTCGTTCGGCGATTTGCAAATGCCACGTTTCGACATATCGCTTGACCGGTATATGCAGGAACTTGACTTGTCAGACATCTACCGGATAGCGTTCCTATTGATAGCGGGGACTGTACTTGGCATAGCCAACATGTTCAAGCTCATCAGCTACCGGCTGCAATTGCGGTCGTACAACGGATTCTTTACCTTTATGGCAATATTCACCACCCTGCTCATGGTAGTAGACATAAAGAATCTCGACACGTACCTGATGACGCTCAATATCTGCATGGCATACCAGACCGCGCATTTCTTCACCATCTACAAACTGCAACGCCGCTACGTGCTGTTTTTCCTGATGATTCTGGCAAACGCCGCATGCAGCATACCTGAAATAATAAACTTCTTAAGGCTATGAAAATTATCGTAGAAGCCAACATCCCTTACATAAAAGGGCTGCTTGAGGCGTTCGGGGAAGTGGAATACCTTCCAGCCGCGGAAATCAATGCCGGAACCGTAAAAGAAGCCGACGCGCTTTTCGTCAGGACACGCACCCGGTGCGACAGCCGGCTGCTTTCAGGAAGCCGTGTGAGGTTCATCGCCACCGCCACGATAGGCACCGACCATATCGACCCCGGATATTGCCGCGACAACGGCATCGCCGTATACAACGCCCCCGGATGCAACGCCCCGGCAGTGGCTCAATACGTGTTTGCGGCAATAGGCAATTTCCTGCACGGACAATCCCCGGATGGCCTGACATTGGGCGTGGTAGGAGTGGGGCACGTTGGCAGCATCGTGGCTCGCTGGGGCGAGCGGCTTGGCATGCGCGTGATGCCATGCGACCCGCCGCGCCAGCGCAAGGAAGGCGGCGGCTTCGCCAGCTTGGAGAAGATAGCGGCGAAAGCCGACATCATAACTTTCCACACACCTCTGACCGTTGACGGCGGCGACCGCACTTTCCATCTCGCGGACAAGGCGTTTTTCAACAGCCTGAAGAAATGCAAGCTGCTGATAAACAGTTCGCGCGGCCCGGTTGTCGACAACACTGCATTGCTCGATGCCATAAACGGCAAGAAAATAGAAGCCGCGGCCATCGACTGCTGGGAAAACGAGCCGGAAATCAACCGCCAACTCCTTGAAAAAGCATTCATCGCCACCCCGCACATAGCCGGATATTCGTCGGACGGGAAAAAACGCGCCACGGCCATGGTCCTCGAAGCGTTCTGCCGGCATTTCAACGTAAAGATAGACGGCATTCCCCATACCGACGCACCGGCCGCCGGTGCCGACATCACAAACATACGCCAAGTAACGGAATCATACGACCCCATGTCCGACACCGCCCGGCTGAAAGCCAACCCCGACAAATTCGAGCAGCTGCGCAACACCTACCCCCTCCGCCCCGAATGCCGGTAGGAATTCCAAAAGGATTTCTGCTTACTGCATATAAAAGGGAAGGCGGACTGCGGCATCACGCCGCAATCCGCCTTTCCAAATAAAACCTAACTCAACTGTATTATGCAAAAATCTTACTTGCAGAACTTCAGAGCCTGCATTCCGCCGTCAGTGTACAATTTGAGTATGTACATTCCGCCGGCAAGACCGTCGACAGGCATCATATTCCCGTCGAATGCCCCGCTTGCCACCAAGCGTCCGTTGAGGTCGTACACCTCGCCGCGCAACGCCGCTACCGTGCCATACACGCGCAGCATGCCGCCATCCACCGCGCAGGTGAATTCGCCCGAGTTAGCCACCACGGATTCAACCCCGCCGAATCCTTCCTTGAAAGAAAGGCTGCTGATGTGCATGCCGCTCGGCTGGAACGGATTTGTGTCGGCTATGCGTATGCGCTGCTTGCCGGCCTGAAGCTGCAACTTGAACGCCACGTTCCCGAACACCGCGTCGTCGCCCGACAAGGCGAACTGTGTAGCCTCAGCCAATGTGGCAAGCTGCTCGCCGTTCTCGTCAACGCTGTAAATTGCGATTTTAGGATCCCAACGGCCAGCATCGTAACCTTGCCCGGAAACACGTAATGTCAACGTATATTCTCCGGTAGAAGGTATGTCGAACTGATAATCAGCATACGCGCCTGAACTGAATTGGGTAATTTCCAGTTCGCCCGGGTTGAAACTGTCGGCATTCGAGCCGAGCACCAACGAGCTTGATGAAATATATTCCGAAGCAGGAACAACATCATCCACGCCATGATATACCGTCTCGTCGAATTCAGTCATATAGACATATACTTTACCCACTTCCGTAAGCTCACGCTCGCCATAACCATTTTTCGGGACAATCAGACCAATGTATGGAGATCGTGTTGTAGTACCTTTCGCTATGAACCACGAATAACGGAACACCTTGTCGCTTTTCTCAAGATACTCAAGCTGCTGTACCATCGATGAAATCTGTGCCTCCGGCGAGCCGACATTGATACCGCCATCGCCTCCCATGCTGAACTCCGTAAGCCATATTTTCTTACCGTACAAGGCATAGAAGCGGTCGATCATATCCTGCATTCCGCCAGTGCCTCCGGAATAGCAATGCAATGCAATATAATCAAAAGCGTCAGTGCCCACCAATTTGACAAAATTCGCATACCAAGTAAACGGGTCGTTCTCAGGCCCGTCGGGAGAATAGTTCACCGCCGGTCCTACAAGCTCCAAGCCCAATTCATCGGCAAGAGCCTTGACAGCAGGCCATTTCTCTGCGGCCACCTCCGGCGTCATATTCGCCTGAGCCTTGAAATTCGGTTCATTGAAACCGAGTAAATATTTAGTTTCAGGATGAGCCTTGCAATACTCGCGTATGCCGTCGGCGTTGTAATTGGCATTCCAGCACATAGGTATGAACTCGATAGTCTCCTCACCCGGCACATCGGCGATATTCGCATTAGGCAAATTCCCCCAATTGTAGAACCAACTGACACCCGGCATAAGCGCGTCGAATTCCTCCCTCAGGCCAAAGCCGTTTTCGCTCACTCCTCTTTTGAAGCTCTTGGCATCGGCATCAACCGCGACTACAGCCACAGCTACAGCCAAAAGTCCGAAAAATAGTCTTTTTTTCATATATATATTCCTTTTTAATTATTCTGTAACATTGAATTTCACCGGCGCGCCGCTTGCGCTGTCACCGGCAATCCATAAATCGAACTCTCCCGGCTCCACAATCTTCTCTTTTGCAGAAACCCAGAAAGCAAGGTCGGAAGCATTCAACGTGAATTTCACATCACGGCTCTCTCCCGGCTGCAAATAAATCTTCTCGAAGCCTTTAAGCTCTTTTACAGGGCGAATCAACGAACCAATAAGATCACGTACATAAAGCTGAACGGTTTCGGCTGCGGCCACACTGCCGGTATTTTTCACCGTACATGTCGCCTCAATCTTGCCGTCCTTGCCCATCGAAGTGGCCGACAAACGCACATCGCCGTACTCAAAAGTGGTATATGACAAACCGTAACCGAACGGGAACGCCGGTCCGTCGCCCGCGTCGAGATAATAGCTCGTGCAGCCTGTCGATGTCTGTGACGCCTCCAGCGGTATGTCGTCGATAAGCACTATCCCGCTCGCCGGACGGCCCGTATTCTTATGGTTATAATAAAGCGGCTCCTGACCTACCATCTTCGGCAACGAAACAGGCAACTTGCCCGACGGCACCGACTTGCCGGAAAGCAGGTTGGCTATTGCCGGCCCTGCCATCGTGCCGCCGTGGAAAGTGTATAGCACAGCGTCGGCAAGACTTGCCTCGTAGGCAATCGTCATCGGACGGCCGGTCATAATGACCAGAACCAACGGCTTGCCTGTGGCTTTCAAAGCCTCTATCATCTTTGTCTGAGCTCCCGGCAACGAGATGTCGGCACGGCTGTGCGCCTCGCCCGACAACACGGCTTCCTCACCAGCTACCATCACCACCACATCGGTGTTCTTCGCCGCCTCGACAGCCTCTGCAATGCCCTGCTCGTTCTTGTCGCGGCTGTATTCCAAGCCCGGGGCATAGACTACGGCATCCTTTCCGTACATTTCCGTCAGAGCCTGCAAAGGAGTGACGCAACGCTCTTTCTCAAGGTCGAAACACCACGTTCCTGCCTGATTGTGCTTGTCGTCGGCCATCGGCCCGACCAACGCTATCTTCTTGACCTGCTTGAAAGGCAGCACACCGTTGTTTTTAAGCAGCACCGCGCCCTCCTCAACTGTCTTTACAGCGGCGGCAAGAGCTTCTTCGGTATAGAAATTGCGGGCTGTAGCCATGTCGACATACGGATTTTCAAACAATCCGAGCCGGAACTTCAGACGCAGCACGTTGCGCACCATTTCGTCGATAACCGACTCCTTTACTTTCCCCTCCTCAACCAATTCTTTCAGATGGTTTACGTAGGCATAGCTTTCCATATCCATATCCACACCGGCAAGCGCGCCTTTCAGGGCGGCATCCTTTAAATCCGCACAAAATCCGTGAGGAATCATCTGCTGTATCGAGCCCCAGTCGCTCACCAAAAGACCGTCATATCCCCATTCGTCGCGCAAAATTGTGCGGTTCAGATAAGGATTGCCGGAAGAAGGCACACCGTTGATGTCGTTGAACGAGCACATAAACGTGGCCGAACCGGCCTTTGCTGCTGCCTCGAAAGGCGGAAGATACACATCGCGCAACAGCACTTCCGGTATCCACGTGGTATTGTAGTCCTTTCCTGCCTCAGCCGCGCCATAGCAAGCGAAATGCTTCGTACACGCAGCCATCGTACCGGGTTGTGAAAGATCGTCGGTCTGATAACCCTTCACCATTGCCACACCCAAAACGGATGAAAGATACGTGTCCTCTCCGAACGATTCGGCGATGCGTCCCCAACGCGCGTCGCGCGACACATCGACCATCGGCGAGAAAGTCCAGCGTATGCCCACCGACGAAGCCTCCTCGGCGGCAATGCGCGCCCCCTGTTCCACCAATGCAGGATTCCACGTGGCAGCCTGCCCCAGCGGTATGGGGAATATGGTTTTAAAGCCGTGAATCACATCGCGGGCGAATACCAACGGTATGCCAAGACGCGAATTTTCCACAGCCTCTTTCTGCAACTTATTGACAATCTCAGGATCCACCTCGTTGAGAATGGAGCCAACAGCACCGCCTTTCACGGCATTGACCATAGCGTCGGAATAACCGGTTCCGGTCTGCTGGTTCAACTGCCCTATTTTCTCATCAAGCGTCATTTTTTGCAAAAGCGCGTCGATTTTACTCTCCATTTCAGCGTCTTTTGCCGGAGCCGCAACGCTGCCAAAAGCAACGGCAGCACACAACAGCATTCCTGCCAATCTCTTCATAAGCATATTCATTTATTGAGCGACAGTTCCGAACCGTCAATCATTTTATTTTGATAGACTCTCACGTAATCCACAAGCATTTCAGCGCTACCGCTTTCCGGCAAAGCCGTTATGCCGTCGGCTGAATGTATGCCCGGGAAATTGCCGCCGACAGCAAGGTTGAAAAGTATGAAATTATCCTTGTGGAAATACTTGCCGACATTACCTTCGCCGTCAGAAGTGATGTCAACCGACAGGTACGGAGACTCACACCCATCGACATACATTTCAATACGCTCCGGAGTCCATAGCAGGGTGAACGTATGGTATTCGCCGTCCTGAAGGCTGTAGCTGTTGGTGCGGTCGCCCACAGTCTGCTGATGCCTTTCGGGCGATACGCCCCAGTGCAATGCGCCATTGAACAGACGGTCCTGCTCATTTTGCTTGATTCCGTTGGCGTGTCCCATTTCAAGGATGTCGGTCTCACCGCAACGCGGCCAACCGTTTTCCTTTATATCGTCGCCCATCATCCAGAATGCCGGCCACAAGCCATCGGCCGTCTTCGGGAATTTTATCCGGGCTTCTACAATACCGTATGTAAACCCTACCTTTCCGAGCGTGTTGATTCTTCCGGAAGTGAAATTCTTTCCTTCATAATCCCGACGGCGCGCCGTAATCACAAGATTGCCGTCACGAACGCTTACATTGTCAGGGCAGTCGACATAATATTGCAATTCCGCGTTGCCGCAACCGCTGCCGTTGACCTCGACATTCCAATAGTCGCGGTTCAACGCGTCGCCATTGAAATCATCCTCCCAAACAATCTCATAACCGGTTTTGTCGGGACAAGCCGCAAATGCCGCCGTGCCAAAGGCAAGACACGGCAACATAAGCGAGAATGTTTTTATATAAATTGGAAACCTCATTCTCCGACAGATTCTATCAACGTACAACAATCTTGCGTGTAGCCTGACATCCGCCGGCATTCGCCTTTACGATATACATACCTGCGGCGAGACCGTCAACCGAAAGCTGCTCGCCACGGCCGGAAGCCACGAGAGCGCCCGACGCACTGTAAACCTGAATATCACCAGCAACAGGCAACGTAACCACCCCGGCAGCATAACCGATTTCCATCTCTGCGGCCGCAACACCATCGACACCGCCCATAGTAGTATCTCCGGGATCGGCAAAATTGGTGGATTCGTCGGAAGTGCCTTTCTGATAAATCTTCACATAGTTGACATACATGCTCTGCTGGTAATTATTACCCTCATTAAGAGCCGTGATGCTGTTAATATCCCAAATGCCCGGGAAATTGCCACCCACGGCAAGATTGAACAATATGAAATTCTCCTTATGGAAATAGTATCCCGGATGCGTCTGGTCTGTAGTAGTTTCCGGAATAGTCATAATATAATAAGGTGACGCATTAGGATTCCTGTCAAGATCGACATACATGGCAACCTTGTCCTGATCCCAAATGCAGGTATAGATATGGAACTCTCCATCCTGCAAGCTGTAAGAATTGGTTATGGCGTTAGCATGCTGACGATGGTCGTTCCATGCCGTACCCCAGTGGCATGCGCCGTTGAAATAGCGGTCCTGCGTACCGTTGGCTATGCCGGTAGCGTTACCGAACTCCATAATGTCGGTTTCGCCACAGCGCGGCCAACCCACTTGGTCGAAATCGTTGCCCATCATCCAGAACGCCGGCCACAAGCCGTTGGCAGTTTGCGGCAGCTTGATGGCAGCCTCTATTTTACCATGCTTGAATGCGATTTTGTTCTTCGTCGTGATGCGTCCGGAAGTGCATTGCTTTCCGTTGTACACTTCTTTCTTTGCAGTGAGTATAAGGCAACCGTTGCCCTCGCCGTCATCGCCTACGCGCACATTGTCCAAACGCGCCGTGTAGTACTGCAACTCGTTGTTGCCGCCACCGTCGCCGTTTACCTCAATGTTCCAACGGTCAAGGTTGAGCGACGTACCGTCAAACAAGTCCTGCCATACCAATTTATATCCGTCGGTCTCTCCGGTACCGACCTGCGGTTCTGCCGCCAAAGCGGGCAATGCCATCGCCATCAAGGCCGATGCAATCAATCCAGTAGTTTTCATATCATCAAGTTTTTATATTTTCCTATCTGAGCTTAAAGTTCGCAAAGTTGCGGAATCAACCGCTTGCCGCATAGCGGTCGCACACCCATTGCAATAAGTCCGACCTCTATGAGGCCGATATTCTTTTAGGCATTTTCCACCCCAAGCTGCGCTCCGCTTGCATGGGGTTAAAGCTGTGTGGCAGCTACGCTGCCTTCTCCGTTTCGTCGCAGGGAAACGGCACCTGTATTTCTTAAAAAGGGGGCGGGCGACTTGCGTCCGTCCCCGGTAATTAGTTGTCTATAGAATCAAAAAACCGATTAGCGGATAACCACTTTCTTAACTGCATTACCTGCCTTAACGACATAGATGCCAGCATTGAGATCCTCGATGCCCATAACAGTGTTGGCTACTTTCTTAACCAGCTGGCCGGAGATGTTGTAAAGCTCGATACCGTCCTTACCACCAAGCACGCTGACAGTCTTGTCGGAAACCAAGATATCAACCTCGTCGGCAGCTACGCCTTCAACACTGCCGTTTGCCGGGGTATAGAAGTAAACCGCGTCCAAATCAAATCCCTGTCCGGCAACACCACCGCCAAGATAAGAAATCACATAGCCCTGTGTGGAGCTTGCAAACTTGCTTGTAGTGCTATAAGAGAATGTCGGGTAAAATCTCTTCAGATCACCGAAAGTGATGTCAACCGCAGCCCAGTCGCCTCCTTCAGGAATTGAACCTACTGTAGGATAAATAGCTCCGCCGTCGTTGAAAGCTGTTCCAACAGCAATCTTAGCGGGAGAGAAGCCATCTTTCGCGTCGTCAAGCACAATCAAAGCCAAAGATGCAGGAAGAGCAGAGCCGCCCGCCTTGATTGCACAGTGGAAATGAGTGTCGTCAGTGAAGTGAGAACAGTCCATATTATAGCCTGCAACCATGCGGAGACCGCCTCCCGACCAACCTGCGTTACCTACAATCCAAGAAGGATAGCCGTCCATATTGCCGTCAACGCCCGGACCGATAGCACTACCACCCTGAAGTGTTTCTCCCTTTTCCCACACATCAGTGCATACGTTTGTCTCGTCAACGCGCAAGTCGTTCACAGTCTTGCCGGCCTGCTGCAACTCGGCTATTGTAGCGTCGTTCAATACAACGACATCGTAGATAGCACCTGTCGAAGTAGTTCTTTCGATACCCGGCTCTACAATGTACTGTGCGTTCACCGCACCCATACCACAGACTGCCATAGCAGCCAAAAGAGTCATTTTTTTCATAATTGTGTAAAATTTAAATTAGTTAGTTTGTTGTTTTTATTTAAGGGTGCAGACAGACGCTTGCCCGCCTGCACTCCTGATATTCATTTTTTTGTTGAGTGATGAGTGTTGAAAGAGATTTTCACTAAACACCCAACATTCAACACTCAACCATTATTAGTATCCCGGATTCTGCTCCATCGGGTTAAGGTTGATTTCCTCGGCCGGAATCGGGAACAGTTCGTTCTTGCCCTCGATGAACGAAGCCATTTCGGCACGTGCCTCGGCCGACTCGTGAGAGCCGTAAGTACCGTTGTCCTTGTCCATCACCTCGTAGGCTATGCCCCAACGGCAAAGGTCGAACCAGCGGTGTCCCTCCATGGCGAGCTCAACGCGGCGTTCGTGGCAGATTGCGCGAAGCAATGGGCTGCCGTCGCCGTCGGAAGGCATTTCCCAATCAGACTGAACCTGATAGTTTCCATAGGTAGGCATACCTACACGGCTACGCACATTTTTGAGCATCGTGGTGGCCGTACCGGTGTCGCCTTGATGAACAGCAGCCTCTGCATACATCAACATCACGTCCGAAAGACGTATCAACCGGTAGTTGAGCGGCGAGCGTGTGGCATGGTCAAGTACATAATATGCGCCGTTTTCCTTAAATTCCGTCTTGGCGTTATTGTAATAGCTGCCAAGATACGTAAGGTCGCTATTAGCCTCGATTTCCGACTGTTCGGGCTGGCTGATTGTCCAGTCGCGGCGCGGGTCACCCTGTTCGAACTCATTGTAGAGGTCGTGCGTCGGGTGGTTGAAACCCCATCCGGCATTTCCGCCAAGCGATGCCGCACGGCTGCGTGTCAGAATCGTGGTGAACGTACCGCGAGTGAAGCCGAAGCCTTCGCCATAGTCGCTCGTCGGGTCTTCCATATACTGTATCTCGAACACCGATTCCGGCCCATTCTCTCCGGCAAGCGTAAAGTTGTCGGGATAATTAGGGCAAAGGCTGTATTCGCCGGTATTATACTGCTGCTCCATAAAAGTCGTGCCCCATTTATAGGCATTTTCATAGTCGTGCATATAAAGGTAGACTTTCAGGAGCATTGCCTGAGCCGCGCCCTTTGTGGCGCGTCCGAGATCCTCGTCGGCATACTGGCTCTTGTTCCACAAAAGCGGCTCGGCACGCAAAAGATCCTCTACGATTTTCTGGTAAACGTAGTCGGCAGTGGCGCGCGGCTGCTGCCAATTGTTGGAGCTGTCGATTACAAAATCCACGTAAGGCACTCCGCCGAACACCCTCACAAGACGGAAATAATAGTAGGCACGCAAGAAATAAGCCTCTCCGAGAAGACAATCCTTGCGTTCCTGCGTCATAGTTTCGTCGGGATCAACATCAGGCACTTGCTGCAAGGCAAGGTTGCAACGTGCTATTCCCTGATACTGCGCACGGTAGAAATCGAGCAACAGACCGTTGTTAGCGTTGGTCTTGAAATTCTCGATGTCGTAGGCATCGGCCATATCGCTGGTTGTCTGACCGCCTTTCAAAGCATCGTCGGAAGCGATGTCGCCGATAAACCATTCTGAAAAATAAGTCGAGTTATACTCCCATGCCAACGGCGTATAGCAAGCATTGACCGTCTGTATGGCCGTCGTTCCGGAAGTAAAAAAGTCGTTGAGGTTGGTAGTACCCGGTGCCTCTTCCTTCAGCCAGTCGTTGCATGAGGTAGTGGCAGAAAGCAGAGCCATACCGCCCAACACTGTCAATATATATCTTGTTTTCATTGATTCACTAAACTTTAAAGATTAGAACGTTATGTTTGCACCCAAAATGAACGAACGCGCCTGAGGATAGTTGCCGTAGTCGATGCTGCCCCCTACTTCCGGGTCGAAACCGGTGTATTTGGTAGCTGTCAACAGGTTTGCGCCCTGCAAATAGATGCGGCAGTTCTGCAATCCCACTTTCTTGATTTTCTCGGCAGGAATAGTGTAGCCGATTTGCATGTTCTTCAAGCGGAAATACGAGCCGTTCTCCAAGAAGCGGTCGGAAACGTAGTAGTTCACCGAATTCTTAGGATTAGGAATAGTGCCTTCCGTATAGTCCGAACGCCAAGCGTTTGCCATTACCGAGCTGAGAACAGACTGCGTACCGTCGCCTTCAAGACGGTGGCGCATCTGGTTGTAAATCTTGTTGCCGGCCACGCCTTGGAAGAACAGTTGAACGTCGAAATTCTTCCATTCCAAGCCGATATTCAAACCGTAGTTGAGCCAAGGAATGCTCGAGCCGAGCTTCGTGCGGTCGTTGTCGTCGATGCGTCCGTCGCCATTGTTGTCCTTATATTTAGCGTCACCGGCATGGAAAGGAATATCGGAGGACGTATAGCCGGAAAGATAATCGAGAGCTTCTTGGTCAGTCTGGTAAATACCATCATATTCATATCCCCAGAAATAATAGAGAGGATAACCTTGGTCAACGACTGTAACGTTGTTGTAACCGCTGTAAATCGGCGAACCACCGTTCAATCCGGTCAGTTCGTTGTCGATGAACGAGACGTTACCGCTGATTGAGTAAGCAAAATCGCCTATCTGGTTGCGGTGTTCGAGCGTGATTTCAGCACCGCGGTTGCGCACCGTACCAACATTGGCAGTACTTGCGTAGCGGTTGCCCACATGTGCCGGAGCGGTTACCGACATAAGCATATCTTTCGTATTGCGGATAAAGAAGTCCACATTACCGTTCAACTTGCCGCGCCACAGACCGAAGTCCACGCCAAGGCTCCATTGCTCGGTGTTCTCCCAGTGTCCGCCGTTGTTTATCCAAGTCAGCACAGTAGCACCGTTGGCAAGCTGCTGGTCCTTACCGAACACATAATCTACGAATGTAGGCCCGCTGTTGAACATTGTAAGCAAGAACGCATTGTTGCCGATGTTGTCGTTACCCACACGCCCCCAACCGGCACGTATCTTCAACATGTCGAGATTCGAGAAATCTTTCATGAACTCTTCCTCGCTGATTTTCCATGCAAGGGCGGTGGAGGGGAAGTAGCCCCAAGGCTTCTCGGGGAACTTGCTGGAACCGTCGGCACGGAAGTTGACCGTAGCCAAATAGCGATTGTTCCAGCTATAATGCAGACGGCCGAGCATCGACACACGGCGGTTGCGGCTCACGCTGTCGCCCGGACGGCCGAAATCGTCGGTAACCTGCGAAAGATACCAGTTCTTCTCGTCCGGATTGAGTATGGTTGAACCGGAACTGCCTATACTATAATAGTTATACTCTTCTGTAGTTTGGCCGACCATTATCGAGAAGTCGTGCTTGTCGATAGTGCGGGCGTATGTCAGGATATTGTCCACCGTCCAGTTGTAAGTACGGCCGATGCTCGACGAAAGGAAGTTCTTGTCGCGCTTGTCGTAAGAAGAAAATTCGTAAGCGTCCTGATAAAGCTTGCTCGTTGCAATATTATAGTCAAAGCTGTAGCTTGTGCGGAACGTCAGCCCCTCGATAGGATTGATTTCGGCGAACACATTGCCCACGAAACGCTCGTTGCGGTCCTTAGGATGCGACATTTCGACCATACTCAGCGGGTTGGTAACGTTCTTGAAGTTGGAACCCGCGCTTATCTGACCGCTCAAATCCTTGCCCTGACGGTTGACAGAGCCTTCCG
Source organism: uncultured Porphyromonadaceae bacterium (assembly GCA_900550025.1). Taxonomy (GTDB): domain Bacteria; phylum Bacteroidota; class Bacteroidia; order Bacteroidales; family Muribaculaceae; genus Limisoma; species Limisoma gallistercoris. The sequence continues at coordinate 7,982 of URQP01000035.1, read as the reverse complement.
GATAGCGGGCAGGGTCCCACGGAGCCATCGCGAAGGCAGCGGAAAGCACGGAAGCACCGGCACTCTCACTGTTGTTCATAGCATTGCGGGCGGTAGAACTCATGAACGAAACGTTCTCGCCGACCTTCAACCAGTTGTTGACTTGATAAGATGTATTAAGACGGACTGTAAGACGCTGGTAGTTAGAGCCGATGATGGTACCGTCCTGAGAATACCAGCTACCGCTCAAAGAATATGTAGCCTTGTCCGTACCGCCGTCAATCGAGACGTGGTAGTTCTGAATCATAGCGTCTTGGAACACCTCGTCCTGCCAATCAGTATCGATTGCGGAATAGTCCACGCCGGTAGGATTCGTTTCCGGGTCATAGACCGTAGGATAGTATTGGGAAGAGCCGAGCATCCAGCGCGACAGCCAATAATTGAAACCTCCCTCGGCATAATCCTTTTTCGCGGAATTAGATCCATTGAGAGCGACGTATGTGTCGGCGAAGTCGCGCGCGTTCATCACGTCGAGCTTGCGCCAACGCTGCTGCACGCCGACGTAAGCGTCGAGCGTCACACGCGCTTTCTGATTTTTACCTCCTCCCTTTGTAGTCACTATAATCACACCATTTGCGCCCCGCGAACCGTATATCGCAGTCGCGGAAGCGTCTTTCAATATTTCGGTGGATTCGATGTCATTGGGACTTAAAAACGTGATGTCGTCGACGATGATTCCGTCAACCACATATATAGGTGAAGCGCCGTTGACCGTACCGACACCGCGGATACGCACCTCAGGAGCAGCACCCGGCTGACCGGAATTGGAGTTGACCGTCACGCCGGCAGCCTGCCCCTGCAACGCGTTGGCAAGCGAAGCGGCCGGAGTCTTCTGCAACTTGTCGGCGGCAACCGTCGTCACCGAACCGGTCAAGTCGCTTTTCTTCATCGTACCGTAGCCGATGGCCACCACTTCCTGAAGCACATTGGCATCCGACTTCAAGGCAACATTTATGGTCGTCGAATCGCCCACCTTAATAGTCTGCGACTGGCAACCCACATAAGAAAACACCAATGTCTGCCCCTTGGTGACCGACACAGTGTAATTACCGTCGAGGTCTGTGGCAACTCCCGCCGAAGGATTCTCCCTCACTGCCACAGCAACGCCCGGCAACGGATAACCATCTTCCGCGGAAGTGACGACTCCCGACACTTTCATTGTCTGCGCGAAACTCGTAAGCACAGACAGTAAAAACGTAAACAATAGAATCTGTCTCTTCATAAAAGATATTTAGTTAGGTGTTTTAAATTCGCTGAATCTGTCAAGTTTGTAAATCCGTCAGAATCACGATGCAAAATTACAACCACATCAGGCACATTGTCCAAAAATATACTCACAAAAAACTCAACAAGTATCTAAAACAGGTACAACAGTAGCACAACATTTTAACATAAAGCATTGTCAATCAACAATATAATAAAAATATGTTTTATAACATATTTTCCAACAGCACTCAACTACCAGTTTTTTACGACCTTTGGAAAGAAAAATAAAAACAATAGGGATATGACAAGAATGTTACACAGAAAAAATCCCCGGGAAATATATATTTCCTTATTGCTTTGTTTGATTTTCATTGCAATGCCATCCGTTGCCAAAGCCTATCCGCTTGTAAGAAATTACAACCGGTGGATATACAATGCCGGCACACAGAACTGGAAAATAAGCCAAGACTCTTTCGGCAGGATGCTTTTCGCCAACAACACAGGGCTGCTTATTTATGACAGCCGCAACTGGTCGCTGCTGCAACTGAGCAATTACACAACCGTCCGCTCCATCTACTTCGACGAGCAGACGATGAGAATCTATGCCGGAGGCTCCGAGGAATTCGGATATTTCGCCAGCAACGAAAACGGAGTGATGGAATACGTCAGCCTCGTGCCGACAATCCCCGAGAAAGACCGTAAGTTCAACGAGATATGGAACATTTTCCATGCCGACAAATACATCTGGTTTCAGGGCGATTTCTGCATATTCCGATACAATGGGGAAAATACGGTAGCCATACCTTATAAATACAAAATCACAACCTCCGCGTTCGTGAAAGAAAAGCTGTTCATCGCATCGCAAGAAGGCGGCGTGTGCGTGCTCAACGGAAACGACTATACCCCCATCTCCGGCAACGAGCTGCTTATCGGCAAACGAATATGTTCCATACTGCCATACTCCCAAAGCAACATCCTGATGGTCACCGATTTCGACGGACTTTTCATCTTCGACGGGACAAGCGTCAAGCCGTTCCACAGCGACATCGACGATTTCCTGAAAGAGAACCAAGTGTTCTGTGCGGCGACCAACGAAAGGGAAATAGTATTCGGCACCGTAAACAACGGTATCGTTATTAAAGATTTAACCAACGGGGCAAACACATACGTCAACACCCGCACCGGCATGCAGAACAACACGGTGCTTAGCATCAACTTCGACAAAATGGACAACATCTGGCTCGGGCTGGATAACGGTATCGACTATGTGCTTTACAACTCGCCGATTTCCACGATGTTCGGCTCCAACATCTATGGAGCGGGCTACGCATCGCTTCTGCGCGGCAACACGCTCTATCTCGGTACAAACCAAGGACTTTATTCAACTACCTACCCAACAAAGGCCTCACCGATTCCTGTCGGGCTGGAATTGATAATGAAGAGTCAGGTATGGAGCATCGACACCATCGGAAACACAATCTTCGTGGGCAACGACCGGGGACTGTTCAAAATCGCCGGAGGCAATCTTTCGCAAATCGACGGCGTTCCCGGAACATGGTCGATAATCCCGCTTAAAAAGCACCCAGGATATGCCCTTGCCTCAACCTACGAGAATTTTTACCTCATAAGGCAATCGGGCAACGAATGGACGCTTGCCAACCGCGTGGAGGGGTACAACGAAGCCGGCGGACACATAATAGAGGACCAGTTCGGCAACATTTGGATAAGCCATTGGATGAAAGGAATCTACAAACTACAATTCAGCAAAGACCTGAAACGGTTCGAGAAAGTGACGCTCTACAACCACAAAAAGGGATTCCCTACCGACCGCAACAACACGCTCTACCTGATAGACGGCAATCTGGAGTTTTCGACAGAAGGAGGATTCTACAAATATAACCCGCAGACCGACAGCATGATACCCGACACCCACATGAACAGCGTGTTCGGCACGCATACGTCGATACGCCTCTACCAATCGCCATGGAAAGACGTATGGGGCGTTTCCGGGAAATACATATGCGCCGCTTTCTACAACGCCTCCGGCACCTACAATATCGACTCAATCACCTACAAGCCCTTGCTTGACAGGCTGATAGTAGGTTTCGAGAATTTTAATTTCACATCACCGCGGAAACTGATTGTGTCGAACGAGGACGGATTCTTTGAAATAGACATCGACCGCGAGCACCGCGTGAACTGGGAAAGCAAGCTGTACGTGAACAAGATATACGCGACCGGACTGCCCGGCGACTCGCTCATCTACTCCACCAACAACGCAAAATCAGGGAAACTGCAACTGCCATACAAGCTGAATTCGTTGCGCTTTGAATTTATCTGCCCCGAATACAGGCAACAAGGCGCAGTACAATACAGCTACTATCTGGAAAACTACGACCAAGGGTGGAGCGCATACACACAAGCCAACTCAAAGGAATACACCCAACTGCACGAAGGGACATACACACTCCACATCCGGTCGTTCAACCGCTACGACGACAGCCGGAAAGAATACACTTTCGTGTTCCATATAGCGCCGCCATGGTACAGAAGCATCTGGGCCATAATTTTATACATACTGATAATAGCCGCAGCCGGCTGGTATGCCTTCCTGTTCGTGAAGAAAAAATCGCGCAATGCAGCAATAGCGGTAGCGAAACGCAAAGAAGCCGAACTGGCCGAGTTCAAGCGCAAGGCGGAAGAAGACAAACTGCGGCGCGAAAACGAGATTGCAAACCTGAAAGGCGAGCAGCTCGAACACGACATAAAGCACAAATCGCAAGAGCTGTCGAACGCAACCATGAATGTGGTACGCAAAAACGAGATACTTATCGACATAGCCAACCAGATAAGCAAAATACAGGAGAGCGAAGACAAAGCCACCCTTGGGGCGACCGCCACAAAGCAGCTCAACAAAATACAGAAAATGATTCAGGAAAACATCAGCCACGACGACGATTGGCAAAAATTCGCCCGCAATTTCGACGTGGTACACGAGAACTACCTGAAACGGCTCGTAGAGCGGTTCCCGCAGTTCAATGTCAACGACCAAAGGCTATGCGCGTACCTCAAGATGGGACTGAGCTCAAAGGAAATCGCCCCGCTGCTCAACATGTCGTACCGCAGCGTGGAAATGTCGCGCTACCGGCTGCGGAAAAAGATGGGGCTGAGCCGGGATGTCAACCTTGCGGAATTCCTGCAACACTTCTAAAAGCAAAACAGCAATGCACCTCACGGCGTATTGCTGTTTTTTGTGGTTGTTAACCACTGACAACTAATGAAAAAATAATGTTCCTTATGAAAATTCTATGATGCTTATCCAAATATATTTATCGGGTACAAAGTAAATAAATAGATGCCATCCTTCCAAAAAAATTTGCAAAATTCTTAATTTTGTTCAAACAATCGGATGCCCAAATTTCCCGACACCAATGAACCCGAATCTATCATTAGGGCATTTGAAAGACTGGGAATGAAAAAAGGCAGCGACTTTTTGTCCGCTGCCTTCATACGTTTCCTGTCGTATGCCTTCTTCGACTTATGAATCCGGAACACGGCCACCGGCCGGCCGGGAGCCGCGATTTCCTCCTCCCTGCCCGCCTTGCGGCAAGCCTTGATGTAATCTTTCAATTCCGCGTTTTTCATTCTCTTTTTCATAGCTTCTCAAATAAGAAATAAAAAGCGACGGCTGCATCTGCCCCGTCGCTGTAAAAATTGTCGGGGTGAGAAGACTCGAACTTCCGACCTCCACGTCCCGAACGTGGCGCGCTAACCAACTGTGCTACACCCCGAATCAGAAATTCGGTTGCAAAGATAGCTTGTTTTTTCCATCCCCGCAACACTTTTGCCGTATTTTTTCGCAAAAAGCAGGAGAAAGAGGCTATTTTTTACGTATAATCGTCAATCCGTCGCGTATGGGCAATATCACTTTCTCCACACGGCTGTCGTCCGCCACAAAATCGTTGAAGCGCAATATGCCTTCCGTCTGGGCGTCGAGCTTCTTGCCCCAGTCCACCACCTTGCCGTCCCACAAAGTGTTGTCGGCGATGATGAACCCTCCCGGCGCAACATATTCGAACACCTTATTATAATAGTCAATATAATGACGCTTGTTAGCGTCGATGAAAACGAGGTCGAACGTCATTCCGAGCGTAGGAATTATCTCCAACGCGTCGCCTATATGCAGATGTATCCTCCCGGCATACGGCGATGCCTCGAAATGCGCGCGGATGAAGTCCTCCAGCTCGTCGTCGATTTCAATCGTATGCAATTCGCCGTCATTGTCCATCCCTTCGGCAAGCGACAACGCCGAATAGCCAGTGAACGTGCCAAGTTCCAGCACACGTTTCGGACGCACCATCCTCACCAACATCTTCAGCAGCCGCCCTTGCAGATGCCCCGAGCACATACGCGGCCGCAAATGGTAGAGATGGGTGTCGCGGTCGAGCTTCGCGAGCGTCTCCCCTTCCGGGTCGATATGGGCGAGTACGTATTCCTCCAATTCCTCTGTCATCGCACCGTTTATTTTTTAGGCTGTTCGAGATTAGGCAAGTCGTAATGCTCATAATTATCGAGCACGTCCGACACTTTATTGATTTCCAAGAAAGTGGTGCCCTTGCCCTCTCCGAACCCGCCGCCAACGTAGGCTATGGTGTCGTCCGGAGTAATCAGCCCCAAACCGATAAGATGCTCCAGTCCGTGATGCAGGTAGGCGCGCGATGTAGAATCCTTTTTCTGATACACGGAATACACGCCGTAGGAAAGCGCCAGCAGCCGTGTCACATGCTTGTGGTAGCATATCGCAAGCGTTGGGCTGATGCCGCGGAACGACGATATGTAGCGGGCCGTGCGGCCGGTGTAGCTGTCGGTCACGATGGCTTTCGTGCCTATAGTGTACTGAGAATCCACAGCACCGTGGGTCAGGAACTCGGTAACGTCGGTCAGGCCGGACTCGAAACCGAAATGCGAGGCGCAATGCCCGGTCATCGACTTCTCGGTAGCCGATATGATTTTAGTCATCGTCGATATTGCCTCCACGGGATATTTCCCGTATGCCGTCTCGCCGCTAAGCATCAGCGCGTCGGTGTGCTGGAAAACGGCGTTGGCAATGTCGGAAACCTCGGCGCGGGTCGGGCGCGGGTTGGAAATCATCGTATGAAGCATCTGGGTGGCCACAATCACAGGCTTATGGCTGGCGATGCACTTGCGTATCAGCTCGCGCTGCACAACCGGAATGCGTTCCGTAGGAATTTCAATGCCGAGGTCGCCGCGGGCTATCATTATGCCATAGGAAGCTTCAAGTATCTCGTCAAAATTGTCGATGCCTTCCTGATTCTCTATCTTCGATATGATTTTTATCGGACTGTGGTGGGCGTCGAGTATCGCCTGTATGTCGAGCACGTCCTGCTTGCTGCGCACGAACGAATGGGCTATGAAATCCACACCGAGTTCCATCGCGTAGCCGATATTGGTGATGTCGCGCTGCGTAAGCGACGGCAACTTGATGCTTGCCCCCGGGATGTTGACGCTCTTGCGCGAGCCGAGCTCCCCGTCGTTCTGGGCGCGGCATTTCAGCACACTGCCGTCAATCTTTTCTATGAGAAAATCAAGCTCGCCGTCGTCGATAAGCAAATGCATGCCCTCTTTCACGTCGTTGGCTATGCCGGGGTACGACAAACTGATACGTGACGCGCTTGTAAGACATTCCGGGTCGCCGGCTATCTCCACCTCCATCCCGGCGGTGAAAACGATGTTCTCGTCGTCGACGTTGGTGGTGGTCCGTATTTCCGGGCCCTTGGTGTCCATAAGTATCCCTATGCGGTCGGAAACCTGACGCACATTGTTGACAATCCTCTCGAAACCTTCTCTCTGCAAGTGCGCCGAATTCATGCGCACGACGTTCAAACCGTTATCAAACAGTTTCCGTATGAAGTCCACATCGCAGCGGCGGTCGGAAACTGTGGCAACAATCTTCGTGAATTTTGTTTTTATCATTATATAAATATGTCTTATAGGCTACTAAAACAATCTCTCTAAACTCTCAACCCTCAACTTTCAACACCCCTTGAGCGCCTCCACGGCCAGACGGTAGCTGTCGAGCCCGAATCCGGCGATTACGCCTTTACAGGCCGGGGCTATCATCGACACGTGGCGGTAATCCTCACGGGCAGCCACGTTCGAGATATGCACTTCCACCACCGGGGCCGTTATCGCGCGGATAGCATCGGCAATTGCTATCGAGGTATGGGTGTATGCCCCGGCATTCAGCACAATGCCGTCACAGCCGAAACCGGCGGAATGCAGCTTATCGATTATCTCGCCCTCGTGGTTGCTCTGAAAATACTCTATCTCGTCTTCAGGATATGCGGCACGCAGCCTTTCAAGAAAACCGCCGAACGGCTCGCTGCCATAAATGCTTCTTTCTCTCACTCCGAGAAGATTAAGATTAGGACCGTTGATAATCAATATTTTCATATTATACTCCCTCAACCGGGCATTTTGGGTTTGCTGCGGAATATAGCCGCACTTTCCACGACAAAAAACTTTACCGCAATTTATACACCGCAAAGTTACACAAAATCCTCCACACCCGCAACAGCCCAGTCGCATCCTTGCTCCCTGCAACGCTGCCCTGCGCATCCCCGCCCCATTGCGTGCGCCATCCATCCCGGCAGCCCCATAACTCTGCCCGCATGACTTCCGTCTATACTCCAGTGGCGGCGGGCATCTATGCCAAC
>URQP01000034.1 GCA_900550025.1 uncultured Porphyromonadaceae bacterium | reverse complement strand
GGCTCAAACCGCCGTCAACAGGCAATCTAAGCCCCCATTTGTCGGGGTGAAAGGATTCGAACCTTCGACCCCCTGCTCCCAAAGCAGGTGCGCTAACCGGACTGCGCTACGCCCCGAATACGTCACAAGAAACGTGGTGCAAAAGTATGCTGTTTTTTAGTTTCTTGCAAATTTTTCGCGCGTAAAAATCAAAAAGTCCCTCCGCTTTTCAATTTTTCATACCGTTTCTGCGGATTTATCATCGGTTATCATTAATTTTACAACTAAAATCTACAACGAATATGAAAAATGTACTGGTTACCGGAGCCGACGGATTCATCGGTTCGCACCTCACGGAAATGCTGCTTGCCGAAGGCTACAGCGTGAGGGCGTTGAGCGTATATAACTCATTCAACTACTGGGGATGGCTCGACGACGTGAAGCATCCGGCTCTGGAAGTGGTAAGCGGCGATGTGCGCGACGCCAATTTCTGCCGCGAAATTGTGCGCGGATGCGACACCGTGTTTCATCTTGCCGCACTGATTGCCATACCATACAGCTACGTGGCTCCCGACAGTTATGTCGATACCAACATCAAGGGCACTCTCAACATCTGCCAGGCCGCACGCGACTGCGGAGTAGAAAGGCTGGTGGTTACATCCACATCCGAGGTCTATGGAACGGCACGCTATGTCCCAATCGACGAAAGACATCCGAAACAGCCGCAATCGCCATATTCCGCCACGAAAATAGGAGCAGACGCGATAGCCGAAAGCTTCTACAACGCTTTCAACCTGCCGGTTGTCGTCGCGCGTCCGTTCAACACCTACGGTCCACGCCAGTCGGCACGCGCCATCATCCCCACGATAATCACACAAATAGCCAACGGAGTGAAACAGATTAAAGTGGGTGACCTCACCCCTACACGTGATTTCAACTTCGTGAAAGACACTTGCCGCGGATTCATAGCATTGGCAAAAGCCGAAGGAATAGAAGGGCAGGAAATCAACATCTGCAGCAACAGCGAAATATCGATGCGCGATACTCTTGAGCAGATAAAACGGCTTATGGAGGCCGATGTGGAGTACGTGCAGGATGCCGCACGGCTACGCCCTAAGAATTCCGAAGTGTTCCGCCTGTTCGGCGATAACACGAAAATATGCAGTCTGACCGACTGGCGGCCGCAATATTCGATTGAAGACGGCCTGCGGGAAACCATAGCGTGGTTCTCCGACCCGGCAAATCTGGCGAAATATAAATACGACATCTACAACCGGTGATGAAACGGCAAGCCAACATACTGATGCTCGGCGGGGCAAAGCGCGTCTCGCTCGCCCGGCTGCTTATCGACGCTGGTAAGCGGATGGGAATCGAGGTGAAAATTTTCAGTTCGGAAATAGTCAGGGAAGTGCCGATAGCTTGTGTCGGCACAGTGGTGGAAGGCGTGCGCTGGAGCGACCCCGGCATCTACGACAATCTGTCGGCTGTCATACGGCAACACGGCATCGGCATAGTACTGCCGTTTGTCGACGGGGCAATAGAAATCTGCTCACGGCTGAAAGAGATTCATCCGGAAGTTTTCATCCCCGTATCACCATACGAAGTGGCGCACGCAATGTTCGACAAAGCGGAAGCCGCCGCACTGTTCGAGCGCAACGGATTCGCCATCCCTGCCACATACAGCAAGGAGAATTGCAGCTTCCCGGCCATATTGAAGCCGCGCGAAGGCTCTGCATCCAAAGGAATAATAACAGTGAACAATGCCGAGGAACTGGATAAGATAACCGATATTGACAAGTATCTGATTCAGGAGTATATAGCCGACCGCGACGAATACACGGTGGATTGCTACGTATCGGCAATAAGCAAGCGGGTGCTATGCACCGTGCCGCGCTTGCGCATATCCACCTCAGGCGGCGAGGTAGACCGCACCATCACACGGCGCATACCGGAGCTAATCGGCAATTCCACGATGATACTGGAGAAGCTTGGCTTCGAAGGCCCTGTAACCATACAGTTCATCCACGACAAGGCGTACGGCCGATACCTGCTGATGGAAATCAACCCGCGGCTCGGCGGCGGAGTAGTATGCTCAATCAACGCCGGAGCCGCCATCCCGGAAATGATTCTTACAGAATGGCTCGGACGCGAAGCGGCAGTGTGCGATGATTGGCGCGACAATGCGCTGATGGCACGATATTTCAACGAAGTAATGTTCTACGAAGATGAAAACCGATAAAGTGATAATCATAGCGGAAGCCGGGGTGAACCACAACGGCAATTACGACCTCGCTCTCCGGATGGTTGACGAGGCAAAACGCGCGGGAGCCGACTACGTGAAATTCCAGACGGCAAAGCCCGAACTCGTGATTTCCACATTCGCTCCGAAAGCCGAATACCAGAAAGAGACCACCGGAGAGGGAGAAAGCCAACTGGAGATGTGCAAGGCCATCCATCTGCCGCTCACCGACTACCGCCCCCTGAAAGAATATTGCGACAAGGCGGGCATCGGATTCATGAGCACACCGTTCGACTTGGTTTCAATCGACGTGCTCGAACCGCTCGACATGGACTACTACAAGATTCCTTCCGGAGAAATCACCAACCTGCCCTACCTGCGCAAAATAGCGTCGAAAGGACGGCGGGTGATTCTGTCCACCGGAATGTGCGAGATGCAGGAAATCGAGGCGGCACTGCGGGTGCTTGAGCAAGGGGGATTGCGGCGCGGCGACATCACCGTGCTGCACTGCAACACGGAATACCCCACACCGATGAGCGACGTGAACCTGCGCGCGATGCTCGACATACGCGACACGCTCGGCGTTGCCGTAGGCTATTCCGACCACACGAAAGGCATCGAAGTGCCCATCGCGGCCGTTGCGTTAGGCGCGAAAGTAATAGAAAAGCATTTCACCCTCGACAAGACAATGCCAGGACCTGACCACAAGGCATCGCTCGAACCCGGCGAGCTGAAGGCTATGGTCGACGCAATACGCAACATCGAGCAGGCTCTCGGCGACGGCAAAAAACACGTGACCGAATCAGAGCGTCCGAACATCATCGTGGCACGCAAAAGCATCGTAGCCGCCCGCGACATACGCAAGGGCGAACCGCTCACAGAAGAAAACATCACCGTAAAGCGCCCCGGCAACGGCATCTCTCCGATGCGCTGGGACGAAGTGCTCGGCACACGGGCCGTCCGCGACTTCGCCTACGACGAACTCATCGAACTGTAAAGTGAGCCTCGCGGCTCAGGTTATTGGCAGCAAAGCTGCCCGGTTAGGGGTTATTGGTTACTGGTTACAGAAAATAGCCTGCGGCAGTGAGTGTCCCCCTGTTCGCGGAATCTGCGCAGCTAATAAGGCTGGCTGTACGGCGCCGGAAAATGTCTCTTTCGGCATAAGCGAGCCTCGTGGAGGCTCTGGGATTGTAACCCCATGCAAGCGAAGCCATAGCGGAGCGCAGCTTGGGGCGGAGCAGTCACACCCTTACCACGACCTCGTACGTAGAGGCCGCGCTCGAAACAACTGTGCTACAAGTGCGACCTCTACGAGGCCGATACCGTATAGCCATCACATCCGACGGCTGAAGCCGTGGGTTTATTATACGCAGCCCTTTCAGGGCTGATGCCAGCTGCGCTGACAGGTTAGTGGCTATCGAACTTTCGGCTCGGTTACTGGTTATGGGGCGTAGAGTTGTTTTACGGCACAAAAAAGATGCCGCCCCGCGGAGGGACGGCATCCGATATTTGTCAGTCAGTTATTTGCTATCTTATTTAACGATAACTTTCTTTACAACCGGAGCGCCTTCAACGACAGCCTTCACGATGTAAAGACCGGTTGCCGGAGCGGCGATTTCAGAAGCGTTCTCAACCTGAGCCACTTTCTGACCAGCTACGTTGTAAACCTCGATAGATTCAGCAGTTTCGCTTACAGCGATAACGTCGCCGTTAACTGTAATGTTAGCATTAGCCACGAAATTCTCCTCTACGCTACCCTGAGGATTGTAACCCTCTTCTGCGATACGGTAAACTCCCAGACCTGCATAGCACTTGAAAGTGACAAGCAGCATTGCAGATTTGCCGTTCTCATCCTCTGGAAGAACTACACGGTCGAGGCAGTGGATACGGTTACCTAGGTCGGAAGTTTCACCAAGACCTTTTTCTCCTCCCGGTATTTTCCACATCGGCACGAGGCTTTCAAGAGTCATATCAGCATCTATCGACGCTATCACGGCACGCGCACCGAATTCGCCGTCATTAGCTTGGCATAACGAGTATATAAAAAGTTTCTGGTCACCCACAGCAGCTTCTGTAAGACCGTTGGTACCTGAAGACGGAACAGGGTAAACACCAGATTTTACATCCTCGCCGCCCATAAACGAAGCGTTACCGATATTGTCTAACATAGAGCCATCGTTCTGATACAATGCCGGAAGAGTGGTAAAACCGTCAATGTAGAACAAGTTGAGGTCGCCGGTCGCAGAGCCGTCCCTTACCATCTTTGCCATCGAGCCATAGCTGAATTGTGTCTGGTCGGCAGGATAAGTTTCGTCTATCTTAATCCAGAAGTCGCCTTCCCATCCGCCTTCCCACTCGGTTTCGCCTTGCGGAAGATACCACCAATAGCATTCCTTGGAACTGCCATCACCACTGCCTACGGCAAGGATAGAGCAATTAGCCTCCACACCTGTAAGGTCACCGATTACGTCGCAATAGTCAATACGGTCCTTACCTTTATCAAAATCAAGGAATCCTACACTTGTCAAATCGCCTGTTTCCTGATTGACGATATACACCTTGTAGGAAACATCTGTACGGTCAGTGGTAGCATCGTAAGAAGCTACATAGAGGTGTCCGTACTCGTCAAAGCCCACCTGATTGGCTGCCAAAGTGCCGGCGTATGCCGCACCGTCAAGTTTCAGTGCCAAAGGTTCGAGCATCTCGCCTGTATTGATATCGAATCTCTCCAATACCGCTGTCTCCGCAGAATGCCCGATGTAGATAATCTTCCCGTCGGTAGTCGCAGTTCTTGCAGATCTACCTACCCCCGAACCAGCCGTAGCACCGTCGAAGAGTGCGGATGCTTTGAATGCGTCCCTTGTGTGCTGCTCGTCGAATACCCACAGGTTCTCGCACGTAAGTCCATTGATGGTCTCGTAAGTAGCACCATCCGTAACAGCGAAAGCCGCTGCCGATAGCATCAACATTGATGCCGAAAGTAAAATTTTCTTCATAATTAAATTAGTTTAGTTGGTTTGTAATATGGTTTTTATCACTTTTTGTTCTGCGAGGTTCTTCCTTTTTATTTTGTTGCTAAGATAGGATGATTAATCCTATCCAGCAACAAAAAAAATGTGTAAAAATCAAAATAAACATTATCATTGTTGAGGGTTGAGAGTTGAATGTTGAGTGTAGCCTTATTCACTCAACCCTCAACATTCAATCACACTTATTTCAGGAATTTGAAAGTCTTTATTCCGGCATCAGACTTCACTGCAATCATATATGCACCGCTGTCGAGACTGGAAAGACTGACACGGCCTGACGCTCCGGTGACAGCAGTCATCAGCAATTTGCCGTCCGTCCCATACACGAAAACCTCTACACCCTGCTTATTTGCCTCTACGGCCGGCTCCTCACCTCCGACAAGTGTTATTCCGTCATCTTCTATTCCGTGGGCCCCGGCTTCCGCACTATAGACAAATGATACAGGCTCGGTCCATTCAGTTTCCACAGTGCGGCCTTCCTCATCACGGTATGCCACATTAGCCTTTGCATAATAGGTTGTCCCGTCAACCAATTTGCCTTCTCCCAATATCGATATTTCCGACAATTCAGGACTATTGAACACGAAGTCAGATAATGTGACATTGTAAGATTTTCTTGCAGAAAAATCACCGTCGCTGCAAACCATTATTTTGCATCTTGTAACACCCCTTTGCGGTTTTACGGCTATCGACTGATTGGAATGGAGCGTAATGCCATTGGCGGATGGCGTTACAAACTCAGGAACGGTCCCTTCAATTACGGCAGTGGTGAATTCCGATGGCTCTGTTGCATACCGTGAATCTCCGACAGTAGCGGTCACCTTGGCATAATAGACAGTGTTGCCTGTAAGCACAAATTCAGGGACTTGCAAAGAAGTTGCTGTTGTATGTCCAGACCATACTATTTCTTCAAAATCCAAACCGTCGGCAATTTGCAATTCATAATCGGCACTTTCCGTTGCAGCAGACCAATAGACTACAGGGTTGTCGGCACACCCTTCCTGACCGTCAGCGGGCGATGTGATTCGGAACACATTAACCCTAAAGGAAACCACATCGGATTTCACGTCAACAGCGTTGTTGCTTCTTCCTACAACCATGCAGTAGTATGTGGTTTCCGGCTCAAATCCGTAGGTCTCGGAAGAAAAAAGATATTGGTCGGAAAGCTCTTTCTTGAATATTACATTTTCCATTTCCGGATCGGTCGCAATGACCAACTCGTATTGTTGCGAATTACCCGTCCATCGGAAGTCGAAGCCTGTGGGGGTCTCCATACCTTCTACCGGGTAGGAAATCACCGGCTTTGCCGCTGTGACGGCAGAAGCTCCTACAAAATATGGAGCATACTCATTACCATAGCGGTCAAGAATGGCTACGGCGTAATTGTAATCCTCAATGTCGGCATCCGCTATCCCAAAATCAGGATAACGTTTTTCGAAATCGGGTATGTCATACGTATCGCCATAGCTTATTCCCATTAAATACTCAGCTTCCTTGCGGAAAGAATTCATATCCACGCTTTTGGGTACGGCATAGATTGTGTAGCGCACATTGCCCGGCCCGTTCCACGAGATAGTACGTCCGTCACGCTTCAGCGCCGATACCTCTCCGGGGCATTCCGCCTTCATCCATGTCACAGCCGGCGTGAGCGATTTTTCCGAATATACTCCGTTTATCAGATGCCTCATCATACCGAGACGCCCTTTCGTACCGCTCTTGAGTGTCTTCCATGGGAAAAACACAAATCCCGGAGCCCCCATTTCGTCGGAAGCACGCGTCATTTCTATTTCTGTAGAGAACTCGTCAAGCGACGATGCCTTCCCTATATTGGCCGAAATGTCCTGGCTTATGTAACAATGTCGGTTGAATTTTTTCGCAACCTCATACCACCAAGGTGTAATCTTAGCATAATCGGCCGAACTGTTGCCGATGATCCAATAGACCTGAGGCGACATAAAATCGATTGTGCCTTCCGAATACCATGCCAGCGGGTCGGAATAGATTTCGTTGTACTGCCAATCGCTTCCGGGGCAAGGCTCCACGCCGTATTTTGAGGCAACGGACTCGCTGCTTGCCGCCACTCCAGCCGGACCGATTCCGAAACGCACCCACGGCTTGTTGGCCTTGATGTAGGTGTTGACTATGCGCACCATATCGTTGACGTTCTCACGGCGCCAGTCAGCTTGCGACAGCATGCCGCCGCCGGCCACGTAGTCGTTGTAGTGCTTCGCGTCGTAGCTCATCGGAAGACCGTTCTGGTAAAAATAGTCGTCGAACACCACACCGTCGACATCATATTTGCTCAGAAGGTCAGCAATCACGTCGACAATACGCTGCTTCACTTCAGGCAACGCCGGATTGAGAATGGTGTGGGTTATTGTTTTTCCCTCTTTATTTAAATATTGGTATTCTATCAGCCATTCCGGATGGCTGTTCTCGTAGTTCTTGTCACCGCCATTGCCACCCCATCCGGTCATCACACTTGAGTTGAGATACCGGTATGGATTTAGCCACGCATATACCTCGATGCCACGTTCGTGCGCATTGTCAAGAATGAAGCGGAAAGGGTCGAAAGCCGGCTGCTGCCCGCGCGCAGGGGCGATGTAGCTCGACCATGGCTCATACTTGGAGTCGTACATCGCGTCACACATAGTGCGCACATGGAAATAGACGGTGGTGAAATTGTTGCGCTGGAGCGAGTCGAGATTCGCCAGACCTATCCTTTTCGTTTCTTCGGCATTGCTTTCCGTAATAGGCGCGGTAGGCCAGTCGCTTATGTAGCCCGACATCCATGTCGCCCTATGCTCGCGCTTGCCGGCATAGCCGGGCAATACCGCCGACAAGACAAGAATTATCAACAATAAACTTCTTTTCATCTTCATTTTTATTGTCTTTATATGGGAAAGGTGCGCCAATATCCTGCACTCATGGCTTGGCGCACCTCCCTCTGTTCTGATAGATTAATGTTAGAACAACTTCGTCTTGTTGTCGTTAATCACAATGCCGAGCATCTTGTCGGTAACAACCGGGATATCGACAATCTGGTCATTGGCATAATCGTAGTATTTCAGCCCTGTGGTGTGATTAGCGTCTACACTGTTAAAACCGAAATAGACATTGCCAGTTTCGCTGTCGACAGCCATCTGAGTAACATATACACCCTCGTCGGCAGTAGTATTGATTGGGTCTGCATCCATCTTGAAGCTCGATGTAGCATCGGCTATGGCAGTCGGCACATTGTCGGCAGGAAGGTTGAATACGTAGAACCCGCCGTCAGATTTAGTACGCCACACATAGAGCTTGTTGCGGCTTTCATCGATGGCGAACGCTTTCAGCGGCACCGAGCCGAGTACTATTGCGTTGGGAGCGATAGCTGTCGAGTAGTCCTCTATTATGTCTGTCGATTTGAACCGGAAGATTCCCATACCGTTAAAGCATTTGCCCCACCAGTAAGTGCCTTTCGAGTCCTTATATATGGTGGTGCTGATTGCACCGTACGCAATGCCGCGGCTATAATAGCCCAATTGGTCGTTCTGCACGAAATAGCTGTTTTTTTCCGTTTCGCCGCGTGCGGAAAGTGCAGTGGAACGCAAGCCTGTGTTACGGTCGCTGTATATCATATTCTCTCCGTCTACGCAACCGAAGAACGGGTCGTTGAAAGCAGTCTGCCCTACGTTGGTGACCATAGTGTTCACATTGCTTCCGTCGGGCGACATCACATTGATGCGGCCGTCGCCGTTGGTACCGGCCTCGTCGTTGATATAGGTGTATTGCTTTCCGGCATCGAGGGTGTATATCCATCCATTGCCGTCAGGGTCATCATAGTAGACGAGGTTGAAAGGCATCGAGCCGCTGCTTACCCCGAGGTCGAAAGGCAGGTTCTTCGAGCCTTGCGGAATCTGGTCATCAGGAATAATCTTCATAGCCTTGATATTGCCGTCGAGTACGGCGTAATACAATGTCTTGTATTCCTTGTCTGCCCCGACCTGCACATTTACGTATGAATCTTCGAGGCGGCGGTTCTCGCCGTCAAGGTCGAACGTGGTCTGGATTGTGATGCGCTGCGAGCCGATGTTGCGGAATTTCAGCTTGCCCGGATACTCCACATTGCCGTTCTCGTCAGCATAACCGGTAAACGTGGAGATTTCCTGCCCGCCCTCGGTCATAGTACCTTCCGGGAAAGTCCAGTCGTAGCGGACACGCTTGTTTTCCGGGTTTGGAAGGAAAATGTCGAAATCCACGGTCACATCGTTGATAGTGATTATGTCGGCGGCTTCCCCCTGCCGTTGTCAGTTGCTCTTTGACAGACAGCACAGGAGCAATGTCGTTAATCATCAGCGGATAAGTGCGCGAACCCACGCCCTCGACGGTCAGTTTTACATTATAATAGCCCGCCTCGGCGTATTTATGCTGCGGATTCTCCTCCGTGGACGAAGTGCCGTCGCCGAAGTCCCAAGTCACGCTTCCCTCCTTTGCGGAAGTGTTGGTGAACTGTATGGTGGAAACCACATAATAATCAAGCGCATATTCCACCTCTCCGTCGGGATTCGGGGCAACGGAATAGCTGAAGTCGACATCCTTCGACGGAAAGTCGGTGTATTCCGGGTCGGCCTCCGTACAAGCGGAAAGCCCGGCCAGAAGCACCGCTATAAAACTTATATTTCTCAATAACTTTTTCATCTTCTATGCTTTTTAATTAAGGTATACAGTAAATGGGTCTGTCGTGTAGCCGATGTTGCCATCAGTGTCAAAAACTTTGAACGTCACACCAAGCTGGAACTTGCGGGAGAATGATACGGCATACTGCTGTTCTACCGAATCGTAAATCCAGTCGGTGAAAGGAATCAGAGAAATCAAGTCCTTGAACACCGGCATATAATTGCCGCGCACGGTAGTCACGATGCCGCCTACATTGTCGTCGTAGCGGCAGAAGAGCCACGGCGAGGACTCGTACACGTCGTAAAGCTGCACGCCGTCAGGCGCGACAAAATCAACAGGGACTTCACGGTAGACCGCAACGCCGTTGACGAGCTCGATATAGTATTTACCTACCACATTGGGTACTTCCTCTGTATGCGGACGGTTGGTCTCCGGGTCGATGACTTGTTCCTCTCTTGTCGTCTTAGTGTACCAGATGTCGCTTTTTTCTTCAACAGTAGTCAACACCAATTGTGTAAGCTCTCCGTTTTGATTGAGTTCCGGATATTTGGCGATTACGCTATTAATCTGGTCTGTAGTAAAATCATAATTGACATATACATAGCGCAAATCGTCATAGTAGGTGCTGTCTTGTGTCAACGAATTGACAACGGTGTTGACAAAATCCTGCTGGAAATTCTCCGGATAGTAGGAGTCGAATTTTTCCTGATCCCACTCGGAAATGTTGCCCCATGTAAGCTGTCTTAAAGTCTGGGATGTTGGAAATTCCACATTCAATTCGAACTCGTGTCCGTTCCATTCCGCATCGGAATGCGGGTATGTGGCCACGGATTGCGAAGCGCGTACCGTGTCCGTGCTGTTGACGCTCTGAGTATAGGCGTATGTCGGGGTGAGTTTTAGCGTAGCTTCCGCAGATTCAGACTGTGAAACGAGTACCCATATCTCCGAATGGTCTGGCTGGTGTTCGCCGTCGGTATAGTATTTACCTTTGAAAGCCACGTTCTCCCCCGCAGTCACGACAGTACTTCCAAGCTCCAACGACACCGTCGGAAGCGCGTCGCCCACGTTCATCACTTCCCCATAAGGGTCGTGCATCGAGCATGAAGTCATTATTGCCAGTGCGGCGGCTATGCCACCTATTTCATATCTTAATTTCATATCTTTATAATTCTTTTAATTACTTATTCTGCCGTTAATGAAGTGCGTACGCCCGGCTCTTCCGCCAAAATCATAGGCTTGCGCAGCCATTCGTAATTCTTGTATGCGCCGAGGCGTTCAAGCTCCGTGCGGTTGTATTTCTCTTCGGTCTCCGGGTCGTAGTTGATGCGCTGTATCCACGTCCTCTCCTGCTCAGCAGTGCTTAGGCCGTCAATCCAGTACGGAGCATAAAGGTTGTACGGACGGCGCAGCGTCGGATATACGATTTCGTTATTACCACCCACTCCTATTCCGTTGCGGTTATTGCTATAGTGGTAACGGCGCAAGTCTGTCCATTGCTCCGGCTGCATATACATTGCTATATATTTCTGAATCATCAAATCGCTGAGAGTGAATTCCGATTCATTAAAATACCAATGGTGATTGCCAGGTGTCTCATCGCTTGTAACCCCTTGTACTGGAATGCGATATGTCTCTCCATCAGGAGCGGTTTCCGGCATATTAGCATCATCGAGGAACGCATCTACAACAGCATTCCAATAGTCAGCAGGATAGTCATCGTCGATGGGATCGAAACCGTCCTCTGTAGCTTCTCCCGGATAAAGCACGTCAGGATATTTCTTTTGAAAAGCCTCGAGATGACGTTGGATGTTGTAACGAGTGGCTTCTTTGGCAAGCGCACACGCTCCTGACTTATTTCCTTTCCAATATTCGGCTTCTGCCTTTATGAAATAAAGTTCTTCCATAGTGAACAAAGGCACGTATGCATCTGTCGAGCCGGCGTATGCGCCTGAATAAAGATCGGGATAGTTGGATGTCTTATATGATGTGCCGCATCCTATATTGTTCTCAAGCCAGCGCAACTTGATTGTTGAAGACGTGGATGTCGCGGAAGCCGGACCTGTCCGCGGACGGAAAAGCAGGATTGCACGAGGGTCGTCCGCATAGCCTCGGCGGCGTTCGAATGTGCCGGAATCAAAGTCGTCATCCTGATTGAACACACCCATGCAGTCGGCAAGCATAAATTTAGACGGAACGGCATCGGTCAGCAAGTTGGCACGCGACTCCCAGCTGTTGATTACAGGCTGGGCATCGCTCCACGGGCTGTTCTGCTGCTGTATTCCCCCGTCGAAATTGTAGCGCGGCTCGCTTCCGAAGAACACTCCGTACATCGGGTCGGCCTGCCATATCTTAATTGCCTCGTCGGCAGCGGCTATGATATTGTCAAGCGTCCCTGCCGAAGTATCGACATTCGGGATGTTGCGCAAAAGAATACGCGCTTTCACGGCATATACCAATCCGAGCCATTTATGCAGGTCGCCGGCATAAATGCGGTCCTCGTCGATTGTAATCTCCTGATTAGATTCGGTGTCGAACTCGCCTTTGTTGTAGCCGTCAATCAGCGCGTCGGCTTCTTCGAGCATCCATGCGTAGATGCTTGCCTGTGTGTCGTAGGTTGGCGAATTAGACAAATAAGCGTTGGAACGCGGCATATCGCCGAAAGCGTCCGTTGTCAGTTGTGTCGACATAAGACGGATTGCGCGGGCGATGAACGTGTAGTTCGGCGAGCCTATTGCCTCGGCGTTGCGCATAAGCTCGTTAACGTTCGCCCCTATGTCGTAGAAATGGCGGCGCCATTGCGGGTGGCGGTTCATCGTGAGGAACTCCCATCCGTTCTTGTAGCCGTACGAGCCGGTCGAAGTCTTGCCTGTCGTGGTAAGGCATTGCGACAGGTAGATGTTGTATTCGGCATGGTCATAATTGGTCTGCGCCGCATAATATATCACCACCGGCAGCCCCTCGTTTGCCGATACGCCCGGAGCCGCATCGGGATTTACGTTGTCCTCAAGGATGTCTTCGCAACCGGTAGCTGCGATGCCAAGCAGCAAAGACAAAGCTATATATTTCAATTTATTCATATCCATACATTTTTAGAATGTTGCACTAAGTGTGAAATTAAAGCTACGTGCTGTCGGCACACTGTAGTTATCTACTCCGGCAGAACCGGTTCCACCGCCTGTACCTGCTATGATTTGCGGGTCGGATCCAGTGTATTTGCTCAGCAAGAACAAGTTGCGCCCTGTAGCGGAAAGTTTCAACCCTTTTATCGGACACGCTTTTTTCAAGAATTTAGAGAAATCGTATGCCAAGGTCAGGTAGCTCAAGCGTATGTAAGAACCATCTTCTATAAAGTTGCTTGAAACGGCGTGGTAATAGGTGTTGACAAAATTGTTGTCGAACAGAACCGGGGTGGTGTTCGGGACATAAGTGCCATCGGGCTGTGCCACCACACCTTTCACCACTACTTCGTGGTTACGGTATTTTGTCAGCAGGTTTTCCATACCGCCGCTCACCAACCCGCGGCGTGTAGCGTTATACACGTCGCCGCCGCAACGTCCGTCGAAGAGGAACGATACCGACAGGTCTTTCCAACGGAACGAAGAACCGATACCGAGAAGGAAGTCAGGCTCACGGTTACCGATAAGGTTGGACTTTGCCGCACTGATGATTGGATAACCGTTTTCGTTAACGATGATTTGTCCGTCGGGCGTGCGCTCGTAATCACGTCCTGAAAGCGCGGTGGTTGAGCCATGCAGGTAGGCCGTGGTGAACACGTCGCTGTACTGCGTGCCTTGTATTTCTATCATATCATCAGGCAACGACTTCACCTCACCTCTGTTCAACGAGAAGTTGGCCGTCACTGTCCAGTCGAAGTCTTTCATTCTCAAGATGTCCTGATTGAAGGTGATTTCAACGCCATGGTTCTCGATGGAACCCTCGTTGCGGGTCTGAAGAATCGTACCTGAAGCCGGCGACACGCGCACTGTCACAATCTGGTTGTCGACAGTCGTGGAGTAGTATGCCACGTCCAAACGTGTACGGCTGTCGAAGAACCGCAAGTCGGCACCTACTTCCCATGACTTGGTCATTTCCGGCACGAGATTTTGCCCTACAGCGGTTATAGCGTCGATACCCCATCCTCCGTCAGGGAATGTCTCCCAGTTCTTGAATGTGGGAAGAGCGCGGAAACGCGGAGCATCCTTACCTACTTTCGCCCAGTTGCCGCGCAATTTTCCGTAAGAGAACCAGTCGTTCTGTATCTTGAACAATTCGGAGAATATCAACCCGGCCGTCACAGAAGGGTAAAAATAAGTGGCGCCGAACTGCTTCAGCGTTGACGAGCCGTCGTAGCGAGCCGTTGCCGACACCTGCGCTATGCCTTTATAGTCGAATCGCAATTCGCCGAAATAGCCGAATTTGTTCTGCTTGTAACGTGACACGGCTGTCCGGTAGTCCGAGCCGGAGGACGTGGTGATGTAGCTCAGGTCTGTATTCATGAAGCTGTAGAAGTCGTCGAGCTGGAAGCGTTGTCCGCCTAATGACACTTCTACTCCGTTGGTCTCCTTGTATTCCGCGCCGGCAAGCACGTTAAGCGTGTAGTCCTCGGCAAATGTGATGTTGTATGTACCCAAAATCTGTGCCGTGAACTGGTCGGCGCTTGACGGGCTGATAGTGTACGAGCCGAATTTATAGCCGTAATCTGCGAGGACAGAGCTTTCAGGATTTTTGAAATCGCTTGATTTGAAGCGCGGTACGGCCGTCGATTCAGAAGAAGTGCTTGTCTTGTCATAACCCAACTTGCCGGTGAACACAAGGTTCTTTATCGGCTCATAGCTGATTTGCCCGTTGACGATTATACGCGTGGCGTCGGTCTTGCCGCTATCCATATAGCGTCCGAAATACGGCGACACGGTAGCGGAAATCTTCTCATCGTCGGTCAGCGCGTCCCAATTGTCGTAGCGGTTGCTCCAGTTGGGAAGTCCCTCGACCGTCACATAGTCGGCCATATTCTTGTTTATCGGCCACTGGTAGACTGTGGACATATTGTTGCCGAACGCGCGGCTGTTGCTGTTGATGAAGTTGGTAGATAGTTGCACTGTCACCTGCTCCGACGGCTTCCATTCGCCTTTCATGAACACGTTCAAGCGCTTTTTATAGTCCTTCGGCACCATACCCTCGTTGTTCATATAGCTTGCCGAGGCGTAGGCGTTGAATTTCTCGCTGCCACCGGAAATCGACACATCGTATTTCTGGAGGAATCCCGTACCGAGGAACTCGCCCACGTTGTCATATACACGGTCGGCGGAAGTAAGGTATGAACCCCAGCCTCCTACAGAATTTTCCTTGTAAAATCCGAGCGAGCCACCAATAAACTGGTCCTGTATTTTCGGAGTGCGCAGCGCATTGGAGAACTCCCAGCTTCCGGAAGCCTTTACTTCAAGCGACCCTGCCTTGCCTTTCTTGGTGGTAATCATTATGACACCGTTGGCGGCCTCCTGTCCGTAGAGGGCCGAGGCGGCGGCTCCTTTCAGCACGCTCATGTTCTCGATGTCGTTGGCGTTCAAGTCGCCAAGGCTTGTACCCTGCCCGCGCACCGCCATACCGTCGATGATTACCAGCGGCTCATTGTTCTGCGACGGGTTGATTGAAGAGATAGCGCGTACAATCAATTGGGTAGACGCGTTCGGCGAGCTACCGCCCGCATTTACCTGAAGGCCGGCCACCTTGCCTTGCAAGCTGTTTGCGAAGTTGGCCGTCTGTCCGGCAGTGACATCTTCGGAATCGAGCGACTGCACAGCAAAGTTCAGTTTCTTCTTTTCCTGAGTTTGCCCCATAGCAGTTACTACGACTTCGTCGAGTACCTGTGAGTTCTCTTTCAACTCCACGTTAATCACGTCGCGTCCGTTGACCTTTATGTTAGAGGTCTCCATTCCGACATAGCTGAACACGAGGACATCGTTGTCACCCGCGTTGATTGTGTATTTTCCGTCAAAATCGGTTGCCGTTCCGGTGCTGGTTCCTTGTACCATGACCGTAGCGCCTATTACAGGCTGCTTGTCGGCCTCTGAAGTAACCACCCCCGTGACGGTGCGGGCGTAACCCATAACCGCAAATAAGGAAAATAACAGAAGCAATAGCTGTTTTCTCATAATTACTTTTTGTTTGTTTCTATATTTTGTTTTTTCTTCCGCTTATGTTAGGTTGTAAAAATTTCTTAATACTGGATTTGTTAATTTTAACACCGCAGATGCATTTTTGCCATAATATCGTCCGCTTAAAACGGCATTACGTTAAAATACGCCACCTCGTATACGCTTATATTAATGCCAAAGACTCGTTAAATACAGTGTTTATCCACAAAGCTAACATTCTTTTTTGTAACAAAGCACATATCAAAGACGTTTTTTAACACCTTTAGCGTATTTTACATATTAATAATCTATTTTTACAACAGTTGGCATTCTGGTCATTTTATAGAGACTTTTTGCGTAACAATTCTTTCGCCAGTATCAATGCGTAAAATAACGATACCGTCTTTCTCCTCAAGATTGATTTCTGAGCAATCGCCGTATGAGGCAAGCTGCTTTCCAACGGTGTCGTAAACATCCACAGATTCAACCTTTGCAGGGAAAACAACTTTATTCCCTTCGATTCTGACGGCGAAATCGCTGTTTGCGGTATCCTCTATGCCACTCGGTTTGCCAACGGAAATCCATTGCGGGGAATAGCGGTTTCCATAGCGGTCTACTATGGCAACTGCCGCCTCACATTTCTCGTAACCTTCAGGAAGTTCGTACCTATTATAATATAGGTGTGCCTTGAGATTTTTAGCCACATTGAGAAGCCTTCCGTCGTGGCTCGTGCCTTCCGGCAACAGGTATACGGCATAGCGCATGTTGTCGACTGCGTCCCATTCCAAAACACCGCCATTTTCACGCAAGTTGGCCACTTTGCCTTGTTCGGGAGCTTCTTTCCACGATATGCACGGCGTAAGAGCCTTGTTCTGGAATTTATTGTCTTTCATATATGTGAAGAAGTCCACTCCTTTTTCCGTCTCGTTTTCATCGTCTACGCATGAATACGAATAGAAGCAACTGCCCGGAGCGCTGCTTGACTCGTCACGGTTCATCTGCACCTGAGCCGCCATACCCTCGAATGTCCTTTCACGCGATGCCGGAGAATGTTCGGCATCCTTGAAATACTCCAAACTGTGCGACACATAGCAATGCCGCCCGAATTTTTCAGCCACATCATACCACCATGGACACAATATGCCGAAGTCGCCCGCGCTGTAGCCCCGCGCCCAATAAAGCTGCGGCGAAATGTAGTCGATTGTCCCTGCGCTCAGCCATGCCAGCGGGTCGCAGAATATCTCATTATACTGGGAATCATACCCCGACGTGCAGCGCGGCACGCCATATTTGTCGGCAACGGCCTGATCCGTGGCGGCTATCCCGCGCGGCCCGATTCCGAACTTGACGAACGGTTTCACTTCCTGTATCATATCGTATACGGACTTCACCGTCTTGTTCACGTTCTCCCTGCGCCAGTCGCCGAAATTCGACGCTCCCGATGCGGCGAATTGCGCATAATCTTCGGCCGAATTGTCGGTCGGGATTCCAGATGGATAAAAATAATCGTCGAACACTATCCCGTCCACATCGTAATTGTCGAGTATGTCACGGCATATATCCACTATGCGCTGCCTCACTTCCGGCAAAGCCGGATTCATCACGGTTGTGCTTCCGTGAGTGATCAGCCATCCGTTATTGCGCATCTCGTTGTCGTTTGCCGTGTCGTAAGCCGTTCCGGTAGAGAATCTGAACGGATTTATCCAAGCGTGGCATTCCATCCCGCGCTTGTGGCATTCCTCCACGATGAATTCCAGAGGGTCGTATGCCGGCGTTGCCCCGCGTGAACCGGTCAGGTTGGACGACCACGGCTCATATTTCGAGTCATACATGGCGTCGCACATCGAGCGAACCTGAAACCAGATTGCGTTATAGTTAGCCTCGGCAAGGCGGTCGAGCAACTCGGTCATCTGCCGCTTCTGATGGTTCGCCGCTGTCACCGACGTACCTGCCGTCTGCGGCCAGTCAAGCCTCCACACGGTTGCTATCCAGAAACTGCGCAGTTCGTGCAGTTGCGCCGTTACCGAAGCCGTAGTTATTAGCGACAGCAATAGCACGGTTAAAAGAGTGTAAATTCTTTTCGATTTCATAGATACAGTTTATTGTTAGGTTTTGTCTTGCAAACATACAGAAAAACATTTTAAAAATAAAGAAACAAACACTAATAAACTTTAAATAAATAATGGGTATTTTGGCAAGTTCTTGTATGTTTTGCGCTTTAATTGAGAATGTTTCTGCAATTATCACTAACTTTGCACATTGTAGCGCAATGCGCTCGCCGTATTTGTAACAAATTGGATTGAAAATATATGAATGTACTTGAACTGAGCGAGCAGGAAATTGTCAGGAGGAACAGTCTTGCCGAGCTGCGCAAAATGGGCATCGAGCCTTATCCGGCAGCGGAATTTAAAGTAACAGGACACACCAAGGAAATAAAGGAGAACTTCAAGGACGAAGGCGAAAGGCGCGACGTAAGCATAGCCGGACGCATCATGAGCCGCCGCATTATGGGCAAGGCTTCGTTTATGGAGTTGCAGGATGCCGACGGACGCATACAGGTATATGTAAGCCGCGACGACATCTGCCCGGACGAAAACAAGGATTTATACAACCTCTTTTTCAAGAAGCTGCTCGACATCGGCGACTTCGTAGGTATCGAAGGTTTCGTTTTCCGCACGCAGATGGGCGAAATCACTGTACACGCAAAGAGCATCAAGCTGCTCAGCAAGTCGCTGCGCCCGCTGCCGATTGTGAAAGTGAAAGACGGCGTGACCTACGACGCGTTCGAAGACCCCGAACTGCGCTACCGCCAGCGCTACGTTGACCTCGTGGTGAACGACGGAGTGAAGGAAATATTCATTAAGCGCACGAAAGTCTACAACTCAATGCGCGAATACTTCAACTCCCACGGATATATGGAAGTGGAAACCCCTATTCTCCAACCGATACCCGGCGGTGCTGCCGCACGTCCGTTCATCACACACCACAACGCTCTCGACATACCGCTGTATTTGCGCATTGCCGACGAGCTTTACCTGAAACGCCTGATTGTAGGCGGATTCGAGGGTGTCTACGAATTTTCCAAGAATTTCCGCAACGAGGGCATGGACCGCACCCACAATCCGGAATTCACCTGCATGGAAATCTATGTTTCCTACAAGGACTACAACTGGATGATGGATTTCACGGAAAAGATGCTTGAAAAGATATGCCTCGACGTGAACGGCACGACGGAAGTGAAGGTCGGCGACAACATGATCAATTTCAAGGCTCCGTTCAAGCGCGTCACGATGATTGATTCCATAAAGGAATTCACCGGAATCGACATCACCGGCATGGACGAGGCTCAACTGCGCGATGTTTGCAAGCAAATCGGTGTGGAAGTCGACGAGACAATGGGCAAAGGCAAGCTCATCGACGAGATATTCGGCGAGAAATGCGAGGGCAACTACATCCAGCCAACGTTCATCATCGATTACCCGATAGAAATGTCGCCTCTTACCAAACGCCACCGCAACAATCCTGACCTTACAGAACGCTTCGAGCTGATGGTCAACGGCAAGGAACTCTGCAACGCCTATTCTGAGCTCAACGACCCTATCGACCAGTACGAGCGTTTCGTGGAGCAGATGCGCCTGAGCGAAAAAGGCGACGACGAGGCGATGATAATCGACAAGGATTTCATCCGCGCTTTGGAATACGGCATGCCTCCGACATCAGGAATGGGAATCGGCATGGACCGCCTCGTAATGCTTATGACCGGACAGACAACCATACAGGAAGTGCTCTTCTTCCCGCAAATGCGTCCGGAGAAAGTGGCAAAACGCGACCGCGAGGAGGCGTTCACCGCAATCGGCGTACCGGCGGAATGGGTGCCGGCTGTGCAAAAAGCGGGATGCCTCACGGTGGAAAGCCTTGCGGAGGCAAAACCCGGCAAGCTGCATCAGGATTTGTGCGGGCTCAACAAGAAATATAAGCTGGAGCTTGCCAACCCGTCGCAGGAAGATGTTGCCGGATGGGTGGAAAACGCCGGCAAGAAACAATCATAACGATGGGGTTTCCCGGGAAAATAGCGGTAATGGGAGGGGGCAGTTGGGCTACTGCCCTCGCCAAGCTGCTGCTGCAAAATTGCGAGTCGATAATATGGTATATGCGGCGCGACGACCGGATTGCCGACTTTAAAAGCGAAGGGCACAATCCGGTATATCTGTCGGACGTGATATTCGATGTCGACAGAATAGAATTCTATTCCGACATCAACAAAGCCTGCAACGAGGCCGACACACTGCTGCTGGCTATGCCCTCGCCCTACATAAAGGAGCATCTGAAGAAAATCACCGCCGACATAAGCAGCAAATATATGGTAACGGCGGTAAAAGGCATAGTGCCTGACGAGAATGCCATCGTTACGCAATATATGTCGGACTTTTACGGCATCGACCCCGACCGGCAGCTTGTAATAGGCGGGCCTTGCCATGCCGAGGAAGTGGCGCTGGGACGCAACAGCTACCTCACAATCGGCTGCAACGACATCGCCCTTGCCGAACAATTCGCGCGCTGCCTCCAAGGAAAAGCGATGCGCACAATCACATCCAACGACGTGGCAGGAATCGAATACGGAGCCGTGCTGAAAAACGTCTACGGCATCTGCGCAGGAATTGTCTACGGGCTGAAAAGCGGCGACAATTTTCTTGCCATGCTCACGTCGAACGCCATCCGCGAGATGGACTCGTTCATAACGGCCGTCTGCGGAGGGAAGCGCAACATCTGCGACTCCGTCTATCTCGGCGACCTGATTGTCACGGCCTACTCGAAATTCAGCCGCAACCACAACCTCGGTGCATACATCGGGCGCGGATATTCCGTGAAAGCGGCGATGATGGAGATGCAAATGGTGGCCGAAGGCTACTACGGCACAAAATGCATCTACGAAATCAACCGGCGCTACAACGTGGAGATGCCAATCCTCGACTGCGTTTACGACATTCTCTACAACAAAGCCTCCGCACAAAAGGCAATCGCCGGCCTCGCCGCCAAACTGCATTAATATAGCGTCTGTTGGTGCGACGTAAGCAAGACAATACTTCTTATGCAAGGCATCCGCATCTAAACTAAATAACGCGAGCTCGGGATAAGAATTGAGAGGGAACATATTGCAATACAGCCCTGAAAGGGCTGCGTATAGCTAACCGCATGCAAGCGGAGCGCAGCTTGCGGTAGCACATCCACTGTAAAATCGGC
>URQP01000033.1 GCA_900550025.1 uncultured Porphyromonadaceae bacterium | reverse complement strand
GTGGTTGTGCTGCGCGAGGCTCAGGCTTGGAAAAGCATGAACGGAGTGAACGAGAAGAAAGAACTCGAAATACTCGAATCGTATGCCGAGAAGCCTACCGCTTCGACCGTGCTCGTGGTGTGCTACAAAGGTGCAACCCTGAAATCGCCCAACCTCACCAAGATACTGGCGAAGACAATGCCTGACGGCCGTAAAGCCGGGATATACTTCGAGTCGAAAAAGATTCCGGAATACAGCATCGGGAGCAACATCAGCGAATACGTGAGAAGCGTGGGCTGCACAATCGACGACAAGGCTCTGGCGATGCTCACTGAATACTTGGGCAACGACATGTCGCGCATCGTCAAGGAAATAGACAAGCTGAAGATGATTTCGCCTAACGGCATACGGATAACGCCGGAAATGGTGGAGCAGAACATCGGCATAAGCAAGGAATACAACAACTTCGAGCTTATCAAGGCCATAGCCACGCGTAACAAAGTGAAAACGCTGAAAATAATCAACTATTTCCGCGAGAATCCGAAAAAGAACCCCACGGTGATGACCTCCACCCTGCTGTTCAACTATTTCTCCAACATGCTCATAGCCCACTATGCGCGCACCACAGACGAACGCAAGCTGATGGAGGCGCTGCGCCTCAAAAGCCCGTATGCGCTGAAAGACTACCGGCTGGGCATGCCCAACTACAACGCCACCAGATGCCTTCGCATAATCGAGGCAATCCGTGAGTTCGACGCCAAAAGCAAAGGCATAGGCTCGCAGCAGAACGAATACGACCTGTTCTTCGACCTCATCACAAAAATATTCTACGTCTAAGCAGCAACGCCACAGCCGCATAGCGGCTACACAGCTGCCAGTGCCAGCGAGATTCCCTGACACACTCGCGGTATTATAATTTGTTATTAGTGTCCGCTAAAAATTAGAGTATAGTTGCATTGTGTTTATCCCAAATCGGTCATTAGACTATATTATATTGTTTGAAAACAAGGGAGGCGTATGTTGAAAGATGAAGTACAGTCGTGTGTCTCCCTCTGTTTGCACAGCTTGCGGAGCAAATAGGGGGAGACATTCCATCCACTGCCACGGATAGTGGATAGATTTCCGCGCACGTATACCATGCTTTCAACCATACCCCAAGCTGCTCCCTGCTTGCTCGGGGTTACACTTGTCAAGCGGCCATGCCGCTATTCAAAACAGCCAATTGACAAGCTATTTGGTCTTTAAGGAGGAAGCGACAGAGTATCTGCTCCTGTTCACGAAGCGGAGCGGAGTTAATAGGGGAAGTACGGCGAAGCCGGGAAGGGATTGGCTCGTTGAGGGGAAGTTGAGGGGAAAGTGTTTAGCGTACAATGAGAAGTCTCTCTTCCCTCAACACTCAACTCTAAACCATTATTGAACCCCTCCGTCCCTTCGGGACACCTCCCCTATTAACTCCGCTAAAGCTCCGTGAACAGGGGAGGATACGCCGCTCTGTATGATTTAAAACTGCTTTTCGGAAATGTTCAAATACGCCTTATCTCATTGCCTCGATAAGAAAGACAGGCAACAGCCATATATCCTAAGCACAAAAAATCCGCCCTCCCTGCTGATGCTGGAAAGGCGGATTGCAAGCCGATTTATTTGAGGTTGATTATTTGCCTTGCTGTTCGTAGACCAATGTCTTAGGCGGAAGGTCGCACACTTCTGCCGGTCCGAAATACTGGATAGGACCTGGATACATATAGCACGTTTCCTTTGCCCATTTTTCGCGTTTCTCGGCGAATTTCTTGAACGGCCCGCCGTCCAATTTCACCAATGCCTTTTGGATTACCGGCTTCATCTCGCCGTTGCGGCGCTCCATATTCATCATCATAGTGATAGGAATACCGCCCGCCATCCATTGT
The DNA here is from genome assembly GCA_900550025.1 of uncultured Porphyromonadaceae bacterium. Lineage (GTDB taxonomy): Bacteria > Bacteroidota > Bacteroidia > Bacteroidales > Muribaculaceae > Limisoma > Limisoma gallistercoris. The sequence goes on along the minus strand of URQP01000033.1, from coordinate 19,676 downwards.
ACCGACGGCTTCGTGAGGTTGCGGATTGACGACATATAGCCGGTCACGCCAGCCTTGATAAGCTGTGCGGCGTTGAAGCCGAGAGCGTAGCAATAGTCGGCATCGAAGTTTGTCGGGTCTGCGCAACGGCCTTCGTAACCGAAGAAATGGTGCAACGGAGAGAACTTGCCGTTATACTTGCCTTCCGCACGCATTTCCTCAAGACGCTTGCCGACCATCTCGCTAAGCAATTTCTCGGTCTCGATAAGCGATACCTGAACGTTGCCGTGAGGGTCGCGGTCGAGAGAAAGCTGGCGGGCAACGCCTTCCGGCAGACTTGCGTAAATCTTGGCGTTGGCAGCCGAAAGATGGTCGATGATGTACTGACGCTGAGCATCCTTCGCGGTTGCAGCAAATTCCTCGCCGTTCTTCGCAAGAAGGTCGTTAAGCTCGGCGATAAGAGCCTTCATCGCCGGGATGAACTCTATAAGACCTTCCGGGATAAGGACAGTACCGAAGTTGTTGCCGTCGGCGGCGCGTGCTGCCACGATTCCGGCGATATAGTTGACTACATCGTCCAAAGTCATGTTCTTGGCCTCTACCTCTTCGGAAACGATGCAGACATTAGGCTGCACCTGCAATGCGCATTCCAAAGCTATGTGCGACGCAGAGCGTCCCATCAATTTGATGAAGTGCCAATATTTCTTTGCGGAATTGCAATCGCGCTGTATGTTGCCGATTACTTCCGAATAAACCTTGCAAGCGGTGTCGAAACCGAAAGAAACCTCGATAACGTCGTTCTTCAAGTCGCCGTCGATAGTCTTCGGGCAGCCGATTACCTGCACGCCCGCGCCAATCTTCTTGTAATACTCGGCAAGCACGGCAGCGTTTGTGTTGGAATCGTCGCCTCCGATGATTACGAGAGCCTTTATGCCAAGCTCCTTAAGGATTTCAAGACCTTTGTCGAACTGGTCCTGCTTTTCCAATTTTGTACGGCCAGAACCGATGATGTCGAAACCGCCGGTATTGCGGTAGTCGTCGATGATAGCCGAAGTAAGTTCCATATATTTATGGTCTACCAATCCGCCCGGGCCAAGAAGGAATCCATAGAGACGGCAATCCTTGTTGATAGACTTTATACCGTCGAAAAGGCCGCTGATTACATTGTGTCCGCCCGGAGCCTGTCCGCCCGAAAGTATTACACCTACATTGAACGGCTCTTTCGCTTTGTTCTTCGACGCGGAATCAACGTCGAACTTTAAAACCGGAAGTCCGTAAGTGTTAGGGAACAATGCCTTGATTTCGTCCTGATTGGCCACAGATTGTGTAGCTTCGCCTTCGATTACTTTAACAGCGCCACAAAGCGCGGATGGTAATTTCGGCTTATATGCCGCACGCGCAATTTGCAATGGGCTTTTTTTTGTCATGTCTATTATATTGTTAATGTTTTACTTAATTTCCGGGTGCAAAGATAGACAATTTTATCAATACTATAGAATAAATTATGGCTATATTCTCCTAAAAAACTTGCAAATAAGTTATTTTAAGGAACCGGCGACAACAGTCAGCATACGTTCGCTGTCGAGATATTTGGCAGCCATCTCCTGCAACATCTCCGGCGTGATGCTGTCGACCGCCGTGCTTTGATTGTGAAAATAATCGTCAGGAATGCTGCTGGTTATCGCCGCACAATAATAATCGGACAGCGAGAACGGCGTATCGGTGGTTTTCGCAAGGTCGCCACGCATATACGATTTGACACGTTCAAGCTCTTCCGCGCCTATCGGCTCTGCCCGCAACTTATCCATTTCATTCCTTATTTCCTCTATGACTTTTTCAGTATAAGCCGTCGCACACTGGCTCGACACGGTTATGCAAGAATTATCGCGCATGCCTATCAGCATGGCCGATATTCCGTATGTGTATCCCTTCTCTTCCCGGATATTCTGCATCAGGCGGCTACCGAAATATCCCCCGAAAGCGGTAACAAGGATACGCAACGGTATGTAGTCGGGATGGGTGCGTAAAACAGCGGGTATCCCTATCCTTACACAACTCTGCACCGCATCCTTTTTCTCCACGAGAACTTCCGCCGGACAGAACTCTTTTGCGGGCTTGTCCGACGCGCTGCGCGACGGCAACGACATCGCAGGGATTTGCCCGATAGTCCGGTTGACGCTGTCCAGCACCCTGTCGTCGATCATACCGGATATTACGATATTGGCATTGGCCGGATGCATCTTTTCCTTATGGAAAGCGACCAAATCATCACGGCTGACACCGCGTATGGCTGCTTCATCGGGACGCTTGCCGAGATTGTGAGTCTCGCCGTAATATTGCTTTTGAAATTCCGAAGAAGCAAGATAAGCCACTTTCCGGCAATTATCCTTCAGCCGCGTCACGGCCACATTTTTCATATTCTCAATCTCTTTCTCCGGGAATAAAGGAGCAACAGCAATATCGGCAAATACAGGCATAACATCACCGAAATATTTATTCAGCGAATAAATCGACATTGTGACATTGTGCGACGAAGCCTCGCACCCCATCCACGAGCCGTAATAATCCAAGCATTCCGCTATCTCCGCGGCAATACGGTTTCCAGCACCCTCCCTCACCAAAGCAGCCACAAGGTCGCTGACCATCGGTTTCTTCTCGTCGCATCTTCCGCCCTCGAATATCAAGTCAAGACGGTTGACTGCCGTATCCCCCATACGGATGACGCTGACAGGGATACCGTTATCCAACAGTATCCGTTCAGGCTTTATTATATCAAGATCCGTGATTTTACTGATTGCCGGACGTTTATTACGTTCTATCGCCATCGAATGTTTACTTTCTCATCCTAAAATATAAATTCAGCCGCAAAAGTAGTAAAAATATTATGTTCCATATATGTATAAATCACGGATAATGGATAAATTTGCACATAGTGTTTAACCAACAAAATTCAAAATCCGATGAAATTCTTTATCGACACCGCAAATCTTGAACAAATCCGTCAGGCACACGCAATGGGAATACTCGACGGAGTCACCACCAATCCTACCCTAATGTCGAAAGAGGGGGTGAAAGGCAAAGAGCAGATATTCGACCATTACCGCAAGATATGCGCCATCGTCGACGGTCCGGTAAGCGCGGAAGTATTCGCCACCGACTACGACGGAATGGTACGCGAAGGCGAGGAACTTGCAGCCATCGACCCTAAAATCACAGTGAAACTGCCATGCACCAAGGACGGCATACGCGCCGTGAAATATTTCGCGCAGAAAGGCATAGCCACCAACTGCACGCTCGTGTTTTCCGTGGGGCAAGCCCTACTGGCCGCAAAAGCCGGGGCAACATTCGTCAGCCCCTTCATCGGGCGGCTCGACGACATAAGCGAGGACGGCATAGCGGTAGTCGCGCAGATAGTGAAAGTGTACCGCACATACGGATTCAAGACACAAGTTCTTGCCGCTTCCATTCGCCATACCAACCACATAATCCGCTGTCTGGAAATAGGAGCCGACGTGGCTACATGCCCGCTTAAGGCAATCGAGGGGCTGCTCAACCACCCGCTCACCGACAAAGGTCTGGACATATTCGTCAAAGACGCCGCTAAAATGCAATAACGCAAACCAGGGATTAGGGCGGTAACCATCCTAATCCCCTTTTATTACACCTAATCCGGGGGAATTGAAGTTACAACACCTTTGTATTTAGTTATAAAAATTACTGCTACATTTTTTGCAACTGAATTTTTACACTATCTTAGCTGAATAATCCAATTAACTAAAAACAAATGACCTATGAACAAAAGCATTTACGGAGCTTTGCTCGCTTCCGCATGCACACTGTCCGCATTGGCGGCAGATGTAGCAATGGAGCCGCCAATGTGGTGGACAGGAATGAAATCGCACCAACTACAAATCACGGTAAAAGGCGACGGCATCAGGGATGCAGTACCGTCAATCAATTATGAAGGCGTAACTATCGACTCAATAGCCCGCCTCGACAGCCCGAACTACCAATTCATTTACCTTACGATTGCCGACGGCACGGAACCCGGCAAGATGGAAATAGAATTCAAATCGGGCAAATCGGTGATAAAGAAACAATACGAATTGCTGCAACGCGACACTAAGCCGGAGGACTACATCGGCTTCGACTCGAGCGACGCGCTTTATCTGATTATGCCCGACCGCTTTGCCGACGGCAATCCGGAAAACAACGAAGCCGATGGGCTGCGCAACCCTGTAAAAACCGACCGCGACAACCCGAGCGGACGGCATGGCGGCGACCTTAAAGGCATTATGGACCATCTGGACTACATACAGCAACTCGGAGTGACCGCAATATGGCTCACCCCGGTGCTCGAAAACGACATGCCCGGCGGCTCATACCATGGATATGCCACGACCGACTACTACAAAGTAGACCCGCGATTCGGCTCTAACGAAGAATACCGCCAGCTTGTAGACGAATGCCACAAGCGCGGCATCAAAGTGGTGATGGACATGATTTTCAACCATTGCGGGCTATGCCATCCGTGGCTTGAGGACCTTCCGAGCCATGACTGGCTGAATTCGCCCATCGACATGTCAGAGCTTAAAGCCAATACAGTCGACTCCACAGGCGGAGCATTCAAAATGCCGAAAGATTACAAGCAGACCAATTTCCGCCTCAACACCAACCACGACCCTTACGGAAGCAAATACGACCTCGGTATGACAGTCGACGCTTGGTTCACCCTGAGCATGCCCGACCTCAACCAGCGCAATCCGCACCTTATGACATATTTAATCCAAAATTCGATATGGTGGATTGAAACTACAAAAATCAACGGAATACGCATGGACACATATCCATACGCCGACATGGCGGCAATGGCCCGCTGGAACGAAGCCGTATTCCGCGAATACCCGAATTTCAACATCGTAGGCGAAAGCTGGCTTCATTCGGAAGCAAGCATCGCTTATATGCAGAGCGGAAACAAGTTCAACCCCATCGACACAAAACTGAAAACAGTGATGGACTTCCCGTTCCTCAACCTCAGCCGCCCGGCATTCAGCGAGAAGACGATGCCGTGGGGAGAGGGACTTAACCGTCTGTACGACCATCTGGCTCTGGATTTCCTCTATCCCAACCCGGAAAATCTGCTCATATTCTTGGACAATCACGACACCGACCGCTTCCTGCTCGAAATGCCAAAGGACTTGTCGCAATGGAAACAGGCGCAAACATTCCTGCTCACATCACGTGGCATACCGCAAATATATTATGGGACAGAGCTGCTGATGAACGGAACTAAAAAAATCACCGACGGATTAATTCGTCTCGACATGCCCGGCGGTTTTGCAGGCGACAAGACCAATGAATTTACAAGCGAAGGCAGAAGCGCAATGCAGAACGAGGCTTTCGATTTCATGAGCCGCCTGCTCAACTGGCGTAAAGGCAACGAAGCCATAGCATACGGAAAGACATTGCATTACATGCCCGACAACGGTCTGTACGTCTATCAGCGCAAACATAACGACAAAAGAGTAATCGTGATAATGAACGGAACAGACGAACCGGCAAACGCAACCGACATGTCGCGCTATTCCGAAATAATGCATCCCGGCGACAGGTTCAAAGACGTGCTCTCCGGGAAAGAAATTACCATCGAAGCAAATATGGATTTTCCTCCACGCGCAATATTTGTTTTAGAATAAAGGCAATAAAAATGGGTATGCCGTTGAAAGCATACCCATTTTTATTTTTTGCTATATCCGCAAAGTTTATTCTTCGTGAATAGCATCGCTCGGGCAATTCTCCGCGCAAGTACCGCAGCTGATGCAAGTATCCGGGTCGATATGATAGATATCGCCTTCCGAGATAGCTTCAACCGGACATACAGAAGCGCAAGTGCCGCAAGCTACACAATTGTCATTGATTACGTAAGCCATTTTCTAAGAATTTAATTAGTTTGTTAAACGTTTTAGCATTGCAAAGATAACAAATTTACTTTCCAATTATACAAATTTATTTGGAAATTAAGTTGAATACCATTAGCAACTCATTTATTTACAAAGGATTCAATTATGTTAATTTGGAACGATTGCAATTAAGAGGCTATTTACGGAAAGCATTACGAAAAGCGCCCTCACTATTTTATATTCAGCAATATTACAGTACCTTTGTAAGTTGAAACATACGCGCACGCTGTATGGACAAAATTAAGACAATAATCTATCACATATATAAAGTCATAAGGAGTATTGCCGTAGCGCTGCTCCTATTCTTTGCTGTCTTATATTCTGTCGCCTATTTAGTCCTTCTTATCCCCCCGGTACAGGAAAAGATAAAAACAACAGCTGAAAGAGAGCTGTCCGTCTTGCTCGACACAAAAATAAGCATCGGGAAAGTAACGTTCAGCCCTTTCAATGAAGTAACAATCCACAATGTCCATTTGCCCGACAAGGAAGGCCGGACATTGGCGGAAATAGACAGGATAGGAGCCGGTATCAATCTCTATGACTTATTGTCCGAGCGACGGATTGTGTTCGACTATGCCGAAATCATAGGACTTGAAGCCCATGCCGTAAAAGCTGACAAGAAATCGCCATTCAACTTTCAATTCATAATAGATGCCTTAAAGCCCAAAGACAAGAACAAGCCGCCAAAGAAATTCGACATAGAGCTGGACGTCGTGGTTCTGCGCAAGTGCGATATTTCACTCGACGTGCTGTCAGAGCCGCATAAGGCATCAGGATTCGACGCCAACCATATTGCAATCTCACAATTAAGCGCCGACATAAAAATTCCCAAACTAAAAAACGACACATTCGACATCGTCGTCAAGCGGCTGTCGGCAAACGAACGCGGCGGGTTTGTGCTGAATGATTTCACCGCAAACTTGCACATCACGCAAGACAATGCCGTGGCAAGCGGCATAAAAATCATGTTGCCGAACTCCATACTGATTCCACACGACATATCGTTACGCTACGGCTCTTTAAAGACAATGGCAAAAGACTTGAAAAAATCACCATTGTCGCTACAAATAGCCAACAGCTACATATCGCTGTCCGATTTTCAGGCATTCATACCTGAATTCCGCAATTTCACCGAACGGCTATACCTCACATGCGCCATCGGCGGCACACTGGAGGACTTGCGCATCGGGACGCTCGACATATCGTCGGAAAATTCGGATTTCACCCTGCGGCTCTCAGGAACAGCAAAGAAAGCATTGGCAAAAGATTCCATACGAATAAATCTGCCTGCAATCAAAATGTATGCCGATTCCCGGAAAATAGCGGAAAACATCGACAAGACCAATAAAAAATTGCCTGCCGGAACCTACAGGATGCTCGATGCCACAGGCTTTGTTTCGCTCAACGGCTCATTCCGCTACAGCTCCGGAAACATATTCTATGCCGGAAACATAAGCACAGCTTTAGGCACTCTCGCCACCAACGGCAACTTGCTACGGACAAACAGAGGCAATTCTTTTCGGTTCAAAGGCCAGCTAAAATCCGGCGACCTATCTCTTGGCACAATAGTCAGGAAAGAAGGCCTGCTTGATAAATTATCATTCGACATAGATGCCGATGTGACTGTCGCGGGAACTCAGCCGAAAGGAAACATCAACGGCAGAATCAACCACATCGATTTCAAAGGCTACAGATATAGAGACATCATAGCCGACGTGGAACTTGACGGAAAAGAATACCGCGGCGAAATAGCGCTCCACGACCCTAACGCCGACCTCTCAATGAACGGCGCCATTAAACTCGACGGAGAAGATTCATCCATCGACATAAAATTATCGGCATCAGACATCAACCCTAACAAACTTAATCTTACGGACAAATATCCCGCACATTCATTGAGCGCGGAAGTAGAGGCGGAATTCACCGGAAACACAATCGACAATGCCGAAGGCGACATCATAATTTCCGACATATGCTATACCGACAGTTGCGGCAAAGGCATAAAAATAGACCATTTCGACATAACTTCACGCAGCGGGAACAACGGGAAATACATCACCGTAAATTCCGACCTTGTCAACGGATATGTAGACGGGAAACTGTATTTTGCCAATATAGGCGGCACTTTTAAGAACTTAGCATCAGTCGCTCTTCCTTCCCTATTCCAGAAAGAGGAGACACAAGAGACAAAAGGCAACACAGACAGGATGCAGAATCAATTTGTCTACAGCTTTAAATTCGCCGAGAACAACGAGCTGACATCATTCTTCAATCTTCCCGTCAGAATAGTGCACCCCATCACGCTTTCCGGCGAGATCAACGAGCCCAAACGTACACTGTCGGCCGGAATCGACGCACCATACATAATGCAAGGGAATAAAATCATCGAGAGAACAAGCCTGTCGCTCAACATCGACGGAGAAAGCAACTCCATGGACATGAATGTAATCACACAACTCGACCACAAGAACGGCGACATTCTGTTCATCCTGAACAACCGAGCCTCGGACGACAACGTTTATTCCGACATAAGCTGGCAATATGACAGGAAAAAGAATTATTCAGGACATATCGACCTGACATCCACGTTTAAGAAATACCCCGGCAATGACCAGATACACGCTGACATAAACGTCAATCCTACATTTTTCACAGTCAACGACACTATATGGAACATTGCTCCGTCAAAGATTGCGGTAGAAGGCAAGAAAATAACGGTAGAAGACATATTCGTGTACCGTGAAAACCAGTTTATAAAAGCTGACGGACAAGTTTCCGAGAGCTACGACGACATTCTCAATATCAACCTCAAGTCGATTGACCTCGGATACATATTCGAGACCTTAAACATCAACCATGTGGCATTCGGCGGAATAGCCACAGGCGACTTTTTCGCTTCAGGCGCCTTATCACCCGCGCCCCAGCTCAACACTTCGAACTTGAATGTGAAAAATTTCACATACCATAACGCCCTGCTCGGAGAAGCCGACATAAAAAGCGCATGGGACAATGAAAACAAAGGCATCATCATCAACGCCGACATCCATCAGCCCAACCAGCACGAATCGTTCGTAAGAGGCACCGTCTACCCGACACGCGATTCCTTAAACTTCAAATTCGCCACCGACCGAATCAACATACAGATACTCAAACCGTTCATGGCCGCATTCACATCCGACGTAAGCGGAGAAGCCTCCGGCGAATGCGAGCTATACGGTACATTCAAATTCCTCAACGTCCGCGGACGGATGTTTGCCGAAAACTTCAAAATGAAAGTGGACTATACCAACACTTATTACACCGTTTCCGACTCTGTAATCCTCGACCCGGGACTGATATCCATCCGCAACGCGACAGTACACGACCAATTCGGACATACAGCCAAAGTTGAAGGAACCGTCAGACACGACTATTTCAAAAACGCGCGCTTCAATTTCGCCATCACCGACGTGGACAATATGCTTTGCTACGACATCAGCGAAAAGATGAACCCGCTATGGTATGGCAAGGTATTCGCCAACGGTTCGGCATTCATTAGCGGAGAACCGGGATCTGTTGACTTGGACATCAACATGTCGACTGCGCCAAACTCCACCTTCACATTCGTACTCTCCGAACAAGAAGAGGCCGGAGAATATTCGTTCATCACATTCACAGACAAACAAAAAGAAAAACGTCAAAAAGAAGAGGACGCAAAAATTCCCGATTTCCTGAAGAAACAAATAGACAACAATACACAGAACAAACGTTCGCTTTTCAATCTCAACTTACAGATAGACGCCAATCCGGATGTGGCAATGACCCTGCTTATGGGCACTGCCGGAAGCGATAAAATCCGCGCGACAGGCAACGGAAACCTGCGGATAGAATATTCGTCGGCCGACGAAATGAAAATATTCGGCAACTACACCGTAGAGCAAGGACGCTACAACTTCACACTGCAAGACATCATACTCAAGGAATTCACTATCAGGCAAGGCGCGTCAGTCACATTCAACGGCAACCCCCTCAACGCAAACATCAATTTGCAAGCAGCCTATTCGCTGAACGCCAACCTGCAAGACCTCGACGAATCGTTTGCGACCGACCGGGAGCTTAACCGCACACTTGTCCCAGTCAACGCCTTGCTGAACCTGTCAGGCAGCATCTCGCAGCCCGAAATCACGTTCGACCTCGAATTTCCCACACTGTCGCAAGATGTGTACAGGAAAGTAAGAAGCATTGTCAGCACCGACGATATGATGAACCAGCAAATAATTTATCTTTTGGCACTAAGCCGCTTCTATACACCGGAGTATATGGGCAATACCGGGCGGAACAACGAATTGGCATCAGTCGCCTCATCCACCATTTCAAGCCAACTTTCAAATATGCTGGGACAACTAAGCGACAAATTAAGCATCGCCCCGAACTTCCATACCGACAAGGGCGATTTTTCCGACATGGAGGTACAGCTTGCCCTGTCAAGCAGGCTGCTGAACAACCGGCTGCTGCTGAACGGCAATTTCGGATATTCCGACAACGCGATGAACAACAACAGTTTCATCGGCGACTTCGACATCGAGTACCTTTTGACCAAAAGCGGCAATTTCCGTCTGAAAGCCTACAACCGGTACAATGACCAAAACTACTATACACGCAACTCGCTTACCACGCAAGGCGTAGGCATCGTATTCAAACACGATTTCGACAAGTTGTTTCGCCGCAGAAAAGAAAAGACAATAGAAGCCGGCGACAGCGTCCGGACAGATTCCACAGGGACAAGCTCACGATTGCCTGTCAGGAAACGCTGAGACATCTCATATATAATACCGTCATATAGCTCAAATTATAGATAATTTTATTACTTTTGCGCACATAAGATTCATAGATAGACCATTATGTTAAAAATATTATTAAGAACATACCAGTGCATAATCGCTGTGCCAATTTTAGCCGTAGCAACATTACTTACCGCATTGCTGACAATAATCGCATGCGCGCTCGGGCTAAGCAAATCGTTAGGCTACTACATACCGCACCTGTGGGCAAAGCTATGGTGCATACTGATGTTTGTCAAGATAGAAGTCACAGGACGTGAAAACATCGACAAACGCACTTCATACGTATTCATAGCCAACCACCAAGGGGCATACGATATTTTCCTCATTTTCGGCTACCTTAACCATAACTTCAAATGGATGATGAAGAAAAGCCTTGAGAAAATACCGTTTGTAGGCTATGCTTGCAAGGTTTCGAAGCATATCATGGTTGACCGTTCAAGCGCGACAGCCATACAGCAGACCATGCAAAATGCTATGAAAATCCTGCAAGGAGGAATGTCGCTCGTGGTATTTCCCGAAGGCTCACGCACTCCCGACGGAAAAATCAAGCCGTTCAAACGCGGGGCATTCATGCTCGCCACCGAATTCGGACTGCCAATAGTCCCGCTCACAATCGACGGCTCGTTCAATGTTATGAAAAAAACGTCATTCGCCATCAATCCCGGCAAAATAAAGCTGACAATCCATAAACCTATACAACAACCACAAAACGGAAAGACAAAAGAAGCAATGGAGAAAATTATGGAAGACAGTTTTGCCACAATAAAATCATCATTAAAAGAATGACAATATGATAAATAAGACAATAATAACCTTATTGTCGGCTGTAGCCTTTCTTACAGCAACAGCAATACCCGCATACAGCGAAAATAACAACGGCAACAATGCCACAGCCGATTCCTTAGCGACAAAGACCATTTCAACAGATTCAATACCGGGAAAAAAGAATTTTTTCCGCAAGATTGCCGATTATTTCTCGAAATCAAACAAATACGACCCTTCAAAAAAAATGGATTTCGGCATAATCGGAGGCCCGCACTACAATTCTACCACGGGGCTGGGACTTGGCATTGTGGCATCCGGACTGTATTCTCTCGATAAAACCGACTCAATACTGCCACTGTCAAACCTTTCGCTGTTCGGAGATGTCACCACATCGGGATTCCTGATGATAGGAGTAAAAGGAAACAACGTGTTTCCCCAGAAAAAATACCGTTTAGACTATAACATCTATGTATACACCTTTCCTACAAAATATTGGGGCATAGGATACGACAACGGCAGCAACGACGAAAACGAAATATCTTATTCACGGCTGAAATTCGAAGTAAAGCCGCGGTTTCTGTTCCGTCTTGCAAACAATACTTATTTAGGCCCTATGGCCAATGTGCAATATGTCAACACATCCGGCTTCTCCAACAAAGAGATACTTGCAAATTCCGACACACGGTTTACAACCGTCGGCGGAGGATTCTCTTTCATGTACGACTCGAGGGATGTGATTCTCAACGCCACAAAAGGATGGTTCGTCCAATTAGACCAACTGTTCAACCCATCCTTTTTCGGCAACAAACATGTCTACCACACAACCGACCTTACAGTATCAACCTACCACAAGGCATGGAAAGGTGCGGTGATAGCAGGAGAGCTGCACTCACAGTTCAATTATAACGATGTGCCATGGCCCATGCTTGCATGCGTAGGGGGCCCTAACCGCATGCGCGGATATTTCGAGGGACGCTACCGCGATAAAAACGTAATCGAAGCGCAAATAGAGCTGCGCCAACATATATGGAAACGGCATGGAGCCGTACTATGGTTCGGGGCAGCAAACGTATTCCCCGAATTAAACGCGATGCGCTGGCGCAAGACACTGCTCAACGGCGGCGTAGGCTACCGCTGGGCGTTCAAGCAAGGAGTGAACGTGCGGCTCGACTTAGGAGTGACAAAGCATGGAGTGGGATTCGTTTTCAACATAAATGAAGCTTTTTAAGCCCCGGACACGGCTTAATGTGGCCGCACTGTTGAAATATATTGATTTAAATGAGTAATTTTGCACCGGAATAGCGGTAACTTCTTCAAGGATGTTAAGGATAAAACGATTATATTTATTTATGCTTCAGGGCTTCGTTCCGATGTTCCTGATGACATTCTGCATCTGCCTTTTCATCGTGATGATGTGGTTTCTATGGCGCTATGTCGAAGATTTGGTAGGCAAAGGACTGGAAATTTCCGTAATTGCCGAACTATTCTTCTATGCGGCCCTCTCGATGGTGCCGATGGCTCTGCCGCTTGCCATACTTCTTGCATCGCTGATGCTCTTCGGCAATCTTGGCGAACGCTTCGAGCTTACGGCAATGAAATCGTCGGGCATATCGCTGCTAAAAGTTATGAGCCCGCTGATAGTCTTCATATCCTTAATCTCGATAGGAGCATTTTTCTTCCAAAACAACGTATTGCCAAAGTCGCAGGTAAAGATGTGGACACTTCTGTTCTCGATGCGGCAAAAATCGCCGGAGCTCGACATTCCGGAAGGAGTATTCTACGACCAGATAACCGGATACAACCTCTTCGTTAAACAAAAAAACCGTGAAACCGGAGTGCTTTACGACATGATGATTTACAATATGTCGTCGGGATTCAACAACGCCAACGTGATATTGGCCGATTCCGGGAAAATGAGTTTCACGGCCGATAAAAAGCACCTGTTCCTAAAGCTATGGGAAGGAGAATCGTTCGAGAATCTCCGCGACCAGCAAATATCCCGCGGCAATGTGCCGTACCGAAGGGAATCGTTTAAAGAAAAAGAGATTCTGATACCCTTCGACGCCAACTTCAACCGTATGGACGACAGCGGAATGCGCAGCCAATACGTAGGAAAAGACATCGCAGAACTGCAGCACACCATCGACTCCGTCAATGTCAGGATTGACAGCATCGGCTCGCAATATGCCCAGCAACTGCTCGAAACCGACTATGTAGGCGTCAACAAATACAAGAACTATTACGAGCAAGGCAAATTGGTAAAAGTAGAGACAAAAGACTATGATACCGGCAAGCCTTTAGACCTCGATTCCATATTCAAAGGGCGCAGCATACACGACAGACAAAGGTACGTATCATACGCCATCGAGCGTGCCACACAGTCGCGTAACGAATTCCAATTCAAAAGCTATTCGCTTACCGACGACAAAAAGACCATAATCCGCCACGAAATAGAATTGCAGAAAAAATTCACACTCTCGTTCGCGTGCCTGATTTTCTTTTTCATAGGAGCCCCGTTGGGAGCCATCATCCGAAAAGGCGGATTAGGCATGCCGATTGTCATATCAGTGTTCCTGTTCATATTCTACTATATAATCGACAATGCCGGCTATAAAATGGCCCGCGACGGACGCTTGGAAGTATGGGAAGGCATCTGGGCGAGTTCCATAGTGCTGCTGCCGTTAGGAATATTCCTCACATACAAAGCGGTCAACGATTCTTCCGTATTCAAGCCGGAAGTCTACATCGACCTGATAAAGAAGCTCACCGGACGCAGCATTATCCGCCACATAGAACTGAAAGAGGTCATTATCGACGATGTGGAGACAAATACAGCAATAGAAAAATTATCGCGACTCAAGGAATCTTGCCTTGAATTTTTGTCACAATGCGGCAAAAGGCAAAGCTATGCCACATACTGGCTGCAAGGCTACAACAAGCATTCTCTGAACGAGTTGTCCAAAGAATTGGAAGATACGGTGGCATACCTCAGCAATTCCGACAAGCAGTTGGTGATAAACAAACTGATGGATTATCCGGTGCTGCGCTCGCTGTTCTTCTATTACCCCGTGAACAACAGGCCGCTGGCATACGTTATTATGGCGTTGTTCCCGGTAGGGCTTACAGGCTACTGGATAGGACTCAGGCAACAAAACCGTTTGAAAAAAGACATAAACAGCATAATCTCAGTGAGCGACGAACTCATCAACATATACGGAGAAAAATCATAACAATATGAATAATATAAAATTAGACCGCATAGAAGATGCGATTGAAGATTTCCGCAAAGGAGAATTTGTCATAGTGGTTGACGACGAAGACCGGGAAAACGAAGGCGACCTGATTATTGCCGCCGAGAAGATAACGCCGGAGAAAGTCAACTTCATGCTGAAACATGCGCGCGGAGTGCTCTGCGCCCCTATCCCCATATCACGCTGCAAGGAGCTTGAGCTTGATGTGCAAGTGGCAAACAACACATCCATGCTCGGCACTCCGTTCACCGTGACAGTCGACCTGCTGGAAGGCTGTACGACAGGCGTTTCCGCCCACGACCGCGCCGCTACAATACGCGCGCTTGCCGACCCGGCGGCTAAAGCCTCCGATTTCGGCCGCCCGGGACATATCAACCCTCTATATGCGCAGGACAAGGGCGTATTACGCCGCACCGGGCATACGGAAGCCGCCGTCGACTTGGCACGCCTTGCCGGATTATACCCGGCCGGGGCTTTAATGGAAATAATGAGCGAAGACGGAACAATGGCACGTCTGCCGGAACTGCGCCGCTTTGCCGACGAGCATAATCTGAAGCTCATATCCATAAACGATCTGATTGCTTACCGCCTGAAAGAAGAGTCGATAGTGGAAAAAGGAGAAATGGTGGACATGCCGACAGAACACGGACATTTCAAACTAATCCCTTTCCGACAAAAAAGCAACGGATTGGAACATGTTGCATTAGTGAAAGGCGAATGGAACGATGATGAGGCCGTCCTTGTCAGGGTGCATTCATCATGCGCAACCGGAGACATCTTCGGCTCCTACCGATGCGACTGCGGGCCACAGCTCCATAAGGCGATGGAACTAATCGAGAAAGAGGGCAAAGGCGTCGTTGTCTATCTAAACCAAGAAGGACGCGGCATCGGACTAATGAATAAAATGAAAGCCTACAAGCTGCAAGAAGACGGAATGGACACAGTGGAAGCCAACCTTTGCCTCGGCTTCAAAGCCGACGAACGCGACTACGGAGTAGGCGCAAGCATTCTTCACGAGCTTGGAGTAAAGAAAATGCGTCTGCTGACCAATAACCCCCAAAAGCGCATCGGACTTACGGGATACGGACTGACAGTCGTTGAAAATGTGCCTATCGAGATAGAGCCAAACAAATACAACCGGTTCTATCTACATACGAAAAAAGACCGTATGGGGCATGAACTGCATAATGTAGACTAATCCACTCCAAGAAATAGACAAAAAAATAGAGGCAGCCGAGAAGTTGCCTCTATTTTTTTGCTAATTATCAATCGCTTAAAATTCGCAATTATTCGGAGTACGAGGGAAAGGTATCACGTCGCGGATGTTGGTCATTCCGGTAACAAACAGTACCAGACGCTCGAATCCCAGCCCGAATCCGGAATGCGGCACAGTGCCGAAACGGCGCGTATCAAGATACCACCACATATCCTTCATCGGAATACCGAGCTCGTCGATGCGCGCAAGCAACTTGTCGTAACTCTCCTCACGCTCCGAGCCGCCGATAATCTCGCCTATTTTCGGGAACAGCACATCCATCGCCCTTACGGTCTTGCCGTCGTCGTTCTGCTTCATATAGAAGGCCTTTATCTCTTTCGGATAGTCGGTAAGGATGACCGGACGCTTGAAATGCTCTTCCACAAGATAGCGTTCGTGCTCGCTTTGCAAATCGGCACCCCAGTATACCGGGAACTCGAATTTGTGACCCGATTCTTCCAAAATCTTTACTCCCTCCGTATATGTAAGGCGTACAAATTCGTGGCTTACAACAGATTTCAAGCGGTCGACCAATTCCTCGTCGTACATCTTTGCGAGGAATTCAATATCGTCCGCGGCATTTTCGAGAGCGTAATTGATGCAATACTTGATGAAATCCTCGGCAAGCTGCATATTGTCAGTTATATCGTTGAACGCCACTTCCGGCTCTATCATCCAGAATTCGGCAAGATGGCGCGGTGTGTTGGAATTCTCCGCACGGAAAGTAGGACCGAAAGTGTATATCGCTCCCAATGCCGTCGCGCCAAG
Source organism: uncultured Porphyromonadaceae bacterium (assembly GCA_900550025.1). Classification (GTDB taxonomy): domain Bacteria; phylum Bacteroidota; class Bacteroidia; order Bacteroidales; family Muribaculaceae; genus Limisoma; species Limisoma gallistercoris. Next base: position 2,875 of record URQP01000033.1, on the reverse strand, counting down.
TTCGCCCTCAAGCTGTCCGGATACCGTCAAGCTCGTGGGCTTTCCGAAAAAGTCCTGAGAATAGTCCACCTTTCCGTCTTCGCCTTTAGGCACGTTGTTAAGATCCATCGTTGTCACTTGGAACATGGCACCGGCTCCCTCGCAGTCACTCGACGTGATAAGCGGAGTATTGAGGTAGAAAAAGCCACGGTCGTTGAAAAATTTATGGATGGCAAACGCCAAAGTGTGACGTATGCGCAATATCGCCCCGAAAGTATTCGTGCGCGGGCGTAAATGCGCTTTCTCACGCAAGAACTCCAATGTATGCCCTTTTTTCTGCAAAGGATATTCATTAGCGTCAGCCGTGCCATACACTTCCAATGTCTCCGCCTGAATTTCCGCGGTCTGACCCTTGCCCTGCGACTCAACAAGCATGCCCTCGACATGCAGGCTTGCACCGGTGGTGATTGGCTTCAGCTCCTCATCCGAAAACTTCTCCATATCGAACACAATCTGTATGTTCTTGATAGTGGAGCCGTCGTTAAGAGCCACGAACTGCACGTGCTTATTGCCACGTCTTGTCCTCACCCAACCTTTCACGCAGACTTTCTGCCCGATTAATGCCGGATTCCAAATTTCTGATATTTTAGTACGTACCATACCTTATTTTTTATAATAAGCAACCTCCTTCACAACATCAACGGGAGGAAGGAGGATGCAATACTGTTAATTAATATTTATTCAAACGAGCCTTGTTTCAAGAAGTTGACCTCTTCCTGTGTCAGGAAACGCCATTTTCCACGAGCCAGATTCTTTTTCGTAAGTCCGGCGAAATACACACGGTCGAGTTTCGTAACACGATAGCCCAACGACTCGAACATACGGCGCACTATGCGGTTGCGTCCCGAATGGATTTCTATGCCGGCCTGATTCTTGTCGCGGTCGTTGACATAGCTTATGGCGTCGGCATGTATAGGCCCGTCCTCAAGCTCTATACCGTCCGCCAAACGTTGCATATCTTCTTCCGCAATATCCTTATCAGTCCAAACCTGATAGATTTTCTTCTTAACGAACTTAGGATGGGTCAGCTTGGAAGCAAGGTCGCCGTCGTTGGTGAGCAACAACACTCCAGTCGTATTACGGTCAAGACGCCCTACCGGATAGATACGCTCCTTGCAGGCATTTTTCACCAAATCCATTACCGTAAGCCTTCCGTCCGGGTCCTCGCTCGTGGTCACACAATCTTTCGGCTTGTTAAGAAGAATGTAGCACTTGTTTTCAAGCGTTATCACTTTTCCGTTGTATTCCACGATGTCGTCGCGCTTGATTTTCGTTCCAAGCTCGGTAATCACGAGACCGTTGACTTTCACCTTTCCTTGTGTTATCAGTTCGTCGGCCTCACGACGCGAGCATAGCCCGGCATTAGCCATAAACTTATTCAAACGGATTTCCTCGTTCGGATCAACCTCCGGCATATCATAGATAATCTGCTGCGGACGCGGAGTGAAGCGTTTGCCCTGCTGCGGACGGTTGTTGTTCCTGTGGTTGTTGTTCATATAGCCGCCCTGCTGACGGTTGTTATATCCGCCTTGTTGGCGATTGTTGCCGTAGCCGCCCTGCTGACGGTTGCCGTAGTTGTTGCCATAACCTCCTTGCTGACGGTTGTTGCCGTAGCCGCCCTGCTGGTTGTAGTTGTTATATCCTCCCTGCTGACGGTTGTAACGGTTATTATTCTGTCCGTAATTATTGTTGCCGTAGTTATTATTACCACGGTTGCCATAATTATTCTGATTGTAGCTTCTGTAGTCATTCCGCTCGCCCTGCTGCCCCTCCGCGTTCTGCTGGCGGTTGGCATTATAGGCTGCTGGATTGTAGGTTACTTTCTCAAAATGACCATTTTCAGAACTTTGTGTCTCTCCGATGCGCGGTCTTTTCGGCTTCTTGTTGACTTCCATACTTTAATTTTTCACTTTAAAATTTAACAAGCCTCTCGGCGTTAATATTCAGACAAATAAACTAATTTTCAATAACTTAAGAATCTGTATTGCAAACAAAAACATTTTATGGCTGCAAATATAAATCATTCTTCGGATTATTAAAAACAATCTTCCGTAAAGATTATTACAACAGAAAAATTTTTAACACTATTTTCATATCCGGAAAGACAACTGCCTTATACATAGCAATAAACAAAACCGCCGCACTTATGTCTCCCATAAATGCGGCGGCATATAATATTTTAATCCAGTGTGATTAGAATCCGGTATAATTGTGAGGAGTAATGGCTTTCAATTCAGCCTTTACGGCATCGCTCACTTTAAGCGTGTCAATGAAATTGGAGATGCTTTCGGCATCCACCTTGCTGTTGGTGCGCGTAAGAGCCTTCAAGGTCTCATAAGGTTTCTCGTAGCCCTCACGGCGGAGTATGGTCTGGATAGCCTCTGCCACCACGTTCCACATATTGTCGAGGTCGCGGTTGATTGCATCCTGATTGAGCAGCAGCTTATGCAAGCCTTTCAAAGTGCTCTTAATCGCTATAATAGTGTGAGCCAACGGTACGCCTACATTGCGCAACACGGTAGAATCGGTCAAGTCGCGCTGCAGCCTCGATACAGGCAGTTTAGTGGCAAGATGCAGGAAAATGGCGTTCGCTATTCCAAGGTTGCCTTCGGAATTCTCGAAATCTATCGGGTTCACCTTGTGCGGCATTGCCGACGACCCCACTTCTCCGGCCTTTATCTTCTGCTTGAAATACTCCATCGAGATATATTGCCAGAAATCACGGTCGAGGTCAATCATAATAGTGTTCACACGGGCCAACGCCTCGAACAATGCGGCAAGATTGTCGTAGTTGGAAATCTGCGTGGTCCACTCCTCCCGCTCGATTCCAAGTCTG
>URQP01000032.1 GCA_900550025.1 uncultured Porphyromonadaceae bacterium | reverse complement strand
TTTCTTGTTCAAAGTGGTTAAAAAAGGCTATTTATATTTATTTTGGCTGTCTATTCCAAAAGTTTAAGCTAACTTTACACCAACAAATATTTTTCACGCCACAAAATATGCTAAAAGAAGAGGAAGACCAACTGGTGGAACGCCTGCGCGACCCGCGGCAGTGCCGCAAAGCGTTCGGCGACGTCATAGCCATCTACAGCGAGCCTCTCTACTGGCATATCCGCAAGATGGTAGTCAGCCACGACGATGCCAACGACCTGCTGCAAAACACGTTTATGAAAGCGTGGGCAAGCATCGAGAATTTCCGAGGCGAGGCGCGCCTTTCCACGTGGCTCTACAAGATAGCCATCAACGAATCAATCACTTTCTTGAACAAGGAACGGCAACGGCTCAACGTGTCGATTGACGACGGCGACACGTTCCTCGCCGACAAGCTGGAAAGCGACGAATGGTTCGACGGCGACGACCTAAAAAAAGAATTGCAGAAAGCAATTGCCCAACTGCCGGAAAAACAACGTCTTATTTTCAATATGCGCTATTTCGACGATATGAAATACGAGGACATCTCCGAGATTCTCGGCACATCGGTGGGGGGGTTGAAAGCGTCGTTCCACCACGCGGTGAAAAAAATTGAAAAATATTTTTCATGACCATTAAACCATTACCGCCAAATAAAGTCAAACAAATGCTATGAAACAAGAACAGGACATATTCGACAAGATAGGCAAAGACCCGGGATTCAGGGTTCCTGAAGGCTATTTCGCCGATTTCACGAAGAAAATGACGGAATCGCTGCCGGAAAAGACTTTCAAGAAAGAGCCGAAGCCCACGAAGTGGATGCGCATACGCCCATGGGTATATATGGCGGCCATGTTCGGCGGGATATGGTGCATGATGCAGATTTTCGCCGATATGAAAAATGCGGCAAGCCGCAACCTCGGCTACAACCCTGAGATAGCCGACGCGATGAACGACGAGAAATTCGTAGACGATTATATGATGCTTGGAGAAATATCCTACTACGACCTTTTGGACGAAATGTACAATGAAGGGGTCGACGCAAGCATTTTCGACATCGACAGTATCAACTAAAGACAACTGATTATGTATAAAAAGATAACATTAACCGCCCTGCTTTTAACATTAATCCTCCCCGCCGCAGCTTTCGGAAAAGGCTCCGACAAGGCGCAGCGCATACAATGGATGAAAGAGGTGCGCAACTATAAATACGAATTCTTCACCAAGGAAATGGAGCTTACCGCAGAGCAACAGGAAGCGTTCTTCCCTGAATATGAAGCTATGGAAAAAGCCATTTTCACAATCAACAAGGAAGCGCGCGATCTGGAAAGAAAAATCTCGGCATCCACCACGCCGGTAAGCGACACCGAATATGAGGCCGCGGCCACGGCAATGGCCAAGGTCAGGCAGGAAGAAGGCGAAATCGAAATGGAGTACTTCGCAAAATTCGGGAAAATCCTGTCAAAAAAGCAATTGTTCCTGCTCAAGAGGGCTGAAAACAAGTTCACTCAAAGCATATTGAACCACCACAAAAGAGCCGGAAGAGAATAACGCATTTTCAATAATAAGACTAATATAATAAAACATTTTTTGCGCTATAAAGACACCCGGCATACCGCAGCAACGGCAATGTCAGGGTGTCTTTTTAATATCCATCGACTTATGAAAAATTCATTCCTACTGTGCTGCTTTGCAGCGGCAAGCCTCGTATCGGCAGCAAAAGCACCCGACTTCAGTTTCCCTGAAACGGTAATCACGGAAGCAACCGGGCAACTTTCAAAAGCACAACATGCCGGCGACAGCCAAGATATGATTGACGCGATAGTGAAAATATCCATCGCCAAAACCCACATATCCGGCGACTTCATGCCGGAAGCCATTACAATGGTCGACAGCACGGCGAAAGCGTCGCCCGACCGCGTCGCCAAGTCGCTGCTCTACTCGCTCGAAGCCGATATGTATCTCGCACTCTACAACAATAACCGTAGGGTGTTCGCCACGCGCGACGAACTCGCCGACACCGTTCCGGCCGATGTGACGGAATGGAGCCGCGGCAACTTCGTCGACAAGATAATCGAGCTATCCGACTCGTCGCTTGCGGCAAAAGAAATGCTGTCAGCAACTCCTGTGGACAAATACAAACGCATCATAACGCTGCCTAAAGCCGGTAATGAAGCTGTCCCGACATTGTTCGACATGCTCGCATACCACGCTCTCGACAACGTGGAAAGCATCTCTGCCGTTCCTCCGATGCCATTACGCGCAATGGCAGGCAGCAAAACGTTTCTCGATTCACGTGCAAAATACGACGACCGCACGGCGGCATTCATCGACCGAACATACCGCGCGTTGCTCGAAACCAATAAAAACGACACACCGGCTTTCATCTACGCCGAGCTGCACCGCCTCGCCAACACATTCAACCGCATCACCGGCGACTACAGCAAGCGCAAAGAAAAATACGCATCATGCTTGGACAGCCTGTACAGCCAGTTCGCAGACAGCCCGTACTCCGTAGAGATACTTGCCCGGAAAGCTGACTACAGATTCAACAAGGCCGACTACGAAGAAGCGAAACTATGCGTAGCCCGCTATGGGAAATACGACCGTATCGGCGAACTGAAAAACATAATAAGCCGATATGAGCAGCAAACCGTAATGTTGCAATATGGGGAATGCTTCACATCCACGGACTCTATTGAAGTCTCCGTAAAATCAAGGAATGTTTCCGGCATCACTATCAAGACATACAAAATTCCTGAATCAATCAATCTGACAGGCAACATAATCAAGCTGCTGCCCAAATTCAAGCTCGTGCGCAGCGCGGACTATAAAGTGAACTACATCGAAGGCAACAATGACACTACGACCGTGGTGAAATGCCCGCCGCTCGGCTATGGCAGATACGTGATGATACCGGAATTCAAAGACAGCAAGACCGGCAAGACAGTTACGTCGAAAAACATTTACAGCGACATAATGCGGGTGACCGACCTCACTCTGATTATGACCACCATCAACAACGAAAACCGCATTTATGCCGTCAACTCCGTATATGGCAACCCGATAGAGAAAGCGCGGCTACACTTTACCGACGGTTCGGCACAAAGGACAAACCGCTACGGATATGCCGTGATTTCCAACAGTAAAAAGAATCTCAACGTATATGCCACCTACGGCAACGACCGTTCAACCGACGAGCATTTCTACAGCCGCGACAACACACCGCGCGACAACAGCCGGAAAGCCGCGAAAATTGTGACAGACTTGGGCGTTTACCGTCCGGGCGACACAATGCGCTTCGCTGCCATCGTTTATAATACAGGCAAGGCAAGCAAACCGATAGCCAACCTGACGGTAAAAGCCGTAGTAAGCGACGCGAACCGCAAGGAAATAGCTTCGATTGACCTGCTGACCGACGCTTTCGGGCGTGTGGATTCGCTCGTGACACTTCCTACGGGAGGATTGACCGGCAGATTTACCATAAGCATCAAAGAAGCCGCCAACGGGCGCACCATCGACTCCAGTACGTTTATGGTAAGCGAATACAAAGCGCCTACATTCTATGTGGAATTGGATGAAAAGCAATCTGAATTCTCCAATACCGATTCACTAATAGCAAAAGGCCGCGTCCTTACATTCTCGCAATTCCCGCTGGCAAACGTTAAAATTGACTATTCCATAGCACCGGAATATGCTTATTGGTGGACTAACACAGAAGACAACGGCAACGTGGAAGGCACTGTCACCACCGACAGCAACGGATACTGGACTATAAGCATACCTGAGGACATTTTCGGAAATCCCGACAAAAAGCGCGGAATGTTCCGCCTGTCGATTAACGCCACATCGGAAAACGGCGAGACGCAGCCTTTTGAGACAATAATCAAAATCGGTAATGCCCGGATACTGCAATTCGGCGACAATCAAGAAATCGAAAACGCCATTTTAGCGGAAGCGTCCGGCACGACACGGATTAATTTCACCGTAACCGACTACAACAACGAGAAACTCTCCGTTGACTGCCACTACAGGCTTACCGACGAAAACGGCAAGACCATTACTGAAGGAACTGTCAATTCCGGCAACCCGGTATTCGATTTTTCGACCGTCAAATCAGGCAAATACATCTTAAGGATGTCGATACCCGGAGAAGATGACAGGCAGACAGAGCGCGAAATCATCATCTATCGCACAGGCGACATCGAACCACCCTACCCGACATTGCTATGGACAACTGTCGAAGAAGTGAAGTGCGACACCGAAGGCAACTTCTCTTTCACCTTAGGGTCGAGCAACGACACTTTTGTCTATTCAATAGTCTCAAACAGCGACGGTGAAATAATCAACGAAGGCTGGCGACCATTTATGAAAGGAATACGAGTGTTTGAAGGCAAAGCCTTGATTCCGAAAGACGGCGAAGCAAAGATTGAACTGCTCGCAATCAGAAACCACAAGGTATATAATAAAGTAATCTCCCTTATCCCTGCTGTTCCTGCCGACACGATGAGAATCGTCACGGAAACGTTCCGTGACAACATCACGCCCGGAAGCCGCGAGACGTGGAAATTGCGCCTGAGCGGAAACAACGGACAAAAATACGTCGGAGCTATGATTGCCGACATGTACGATGCAGCCCTCAACAAGATACAGGACAACACCTACAATTCGTACATCATACGTAGCTTCAGCCACGATCCGTTCAGCTACCAGCAACCGTACTATTACAACTCATCGACATCGGCATCGACCACATACAAGGCACTAAGCGTACCCTCGTTTACAATGCCCTATCTGAATATGTACGGACAATCGTTCTACAACACAGTATTCGCACAAGCTGAAGTGATGAGGACGAAAAGCCTCAACTCCGCATTCGGCTCTGCCCCGACTTATAACAGCACTAAGCAAGATGCCGTTTCCGACAGCGGAGCGATGCTGGAAGAATCTCTCGTAGTCAGCACAACAGCACAGACAGAAGAGGCGACATCAGACAAGAACAGTTACCGCGACCCTGACGTGAAGAACGCGTTCTTTATGCCGGCGTTGGTAAGCGACAATGACGGCGTGGTCACCATAGAGTTTACCGTGCCCGACCGCAACACGCAATGGCAATTCACGGCAATAGCCTACACCGCCGATATGAAAGCCGATGCCGTCAACCGGTTGATTACGGCCAACAAGCCGCTGATGGTACAGCCAAACCTGCCGCGTTTCGTACGTACCGGCGATAAAGTGGAACTGAAAGCCACCGTTATGAACAACAGCGGCAATCCGTCGGATGCCACCGTGACTGTCGAGATATTCGACCCTGCAACAGGAAAAATCTCCAGCACATATAATTACGACTGCAACCTTGCCGCCAACGGCTCGGAAACCGTAAGCACCACGCTTGATGCGAAAGGGTTTAAAGGAGAAATAGGTTACAGAATAAAAGCCGCAAACGAGGAATACAGCGACGGCGAGCAATCGCTCATCACCATACTCCCGGCTACCACGGAAGTTGTCGAAGCCGTGCCGTTCTTCCTGACGGAGAATCAAAAAGAAACGAAAATAGACGTGCCGAAATTCGGAACAAGCGGTACAATAACAGTGGAATACTGCGACAACCCTGTGTGGTACGTCGTCACAGCACTGCCGTCGATAATGTCGGAAAGCCAGACTGCATCGGCCTTGGTCAACAATTATTACGTCACGGCTATAGGCTCGGCAATCGTAAACGGCGACCGTCAAGTATCGGAAGCAATCAAGCAATGGAACGCCGCCAACATACAGAAATCGAACCTGCAAAAGAACAGCGAGCTGAAAACCGTAGGGCATGAAGACAGTCCATGGTTAAGAGCAGCAGAATCCGAGACAGAGATGATGGACAAGCTCATAGAGTTGACCGACTCGGCAACCATACAGTACCGCCTGCAAAAGTCTCTCACCTCGCTACGCGACTTGCAGAACGCCGACGGCGGATTCACGTGGATAAAAGGCAACGAATCGTCGGAGTTCACGACGTGGAATGTGCTTTCGCGCTTCGGATATCTGAAAGAGGCCGGCTATCTTGACGCTTTCGACCCACTGCTCAACGACATCGTCGAGCATGCCACTGAATACGCCGACAGCATGATGATAGCGAACATCCAAAAAGCCGAGAAGCCGGAAACCGTCTATCCGCGCTATTCGGAATACATCTTCATCCGCTCGATGCTGGTCGGCAACAATATGCCCAATGAGCTAATAATGGCGGCAAGGGACAGTATCGTCGACCGCACGAAAAAACACTGTGGAAAATTCACAATCGAAGACAAGGCGGAAGCCGCAATGCTGCTCGCCAACTATGGAGAGAAAGCCGAAGCAGCAAAGATTGTGGAATCGCTGCGGCAATATGCCCGCAAGTCAACGGCCGGATACTATTGGGACGTTGACAATTGCGACAAGGTGAAACTCGCCGCCACCGCGTTGAAAGCATTCTACAAAGTCAACCCGGCCGACCCCGACATCGACAACATCCGCCGCTGGATACTGCTAAGCAAGGAAACCCTCAACTGGGGAGCGACACCGGCAGCCTGCGACGCTGTGAACGCCGTGCTTGCAACCGGAAGCGACTGGAAAAACAGCGACCGCCGCAAGCCTGAAATCAAATTCGGCAAGGAAAAAATCTCCACAGGCGATGCCGACGCATATTTCGGATATGTAAAACAGACCGTAACCGATGGGAAAGGCAAAAATCTCACCGTGAAACGCCATAGCGACAACCCGGCATGGGGCGCGGTATATTACCGCTACGAAGCGCCGATGGCAACGGTAGAGAAAGCGTCGTCGCCCGACATCCGTATAGAAAAGACATTCTACCGCTACGGAAAGGACGGCAAATTGGAAAGCATTCCGGTCACAAATTTCAAAATCGGCGACCGCCTGCAAGTGAGAATAGTCATCAAGACCGCCCGCGACCTCGACTACGTGGCGCTTACCGACGACCGTGCTGCAATCTTCGAGCCGGTCGACCAGCTTCCTGTTTATGAATATGCAGAAGGCACGCGCTACCTGCGCGAGACCCGCGACTCGGCGACAAACATATTCTTCAACCGGTTGACGAAAGGAACGCGGGTGATTGCCTATGACGTGTTCGTCAACAACGCCGGAACGTGCAGCAGCGGCATAGCCACCCTGCAATGCCAATATGCTCCGCAGCAAGTGGCTCACACTGCCGGGACTACAGTAACCGCACAATAAGCGAACAAGAAAGCAAGCGGTATATACACATTTCCGCATATATGCCGCTTGCCTTTTTATTACCACTCACTTTCAATCCGCGAACAAATCCGTAGAAAGATAACGCTCGCCGGTATCGGGCAACAGAACCACGACCCGCTTTCCTGCATTTTCCGGCCGTAAAGCCATTTCTGCGGCGGCATGGAGAGCCGCCCCCGATGATATGCCGACCAGCACCCCCTCGGTTCTCGCCAAATCGCGGCTTGCCTGAAAAGCGTCGGCATCCTCAACCGCAACGACCTCATCTACTACGGAACTGTCGTAAATATTAGGAACAAAACCCGCTCCTATCCCCTGTATCTTATGCGCGCCCGGCTTTCCGCCCGACAGGACAGGCGACGATGCCGGCTCTACGGCAACAATACGCACAGACGGATTCTTTTCTTTCAACACACTGCCTATACCTGTCACCGTACCGCCAGTCCCCACACATGCCACAAAAACATCAATTTTCCCATCGGCATCCCGCCAGATTTCCTGTGCCGTAGTGCGGCGGTGCGCCTCGACATTCGCCGGATTCTCGAATTGCTGCAATATCACTGCCCCGGAAATGGATTCCTTCAAGCGTTCCGCCTCGGCAATCGCGCCCGTCATCCCTTCAGCTCCCGGGGTAAGCACTATTTCCGCCCCCAAGGCTTTAAGCAGCTTACGGCGTTCCACGCTCATAGTCTCAGGCATCGTCAATATAAGCCGATAGCCCCTGACAGTGGCCACCATAGCCAGACCGATACCGGTATTACCGCTCGTAGGTTCTATTATGGTACCGCCCTGACCCAGCACTCCGCGCCGCTCGGCATCCTCCACAAGCGACAACGCCACACGGTCCTTCACGCTTCCGGCAGGGTTGAAATATTCCAACTTCGCTACCAAAGGAGAGGAAAGCCCTTTCTCGCGGCTGAACCGTCCCAACTCCATCAACGGAGTATTTCCCACCAACTCCAATATGTTCTTAGCAACTTTTTCCATACGCATTACGTTTTATTATAAAACAGATTTATCCGCCATTAGTTCAATTTAATCAGCCATAAGCCTCTAAACACTCACTTATTCATCAATATTTTCTAAATTTGCAATAATAAAAACGATATGGAAGCCAAAAACATAAACAACGTATTCTCACGGCAGTTCTATCTGCTGCCCGGTGAATGCAACAGCGAGCAGGAAATGCCATTGTGGCTGCTCGTGAACCGCATCATAGAAGTGGCTACACTCCATGCCGATTCCCTCGGCATAGGTTACCGGAGGCTTAGCCGTGACAATCAGGCATGGGTGCTGTCGAGGATGGCAATCGAAATGGAACGGTATCCTAAAGCCGGAGAGAACTACACGCTGGCCACATGGATAGAGTCGTTCAACCGCCATTTCTCGGAGCGCAACATAGAAATACTCGACGGCGACGGCACGGCGACAGGCTACGCCCGGACAATATGGTCGGTAATCGACACCAACGCGCGAACAAGCTGCGACATCTCGGCATTAGCGTCGATGGCCGACCACATAGCGGAAAAAGAATGCCCGATTGAACGCCAATCGAAAATAAAGGCCGTAGAGCGTCTGCACGAAGCCAGGCATACGTTCCGCTACAGCGACATCGACTTCAACCGCCATGTCAATACGGTAAAATACATCTGTGCCATACTCGACATGTTCCCGCTGCAATTCTACGACAGCCATTCCATCCGGAGATTCGAGATAACATTCATAAAAGAGACTTATATCGACACCGAAGTGAGCGTATGGCTCGACGATTCCGACCCGGAAGACTGCAAGGCAGAGATAGCCGACGGCACAACCTCACTATGCCGCGCACGGATCATATTTGCACACAGACAAACCAAATGACAGCATCATGGAAAGATACGCCATAATAGTAGCAGGAGGCTCGGGCAGCCGATTCGGCTCGACAGTGCCGAAACAATTCGTCACGCTTGCGGGCAAGCCGTTGCTGATGCACACTATCGATGCTTTCAACAGCTACGACAATTCAATAAAAATAATCGTAGCCTTGCCATCAGAACATATCACGCTGTGGAATGACCTATGCAGGCAATACGACTTCAAAACGCCCCACTCGATAGCCGCAGGAGGGAAAAGCCGTTTTGAATCAGTGCGCAACGCCCTATCCGCCATACACGGCAATGATGGCATCGTAGCCGTACACGACGGCGCTCGCCCATTAGCGACTGAAGCACTCATCAAAAAAGGATATGCAACGGCCGAAATGTGCGGTTCGGCGATTCCTGCCATTGCCGTCACCGACAGCATACGCCAGCTTGACCGGCAAGGAAGCCATCCGGTCAACCGCGAAACATTGGTGGCCGTACAAACGCCACAAGTGTTCGACCTTAAAACGCTCAAAGAAGCATATACCGCCGACTACAGCCCGCTGTTCACCGACGACGCTTCGGTAGTGGAATTCAGCGGACACCCAGTGACGCTTTACGACGGCGACCCGGGAAACATAAAAATCACCCGTCCCATAGACCTGAAAATAGCAGAAACGATTATTGCCGGACGAGAAGGATGAACAAAATCACGGAACTCGACATAAAATACCTCACAGGCGTGGGGCCAAAGCGTGCCGAATTGCTCGACAAGCAACTCGGCATACGCACCTATTACGACCTGCTATATTATTTTCCGTTCCGCTACATCGACCGCAGCAAAATATATCAGATAAAAGACCTTGAAGGAGAGCAGCCATACATACAGCTTAAAGGACGCTTCATCACTTTTACGGAACATGGAGAAGGCGCGAAGCGCAGATTGCAAGCCCTGTTCTCCGACGGCACGGCCACAATCGACGTAGTATGGTTCAACCGGATAAAATCAATACGCGAAAGCTACCAGACAGGCAAGACCTACATACTTTTCGGAAAGCCGTCCATTTTCAACGGACGGTACAGCATGGCACACCCCGAAGTGGAGACATTTCAGGAAGAGCACCAGCCATACGGACTGAGGGGAATCTACAATCTCACCGAGACTCTGCGCAACCGCTCCTTCACATCGAGGACAATCCAGCAGCTAATCCAGAACCTGTTCGAGAAAATAAAATACATTCCCGAGACACTGCCTCAGGAAATCATAACACGATACCGGCTTATGGGGTTGCGTGACGCACTTGTCAATATCCACAACCCGGAATCTGTCGACAAACTGCAAAAAGCCAAACTGCGGCTGAAATTCGAGGAACTGTTCCTCATACAGCTCAACATCCTCAGATATGCCAAAAACAGGAACGCCAAAATAAAAGGCTACCGTTTCAGCCATATCGGAGAATCGTTCAACCGCTTCTACTTTGAAGTCCTTCCGTTCCCTCTGACCGGAGCGCAAAAGCGGGTGCTGAAAGAAATACGCGCCGACATGGGAAGCGGACGGCAAATGAACCGCCTGCTGCAAGGCGATGTAGGCAGCGGAAAGACCATAGTGGCATTGATGTCGGCACTGATGGCAGTCGACAATGGCTATCAGACCTGCCTTATGGCTCCTACGGAAATACTTGCAACGCAGCATTATGAATCGCTCAGCCAGCTTGCCGGACAAATCGGCATATGGGTGGAACTGCTCACCGGCTCGACAAAAAAGTCGAAAAGGGAGGAAATCCACGCAGGACTGACGGACGGTTCCGTCAAACTGCTAATCGGCACACACGCCGTAATCGAGGACAATGTAGAATTCCAACGGTTAGGGCTTGTCATTATCGACGAGCAGCACCGCTTTGGAGTCGCCCAGCGCGCAAAACTCTGGAACAAAAGCATCATCCCCCCGCACATACTCGTCATGACGGCGACACCGATTCCACGGACATTGGCAATGACAGTCTACGGCGACCTCGACGTCTCCGTAATCGACGAGCTTCCGCCGGGACGCAAGCCTGTAACCACTCTGCTTATGTACGAAAACAGCCGCGACCGTGTCAATCAAGCCATTTACAAGCAACTTAAGCTCGGAAGACAGGCCTACATCGTATACCCGCTGATACAAGAAAACGAGAAACTCGACCTGAAAGCCCTCGAAAACGGCTATGAATACATCTGCCACACATTCAAAGAATTCAAGGTAAGTTTCGTTCACGGTAAAATGAAACCCGCAGAAAAAGACTACCAGATGCAGCAATTCGTGACCGGCAAGACGCAGATACTCGTGGCAACAACCGTTATCGAAGTCGGCGTAAACGTCCCTAACGCCTCGGTAATGGTAATCGAGAATGCCGAACGGTTCGGACTGTCGCAGCTCCACCAGCTGCGCGGGCGCGTAGGAAGAGGCGCAGACCAGTCATACTGCATACTGATGTCAAAACACAACATAACAAAAGACACCCGCCGGCGGCTGGAAATAATGACCGAAACGACCGACGGCTTCCGCATCGCGGAAGCCGACATGCAAATGCGCGGTCCCGGCGACATAGAGGGGACACAACAAAGCGGCATAGCCTTCAATATGCGCATAGCCAATCTCGCCACCGACGGACAAATACTGTCATTGGCACGAGATTGCGCCAATTCCGTACTCGACAATGACCCCGACTTGCAATCGCCCGCAAACCGCATACTGCTCGAACAACTGCACCTGCATTTCGACAAGACAGTGAATTGGAGCAGAATAAGTTAACCCCCATTCACTTTACGAACGGCATAACATAAAAACAATTAACCGGCATCTGCAATACCTTAAAATTTCATAAATAGAACAACGTCCGGCAACATCATATTTCACTGTCTCGGAAATAATTGATAAATTTGAAGTCGAATTTATGTTTTTACAAACTTACTCGCCGGAAGCAATATGGAACAGACGCTTGTCATACTAAAACCCTCAGCGGTGATAAGAGGATTGATGGGAGAAGTCATCTCCCGCTTCGAGAAAAAAGGTCTGATTATCGCAGGTATGAAAATGGTTCAGCTCGATGACAAGATACTTGCCGAGCATTATGCCCACCTTGTCGAGCGTCCGTTTTTCCCTTTGCTCAAGAAGTCGATGATGGCTTCGCCGGTAGTGGTAATGTGCGTAAGAGGTGTCGATGCGGTCGCTGTCGTAAGGGCAATGACCGGCGCTACAAATTCAAGGAAAGCAGAACCGGGAACAATCCGTGGCGACTACAGCATGAGCGGACAGCAGAACATTGTCCACGCATCAGACTCCGTAGAAAACGCTGAAATAGAGCTCGCGAGATTTTTCAACAAATCGGAAATATTCGACTTCAAGCCGGCAATGCTTGAATACTTATATGCAGAAGACGAAATTTGACAACCCATAATACAAAACAACGGAAGGAGAAGTAATGATTTTCAACAGTATAGGCAAGATATTAGGCGCAGGAGCCTTGACATTGGCTGCATTGTCATTCCCGGTAAATGCACAACAGCTCCGGTCGGTATCGGCACACAACGACATGCATGAGATGCTTATTGCCTCTCAGCGCGACATTCAGGAACAAATCAAAATCGACGAGACAAAAAAATTCATGGACATAATCCTCCAAGAGGAAGAGGAGCCTGAAATCGACATATACACAGAAAGCTGGAACAGCCAATTAGTCAACCCCTACGGAGGGATGGAAGTCCCCGACAATGTAAGGATTGATGTCAGCGAGTATGCAATGCCTGTGCCGGGATATATAACATCGCCTTACGGCTACCGCCCGCGTTTCCGCCGCTCCCACAAAGGAGTAGACCTGAAACTCCAGACAGGCGACACCGTCAGAGCCGCTTTCAGCGGGAAAGTACGCCTGACGAAATACGAGCGCAGAGGATACGGCTATTATGTCATAATACGCCATGCCAACGGACTTGAAACCGTATACGGACACTTGTCGAAATTCCTCGTGAAACCGAATCAGGATGTCAAAGTGGGCGAACCAATAGCATTAGGAGGAAGCACCGGACGAAGCACCGGCCCGCATCTCCACTTCGAGACACGCTTCATGGGATATGCAATCAACCCGATGGGTATATTCGACTTCGCCAACCAGACAACCCATACCGACTACTACACTTTCAACAAAAAGACATATACCAAAGCGCGCGACTACTCTCCGGAAGCCAACGCCAAATATGCGGCTAAAGTCAGCAAGAAAAAGAACTCTTACAGCGCAAGCGGCTCCAAGAAAACCTACAAAGTGCGCAAGGGCGACACATTGGGCAAGATTGCCCGCCGCTACGGAACCACAGTCTCCACACTTTGCCGCCTCAACGGCATTTCGAGCAACACCACGCTCTCGCTCGGCAAAGTGCTGCGCGTAAAATAACCGGCAATCAATTCTCTTCATACAAAAAAAGGATGGACTTCGGTCCATCCTTTTTAATTTCACGCGACAACTATTCAATACTTTCATATATCGGTATCCGCTAAAAATAAGAGTCTGATTATATGGCATTTATAGATATGCATCATTCTGAGAAAGCGGCATAGCCGTATGTCGGACACACTTGTAGCACAATTGTTCTAAGACCTCCACAAAGCCGATGCCTTCGCAAGGCTTTTAACCACCGCCAAGGCGGTGTTACGGCAACAGTGGCTGGCATCGCTTGTAAATGGCAGCACATTGCATCCCATAAACCAAACACCCGCATTCCTAACGGACACAAATCTACCGGGATACCGGAGATTGCACACCTTTTATTAACGGAAGCGGAGGACGTGCGTTTGCATGCCCTCCGCTATGACCTTTACACAACAATCTGTATTATTTCACTTTGTCAGCAAGTTCTGCACCAGCTTTGAATTTAACTACCTTCTTAGCCGGAATGGTAATCTTAGCCTTAGTAGCCGGGTTGATGCCTGTACGTTCGCCCTTTTCAACTACAGAGAAAGTACCGAATCCGATAAGAGCTACCTTATCATTCTTAGTCATGGCGTCTGTGATAGCCGCAATTGTCGCGTCCAATGCATTTTTAGCATCGGCTTTTGTCAGGTTTGCTTTTTCAGCAATCGCATTGATTAATTCTGCTTTATTCATAATTAAAATATTTAGGTTTATGGTATTCTCCGACAAATGTATGTTATTCCAAACAAAAAAACAACTAATAACCTATAAAAATTCAATTTAAGCCGTTTTTGTCTTATTTTCCACAAAATTCATAGCAATTTATTGATTGCGAAGTACCTCCAAAGCGGCGCAAGCATCAGCGACTGCTTTATCCCGTCGTCCAAAAGCAGCTGCCTCACGTCATCGACAGTAAGCAAATGCACCGAAATGTCCTCCGTGCCTTCAAGATGCTGGCCGGAAACCCTGCGCACTCCCTTTGCGAGATAACAATGAGTGAGATTATTGGTAGTACTCGGATT
Source organism: uncultured Porphyromonadaceae bacterium (assembly GCA_900550025.1). Taxonomy (GTDB): domain Bacteria; phylum Bacteroidota; class Bacteroidia; order Bacteroidales; family Muribaculaceae; genus Limisoma; species Limisoma gallistercoris. Next base: position 7,391 of record URQP01000032.1, on the reverse strand, counting down.
ACCAGAAATCACCATAGTCCTCTCCCACTCTCCGCCGCCGTACCCCGTCTCTTCCCACAGCTCGCGCTTGGCCGCCTCGAGCGGCTCTTCACCCGGATCAACCACGCCGGCACACAATTCGTAGCGCGTCTGGCCTATGCCATGGCGGTACTGCCTTATCATGACGAACTCGCCGCCGTCAGTAATGGCAAGGATATTCACCCAGTCAGGATATTCCAGAACATAAAACTCGTCGTTGACATTGCCGTTCGGCAATTCCACCGTGTCGCGCCGTGCCGTCAGCCACGGACGGCGTATGAGATATTCACTTTTGAGCGTCTTCCATTTACGCTCGTCCAAATCGTTTATGAGCATAATTTTCTTGTCAATGTTTTTTCACACCGCTATATAGAATCGTATTCGACTGCAATATGCGTTCCTCTATATACTTGCGTTCCGGCGCAATTTTCCCATTGAGATACATCTCCATCATCAGTCCGCCGATAGGCACACCGTAAGTGGCACCCCAGCCACCGTTCTCGACATACACACAAATAGCGATTTTCGGATTGACCATCGGGGCGAACCCCATAAACGAAGAGTGGTCCTTGCCGTGCGGGTTCTGGGCTGTACCGGTCTTGCCGCACACCTCATAGCCCGGGAACTGCGCATTGCGGCACGTACCGCCGACGACGGCCATTCTCATTCCCTCCGCAATGTCCTCGAAATAAGCCTTGTCGATACGGCTGACGTGCTTCGTACGGTATTCCTCGGGAAGCACAGTGTCGGCAATCTCCTTCACGATATGCGGTTTTATATAATAGCCGCGGTTGGCCACCGTCGCGCACAGGTTGGCAATCTGCAAGGGCGTGGCAAGTATCTCGCCCTGTCCTATCGCCACAGAAATTATAGTGTTCGCGCTCCAACGGTTCTCGCCATATATCTTATTATAGAACTTACTATTGGGAATAAACCCGCGGCTTTCGCCCGGCAAGTCTACACCGAGCTTATAGCCGTACCCTAAATCGACCATATAATTCTTCCACACCTCGAAAGCTTCCGCCGGAGAGCCATACTTCGACCTGCGGTCAATCATATTCTTGAACCCCCAGCAAAAATAAGCGTTACACGAAGTACGGATGGCAGGCTTCAGCGTTATAGGCGACTCATGCCCATGGCATCCTACCCTCAGCCCTCCGTTTATATAACCGTGATAGCACGGATAAGCCGTATTGAGGTCGATGATACCCTCCTGCCGGAATATCAGCCCCTGTGTGGGTTTGAATGTAGAGCCCGGCGGATATGCCGCCATAATGGAACGGTCATACAACGGTTTGTAAGGGTCGTTGACAAGCGCACGGTAATTCTTCCCGCGCTCACGCCCCACAAGCGACTTAGGATTATACGTTGGGCTCGACACCAATGCAAGAATCTCGCCGGTAGCTGGCTCGATGGCCACTATCGCCCCTATCTTGCCCTGCATAAGCCTCTCGCCATACTCTTGCAGCTTTATGTCAATCCCCAGCTTCAAGTCCTTACCAGCTACGGGAGCCACATCCCGCGCCCCATTCTCGTACCGCCCCTTTATGCGGCCGTGCGCGTCGCGTATCAGTATCTCCTGACCTTTTACACCCCGCAGGAAACGCTCGTAGCTCTTTTCTATGCCCAAATCGCCGGTATAGTCGCCCGCACGGTAATAATCGTCGTTCTCGATGTCGCGGGCGTTGACTTCACGTATGTTTCCCAAAAAATTGGCTCCCGCCTCGTAAGCGTATTCCCTCAATATGCGCTTCTGTATGAAGAATCCCGGGAAACGGTAGAGCTTTTCCTGAAGCCGTCCGTAGTCCTGCGCCGAGATATGTGTTATAAGAACCTGCTGCGTATACGAAGAATAGCCGGGATTTTTCCGCGGATTGCGCATGTCGTCGAAATATCCCTGCAATTCCTCCTTCGATATGCGCAAAGTCCTGCAAAAGTCCAAAGTGTCGAAATCGCCGACCTCCCGGGGGATAATCATCACATCGTATGCCGGCTTGTTGTAAACCACCAGATTGCCGTTGCGGTCGAACATCTGCCCGCGCGACGGATAGACCGTCTTACGCAAGAAAGCGTTGGAATCGGCATTTTCCTTGTACTTCGTCTCAAGAACCTGCAATTCAAACAAACGGAACAAATAGATTACGGCAAGCACCACAAGCAGCCCGCCGATGACATATTTACGCTTTTCTAAACTATAATCCTTTTTCATTCCGCGTATTGACAAAACTGTCTATGCCAAGCATCACCGCAAACGACAGCACAGTGCTGCAAACAGCCCTCAGGACAGAAAGAAGCGCATTATGCAAAGCAAACGCCTCGACAAACGTAATCACAACGCAATAGAACAGCGTCATCGTGAGAAGATACTTCATATAGACGGCCATCCCAAGGCTTCTCATCGACGGCACGGTATCGGCTATCTCGTCCCTGCGCGTGACATAAAGCCCGAATATCACATTCCTCGACGCTCCAAGCAAAGTGCAGGCAAGGGCATTCATCCCTTGGGTGTCGGAAAACACGTCTACTATCAATCCTGAAAAGAACGACAGCGTAAGCACCCAATTGATACGCATGTCAATCGGCAGACGTATGAGGAAATATATGAACACAAACGGAGTGGCGACATTGAAGATGCTGATGTTGTTGCATACAAGAACCTGCACCAACACAAGCACCACGAACAATATCAGAAACTGTATTACCTGCCTTGCCATCTACCGTTCACTTTCTAATTCTTTAAGCTCATCCGAAATCTTGCTCTTTATAGCGCGCACAGTGCTCAATCGGGTGAAATCGGTCGACAGTTTCACTTTCAACGCTATGAAATTGTCGTCTTTCATTTTCATGCCGCTTTCCACCGTACCGACAATAAGCCCCTCCGGGAACACCGATGAATAGCCGCTCGTTATTATCGTATCGCCCTTATGGTATACCACATGCCTCGGCATCTCCTCCAGAATGGCATAATAAGGGCTTGCGCCGTCCCAATAAAGGCTGCCGAAATATTCCGAATTCTTCACCTTGCACGAAAGCCGCATATTCGGATTCAGCAACGATATTACCCTTGCGGCATGGTCGCTTACCACGCTCACCATCCCTACAACGCCGTTCTGGTCGACAACACCCATCTCCGGCTCTATTCCGTCCGCGCGGCCCTTGTCGATGGTTATGTAGTTCATCGGTTTCGACACACTGTTGTTAATCACGCTCGCGAAATGGTAGTCATACGACTGTGCTACAGAATCAGGCAAGCTGACCGAATCGGACAGCAAAAGCAACCGGCAATCGTCGAGCTGCCTTTTGAGGTTCACCACCTCCATCTCGAGCAAAGCGTTGCGCTCCTGCAAATCGCCGTTAATCGAACGCAGGTTGAAATACGAGGTTATGCTGCCCACACCCTTATAGACAGCGGCTGAAACGCTGTTCGCCGATGTCAGATAGACATACTGCTGGTAAGGATTGTTCTGAAACAGCAGGAACAGACTGGCCGCCACATAAATCAGAAACACAAACCACGAAGAATGCCGTATAAGGAATGAAATTAAATTATGCACTGATACGATTCATAAACAAATGTCATCAACGTATGAGGAACGAGAAGCGCCCGATGTTCTTCAACGCTATTCCTGTCCCTTTCGCAACAGCATGCAACGGGTCCTCGGCGATGTTGAACTTTATGCCAATCTTGTCGGTCAGACGCTTGTCGAGCCCCCTCAGCAAAGCTCCGCCGCCCGAAAGGTAAATGCCGTTGCGCACTATGTCGGCGTAAAGCTCCGGAGGAGTGTTCTCCAACGCGTTAAGCACAGCAGCCTCTATCTTCGAAATGGATTTCTCGATGCTGCGCGAGATTTCCTGATACGAAACAGCCACTTCCATCGGCAATGCCGTCATGACATTAGGACCGTGAACTATATAGTCTTCCGGCGGATTCTCCAGCTCTGTAAGGACGGAACCGACATTTATCTTAATCAATTCGGCCATACGCTCGCCCACCCTGACATTGTGGGCACGGCGCATGTGCTCCTGTATGTCGTCGGTCAGCACGTCGCCGGCGATGCGGATGCTCTTGTTAGTGACAATGCCACCCAGCGAAATCACGGCAATCTCCGTAGTGCCGCCGCCTATGTCGACAATCATATTGCCTTCGGGAGCCTCAACGTCGAGACCGATGCCGAGGGCAGCGGCCATCGGCTCGTAAATCATGTACACGTCGCGCCCACCGGCATGCTCGCTCGAGTCGCGCACGGCACGTATCTCCACTTCCGTGCTGCCGGATGGGATACAGATTACAATCCTCAACGACGGAGTGAACCAACGTCTCCGCGAGCTTACCATCTTTATCAGCCCGCGAATCATCAATTCGGCGGCGTTGAAGTCGGCGATAACGCCGTCGCGCAGCGGACGAATGGTACGGATATTGGCATTCTCCTTGCCCTGCATCATTTTCGCCTGCTCGCCGACAGCCACCAACCGGCCTTTCGTGTCGAGAGCCACATACGAAGGCTCGTCGACCACGATTTTGTCGTTATGGATTATAATCGTGTTCGCCGTACCCAAATCGACGGCTATTTCTTGTGTCAGAGAAAACAAACCCATAATATTGTCTCAATTATTTTGTCCATCAATGTTTGAAATGGCGTATGCCGGTCATCACCATCGCGATTCCGTTTTTATTGCAATATTCCACGCTGTCATTGTCGCGGATAGAGCCGCCGGGTTGTATCACAGCCGTAACACCGGCCTTGTGCGCGATTTCCACACAGTCGGAGAAGGGGAAGAAAGCGTCGGAGGCCATCACTGCGCCGTTCAAGTCGAAATCGAACGAATGAGCTTTCTCGATTGCCTGTTTCAACGCGTCGACACGCGAAGTCTGCCCTATGCCGCTTGCCAGAAGCTGTTTGTTCTTGGCCAGCACGATGGCATTGCTCTTGCTGTGCTTCACCACCTTGTTGGCGAACAGCAAATCTTCAGCCTGCTCCGGCGTGATTGCCTTATCGGTCACTTGCTTCAAATCGGCGACAGATTCCTTATACAAGTCCTTGTCCTGACGCAAAACGCCGTTGAGGACAGAACGGAACTGTTCTGTCGGCAAATCCATTTTCTTCAACACAAGGATTATCCTGTTCTTTTTCTGCTCAAGAACCTTCAAAGCTTCTTCCGTATACGAAGGAGCGATACATACCTCGAAGAAAATCTTATGCATTTCCTCCGCCGTAGCCGCGTCCACCTCGCCGTTCGTGATAAGCACACCGCCGAACGCCGATACCGGGTCGCCCGCAAGAGCGTCCTTCCAAGCATCGAGAATCGAGGAGCGGGAAGCTATTCCGCATGCGTTGTTATGCTTCAATACTGCAAAAGTAGGCTCTGTAAAATCAGAAATCAAATTAACGGCAGCGTCTATGTCGAGCAAATTGTTGTACGAAATCTCCTTGCCGTGCAGTTTCTCGAACATATCCTCGAACCGTCCGAAGAACTTTCCTTTCTGATGGGGATTTTCTCCGTAGCGCAAGTGCGAAACGCCGTCGATTGCCACACGGAACGCCGAAGCGTCGTCCTTGTCGAAATAGTTGAATATCGCGCTGTCATACAAGCTCGACACTCCGAACGCCTCCTTGGCGAAGAAACGGCGGTCGGCAAGGCTTCGCCGTTTTCCTCAATGATGCGGCACAGCGGGGCATACTGGTTCTTGGAAGCCACAATCACCACATCGTTGTAATTCTTGGCGGCTGCACGTATCAACGATATTCCGCCGATGTCGATTTTCTCGATTATGTCGGCTTCAGAAGCCCCCGAAGCCACGGTTTCCTCGAAAGGATACAAATCAACCACAACGAGGTCGATTTCCGGTATTTCATATTTAGCTATCTGCTCATTGTCGCCCTCATTGTCGCGGCGGTTCAATATTCCGCCGAACACTTTCGGATGCAGCGTCTTCACGCGTCCTCCAAGAATCGAAGGATAGCCTGTCAGATTCTCCACAGAGTCGCAAGCATATCCGAGACTTTCGATAAACGACTTGGTTCCGCCTGTCGAAAGGAATTTCACACCGTGTCCGTTCAACAATTTGAGCATCTCGTCCAATCCGTCCTTATGATAGACAGAGATAAGGGCAGTTTTGATTTTTTTATTGTCAGCCATTGTTCTTTTATCTTTAGATTTAACCCAATCTTTTATACCTTATGATACACTTTGCAAAGATAGTATAAATCAAGTGCAAAAGTTTTGAACTTGTCCGTTTTTTTTGCCAAGACGCAGTTCTTCCCGTCAAAACTCATAATCCACACAAGCGCGGGCTTCTTTATGCTCGCCTAGCAAAGCCGCCGCGGCCACGTGAGCCGGGTGTTTCGCATATTTCTCCACATCGGCCATCGTCGGGACAATCGCCGTAAGCACCACGTTCCACGTTTCCGACGGATTCTCATTCAGCCCCACCTCTATGCTCTGGAGCACATCTATCTGTTCCGGAAGAGCCTCCAATGCGGCCTTGAACCGCGAAGCCACCTCCCTGCGCTCCTCCGCGGAGCCTTTCAATTTAAACGCTACAATATGTTTAACCATAACCTGTTGTTTTTTTAGTTCTTATATAATCTCTCGCGGGCGGCCTTTACCCTGTCGTCCGTCAGATAGTCGTCGAAATCCATAATCTTGTCGATTACTCCGTTGGGCGTGAGTTCTATCACACGGTTGCAGACGGTCTGTATGAACTCATGGTCGTGCGACGACATCAGGATGTTGCCCTTGAACACCTGCAATGTGTTGTTGAAAGCCTGAATCGACTCCAAATCAAGATGGTTTGTCGGCGAGTCGAGTATCAGAGTGTTGGCGTCGGTCATCATCATTTTTGCTATCATGCAGCGCATCTTCTCGCCTCCCGACAATACGGAAGCCTTTTTCAGCACTTCCTCGCCGGAGAATAGCATCTTGCCCAAGAAGCCCTTCAGGTAGATTTCGCTCGTGTCGCTGCTGTACTGGCACAGCCAGTCCACGAGGTTCAAGTCCGTGTTGAAGAACTGCGTGTTGTCCAGCGGAAGATAGGCCGTGGTGATTGTCTGTCCCCATTCGTAAGTACCGGCATCGGCCTTGCGGTTGCCGTTGATAATCTCGAACAAAGCGGTCATGGCGCGCGGGTCACGGCTAAGGAACACCACCTTATCGTTCTTCTCGACGGAGAAATTCACGTCGCGGAACAACAGGTCGCCGTCAACCGAAGCCTCCAGCCCCTTCACGTCGAGAATCTTGTTGCCCGGCTCGCGCCCCGGAGTGAAGATTATGCCCGGATAGCGGCGCGACGACGGCTGTATTTCTTCGATATTGAGTTTTTCAAGCATCTTCTTGCGGCTCGTGGTCTGCTTCGACTTGGCCACGTTCGCGCT
>URQP01000031.1 GCA_900550025.1 uncultured Porphyromonadaceae bacterium | reverse complement strand
TATGCGGAAATATGCGCTGCGGTCGAATATGTCGCGTGCTATGAGAGCTTTTATGATGCTGCGCATCAGAGGCTCGCTTTTGCGGTATTGCGTTTCGTCATACTTCACGCATGCTTTTTTGGCATCGGCAATGAGTTCTGTCATCATACTGTCGGAAACGGCAAATTCACGTACAAATTGCATGTCGTCCTTATAAGCCGATTCTAATTCTTTACGGTGGTTGTCAACATAGCGGATTACAAAGTTGTTGAGCGTCCCTTTAGCTACAATGTCACGGTAAAAGTCGCTATATCCGGTAGTGTCGACCGGAACGAATACATCTGGCATTATTCCTCCTCCGCCATATACGGTGCGTCGGGTCTTCAGCGTTGTAAATTTCAATGACTCGTCGAATTTCACACTGTCGGCGCTTTCCAGCTCTCCGTGGTTGTAGCGGTTGAGGATGTCGAGCTCGTATTCTTTCTGTTTGCCTTGTTCGTAGGGCTTCTGGATGCTTCGTCCGGAAGGCGTATAGTAGCGGGCGATTGAAAGGCGCAGCATGGTGCCGTCGGGAAAAACAATCGGATGCTGTACAAGCCCTTTTCCGAATGTGCGGCGGCCTACGATTACCGCGCGGTCCCAGTCTTGCAACGCTCCGGAAAGTATTTCGCTGGCCGACGCGGAGAATTGGTTTACCATCACGACTAACCGTCCTTCTTTCATCTTCCCGTCGCCGCGCGCTTCCATGTCGCGGCGCGGTTGCTTGCGTCCTTGTGTATATACAATCAGTTCGCCTTTTTCGAGAAACTGGTTGGCGATGGTTGCAGCAATGTCAAGATAGCCCCCTCCGTTGTCGGTAAGGTCGAGTATGAGTTGCTTCATGCCCTGCTTTTTCAGCTTTTTCTCCGCTTCGAGAAATTCGTCGAGCGAAGTGCGTGCGAAGCGGCTCAGCCGGATATAGCCTGTTTTGTCGTCAATCATATATGTCGCGTCGATGCTGTAGAGTGGTATGTCGTCGCGGGTTACACGGAACTCGATAGGTTCTGCCACACCGCGCCTGACAACCGTTATGCTTACCTCTGTGCCTTTCTTGCCGCGCAGGCGCTTCATGATGTCGGTGTTTTTCATCCCTTTGCCGGCTATTACAGTGTCATTGACGGCGATAAAGCGATCGCCCGGCTGTATGCCGACCCGTTCGGACGGGCCGCCGGCCACTGTCTGCACTACATACAGCGTGTCGTTTTGCATGTTGAATTCTATTCCCACTCCGCTGAAATTACCGTCCAACGGCTCGGTGAGGTCGGTTGTCTCTTCTTTGTCGCTATAGATTGAATGCGGGTCAAGCTGTTCTGTCATCCCGCGGATGGCGGCTTCGACAAGCATTTCCTCATTGATAGTGTCGACATAGTAATTGTTGATTGTAGATTCGATGGCTTGCAATTTCTGCCTCGGGGAAATGCTGCGCCATTCTTTTTTTTGTCCGGCAGCTACACTGCAGATTATTGCTAAAGCAGGGACTATGGTTAATATAGCTTTTTTCATACTTTATTTATGTTTTTTCGGAAGTCTCATTCCCGGTGGCAGCAGGTTGGTAACGTCTTTCCCATAGCTTGCCAGCTCGCGCACTATCGACGAGCTGATATGCGCATATTCGGGCAATGTATAAAGTAATATCGTTTCCAGCCCGGAGATGTTGCGGTTGACTTCGGCAAGGTTGCGCTCGTATTCGAAGTCTGCCACTTGCCTTACTCCGCGCAGCAGGAAGCGCGCTCCGTATTTCTTTGCCGCGTCGACGGTAAGTCCGTCGTATGAGATGACCTCCACTTTATCATTGTCCTCGTAAAGCGAGCGTATGGCTTCCACGCGCTTTTCCTCGCTCATAAGCGATTGCTTGTTGCGGTTCACGCCTACGGCTATCACAATCTTGTCGAACAGCGGCAAAGCGCGTTCCACAATCGAGTAATGGCCTATGGTGTAAGGGTCGAACGACCCCGGGAATAATGCAATCATTTTGTCCATAACCTGTCGGCTTTAATGTGTCATGTCGAGTTCTCCGTCGTCTTCCACGACAAGGTTGTTGATGATGAACAGTTGACGTTCCATTGTATTCTTGCCCATATAGAATTCGAGCATGTCCTTTACGGAGTCTTCTTTACGCCAAACCACAGGGTCAAGACGCATATCCGCACCGATGAAGCCGCGGAATTCGTCAGGCGATATTTCTCCCAATCCTTTGAACCGGGTTATTTCCGCATTGCTGCCGAGCTTCTCTATTGCGGCTATGCGTTCCTCGTCGGTGTAGCAGTAGAACGTGTCGGCCGGTGCGTCCTCGCCTTTCTTCCGTTTGCTCTGGCGGCGCGATGTCTTTTTGTTGCGCACGCGGAACAGCGGGGTCTGGAGTATGTATACGTGTCCTTTCTTTATCAGGTCGGGGAAGAACTGGATGAGGAACGTAATCATCAGCAGGCGGATATGCATGCCGTCGACATCGGCATCGGTGGCGATTACCAGTTTGTTGTAGCGCAGTCCGTCGATTCCCTCTTCTATGTTCAAGGCGGCCTGAAGCAGGTTGAATTCGTCGTTCTCATACACCACTTTCTGGGTTTTGCCGTAAGTGTTAAGCGGCTTGCCCCGCAGGGAGAACACGGCTTGTGTCTCCACGTCGCGTATTTTTGTGATTGAGCCGGAGGCGGAGTCGCCCTCTGTGATGAATATAGTGGATTCCTGACGGCGTTCGTTTTTAGCGTCGTTATAGTGTATGCGGCAGTCGCGCAGTTTTTTGTTGTGCAGGCTCACTTTCTTTGCCCTTTCGCGTGCCTGTTTCGTTACACCGGCTATGGCTTTGCGCTCTTTTTCCGACTCCTGAATCTTGTGGAGCATTATCTCGGCCGTCTCCGAATTGATGTGCAGGTAGTTGTCGAGCTCTTTTTTCATGAAGTCGCCGATGAATTTGGCTACCGTAGGGCCGTCTTTGCCCATATCCCGCGAGCCGAGCTTTGTCTTTGTCTGTGATTCGAATACCGGCTCTTCCACTTTTATGGAGATAGCGGCGACCATGCCGTTGCGTATGTCGGAGTATTCGAAGTTTTTTCCATAGAACTCCTTTATCGTGCGGGAGACGGCTTCGCGGAACGCTGTAAGGTGTGTGCCTCCCTGCGTGGTGTTCTGGCCGTTGACAAACGAATAGAATTCCTCGCCGTATTGTGCGGCGTGGGTGATAACCACTTCTATGTCCTGACCCGTGAAATGGATTATCGGATAAAGCGGCTCGTTGGTCATACGGTCTTTCAGCAGGTCGAGAAGTCCATAGCGTGAATGAAATTTCTGACCGTTGTATACGATTGTCAGTCCGGTGTTGAGGAACGAATAGTTCTTCATCATCGTCTCCACATACTCGTCCTTGAACGCGAAGTCGCGGAACAATTCGTTGTCAGGCTTGAATTTCACGTATGTCCCGTTTTGCTCTTCACTCGGATAGATTGGCTTGTCCTCGATGATTTCCCCGCGCTCGTATTTCACGGTTTTGCCTTCACCGTTGCGGTAGGCGGAAATCTCGAAATACGACGACAAGGCGTTTGTGGCTTTTATTCCGACACCGTTCAGACCCACTGATTTCTTGAAAGCTGCGGAATCGTATTTTCCGCCGGTATTCATTTTCGACGATACGTCGCGCACTTTGTCCAACGGTATGCCGCGGCCGAAATCGCGTACTTCGACAATCCCTTCCTCCGAGATGTTTACCGTAATCTGTTTGCCATAGCCCATGGCAAACTCGTCGATGGCATTGTCCATCACTTCTTTCAGTATGACATAGATTCCGTCTTCCTGATGGGAGCCGTCGCCGAGCTTACCTATGTACATTCCCGGACGGCGGCGTATGTGCTCTTTCCAGTCGAGCGTCTTTATGTCGTCGCTGCTGTAGTTTATATCTTGCTGTTCGAGTTCTTCCATCTTTGTTGTTCAAGTAAAAGCCTATTGCGGCAATCAAATATGCAAAGATAGCTCACTCGCCCGAATCCGCAAAATTTGTCGGTTGGCGGATAAAGTGGTTTTTGAATATCTTAACCACGTGATAGATATGTTAATAACTTCGTGATATTTTGAGATTAAGGCGAAATGATATATTTTTGTTACAATAAAGTCATATTTTCGCAAAAAAATATGCAGCTATGAAACGTGATAAGACCAGCGGATGCTATTTGGACCGTGATGTGAGTTGGATGTATTTCAACCGCAGGATTCTTCAGGAGGCTTGCAAAGACAATGTGCCCCTGCTCGAACGTTTGTCGTTCCTCGGAATTTATTCCAACAATCTCGACGAGTTTTTCCGTGTGCGTGTGGCTTCGCAGAACAGGATTGCCGAATGCCAGAAGCGCGAGGCCGCGAAAGAGCGGGAACACGCGAAAGAGGTGATAAAGCGCATAACGAAGCTCAACAGCGAATATTCAAAAGAGTATGAGGCAGCCGTGACCGAAGTAATGCGGAAATTGCGGGATGAGAATATCTATTTGATTTCCGACAAGGAAGTGACTGACGACCAGATGGCTTTTATACGCGCTTATTATGAGGAGAAGCTGAGCGGGTTGATTATACCGGTTTGGTTCTCGTCGATAAAACAGCTTGACTATGAGACCGACGAGAGCATCTATCTTGCCGTAAGGCTGACAAAATACGGGGCGGAAAAGCGCGTTGCCTATGATTATGCTTTTCTCGAATTGCCGGTGAAGGCGTGCGGACGTTTCGTGAGGCTGCCTGACTGTGACGGAAAGAACTATCTGATGTACCTCGACGATGTAGTGCGGTGCTGTCTGCCGTTCATCTTCCGCGGATTGGGCTTTGACCGGTTCGAGGCCTATGCTTTCAAATTCACGCGCGACGCGGAAATGGAAATCGACAACGATTTGCGTGCCGGTGTGCTCCAGCGCATTTCCAAAGGAGTGAAAAGCCGTAAGCGCGGCGAGCCTTTGCGAATCATTTATGATGAGGAGATGCCGAAGGATTTGAGCCGCCGTGTGCTTGACCGTCTGGTTCTCGACAAACTTGATACAGTGTTGAGGGGAGGACGGCATCATAATCATAAGGACCTTATGAAATTCCCTGATTGCGGACGTAAGGATTTGAAGTATCCGGAGTGGAAGCCAATCATGAAAGCCGACATTGAGTGCGAGGACAGCATCTTGGATGCTATTCGCAAGAAGGACAGGTTCATCCACGTGCCGTATCACAATTTCAGCACGTTTCTGAGAGTCTTGCAGGAGGCATCAGAGAGCCGTCAGGTGAAAAGCATAAAGATAACGCTCTATCGTCTTGCTTCCGATTCAAAGGTGGTGCGCGCGTTGATAGGCGCGGCACGCAACGGCAAGAAAGTGACGGTGGTGATTGAATTGCTGGCGCGTTTCGACGAATCGTCGAACATTTATTGGTCGAAACGTATGCAGGAGGCCGGAATCAACGTGGTTTTCGGTGTGGAAGGCCTGAAAGTGCATTCCAAGGTCATACATATCGGAATGAAAACGGGAGCCGACATAGCTTGTGTCAGCACGGGCAATTTCCATGAAGGTAACGCCAAGGCTTATACAGACTGCATATTGATGACGGCTTCGCCGAGGATAGTGAAGGATGTGGTAAACGTGTTTAACTTCATCGAGCATCCTTACCGCCCTGTGAAATTCCACGAACTTTTAGTGTCGCCCAACGCGATGAAGAACCGTTTCGTGGCGTTGATAAATGCCGAGATACGCAACAAGCAGTGTGGCAAGCCGGCGTATATAAAGGCTAAAGTCAACCATATCACGGATCCTGTCATGGTCAAGAAGCTTTACGAGGCTTCGGCCAATGGCGTGAAGGTGGATTTGGTGGTGCGCGGCAATTGTTCGCTGGTTACTGGTGTGCCGGGAGTAAGCGACAATATTCGTATCAATGGCATTATCGACCGCTATCTTGAGCATTCGCGGATATTCGTGTTTGCTGCCGGCGGCGAGGAGAAGGTGTTCATTGGTTCGGCCGACTGGATGCCGAGGAATCTCGACAACCGCGTTGAGGTCGTGACTCCGGTCTATGACCCGAAAATCAAGGAAGAGATGGTACGCATTGTGGATGCCGGGCTGAAAGACAATATGCAGGGGCGCATTGTCGACGGACGTGGCAGAAATGAACCGTGGCAGAACGGCGATTCCGAGCCGTTCCGTTCGCAGGAATACCTATATGATTATTATTTAAAGGAAAACGCAGAACAAAATTCAAAGACTGATGGAGAACAAATTGATTGATAACAGCTATGCGGCAATCGATATCGGTACGAATGCCGTGCGTCTGCTTGTCAAGCATATAGAGGACGACGGTGCAGGACATCCGAAATTCACTAAGGAGCTGCTTGTGCGTGTGCCTATGCGTTTGGGATTCGATGTGTTCGGCAGCGGGTGCATATCCGACAAGAAAGCCCGCAAGATGGTGCGCCTTATGAAGGCTTACAAGCAGTTGATGAAAGTGTACGACGTGGCTGACTACCGCGCTTGTGCCACTTCCGCTATCCGCGACGCTTCCAACGGCAAGGAGCTTGTCAGGAAAATCGAGAAGGAGGCGGGCATAGCAATAGAGATTATCGACGGTCAGGAAGAGGCGAAAATGGTGTATAACAACCATATCGAGCAGCTTGAGGATCGTAACGGCAACTATATGTATGTCGATGTCGGCGGAGGCAGTACGGAAATCAATATGCTTTCGAAGGGCGAATTAGTCTATTCTCATTCCTACAACATCGGGACAATCCGTATGCTCAACAAGGCTGTGGCCGACGACGAGTGGGAATGTCTGAAAAAGGACGTGGAGGAGATTGCCGGGAAATATCCCGGAACGAATATCATCGGCTCGGGTGGAAATATCAACAAGTATCTGAAACTCATCGACTCTAATTCAAACACACTCGGGAAGAACTGCATATCGGTGGTGGCTTTGAAGATTGTCTACAACACGCTGAAGGATATGAGCGTGGAGGAGCGCATGCGGCGGTTTAATCTGAAGACCGACCGCGCTGACGTAATTGTCCCGGCCGGAAAGATTTTCACCACGATAGCCGATTTGTTGAAAGCCTCCTACATACTTGTGCCTGTAATCGGGCTTGCCGACGGTATAATCGACGGCATTTATGCCAAGGCGGTGAATCAATGATGTGTAAACGACAATGACAGCTCTCTGCTTTCGCAGGGAACTGTCATTTATAAATAGGAAAAATATATTCTTAGTCTTATTTCAATGCGTCTTTAACCGCATCGTTCGGTACCATTTCTTCTTTGAATACGTAAGCACCTGTCTTAGGTGACTTCACAGCCTTGATTATTTTGCTGTACGTACGGCCTTCGCCTGTTTGCAGTGTTGCGACGGTTTTCTTTGCCATAGCTTATCTTATTTAATTTCTTTGTGGATGGTCATTCTTTTCAGAATCGGGTTGTATTTCTTCAACTCCAAACGCTCAGTAGTATTCTTACGGTTCTTTGTCGTGATGTAGCGGGATGTACCCGGCATGCCGCTGTTCTTGTGTTCGGTGCATTCCAGAATAACCTGTACTCTGTTGCCTTTTGCTTTCTTTGCCATATTAATCTACTGTTTTAATGTCTGTTAAGTAACCTTTTTCAGCTGCTTGTCTCAATGCAGCGTCAAGACCGATTTTGTTGATAGTGCGGAGCCCTGCTGCTGACACAGTAAGGCGGATCCAAAGCTGTTGCTCTACCCAGAAGAATTTTCTGTTGAACAAGTTTGCTTCGAATTTGCGTTTTGTTCTTCTCTTTGAGTGGGAAACATTATTTCCTACGACTGCTTTTCTGCCTGTAATCTGACAAACTCTTGACATGGCTATTTTCGTTTTTTATTATTCAATAAGTATACTCCTCAAAACAGAGTGCAAAGTAAGTGCATTTTTTAATAATATGCAAATTTTGTTGTTTTTTTCTGCCAAAATACTTTTTCCGGACGCTTATTTGCCTCTTAGCAAGTCGATAAGCATTATTTCGGCAATCATCGAAGCGTGGTTTATCACTCTTTGGCGGTTGCCTGCAAAATGCTGCACGCGTGTGACGGTCTTGCCGTTTGCGGTGGCGGCCATCCACACTGTACCGACCGGTTTCTCCGTTGTGCCTCCGCCGGGGCCGGCTATGCCCGATGTGGCTATGGCGCAGTCGGTTTGCAGCAATGCTGCCACGCCTTCCGCCATTTGCCTTACTACCGGCTCGCTGACTGCCCCCTCGCTTTCGAGGATGCCGCGGCTCACTCCCAATTGGTTTTCCTTCACGGAATTTGCGTAGGAAACGACGCTGCCTTTGTAGTAGTCGGAACAACCGGCTACGGTGGTTATTTCGTGGGCAATGTTGCCGCCGGTGCAGCTTTCTGCCGTAGCCACTGTCAGCTTCCGGCTGCGCAGTAGGTCGCCGAGTATTTCGGCCGGCATTTTGTCTTCTTCGCTGATTATGTTGTCGCCGATTATGCTTTCGAGCTTAATGGTGAGCTCTTCCATTTGGTTTTCAAGCCATTCTTTGTCGCGGCTTGTCCCGGTAAGGCGCAGGCGTATGATGCCCGGTTTGGGCAGGTAGGCGAGATGTATCCCTTCGGGAATTTGGCTCTCGAACTCTTCAAGTTTCCCGGCAAGCACCGATTCGGAGTAGCCCTCGACGATGAACGTGCGGTGTTCCACTGCTTCATCTTTCATAAACCTCCGTTTCAATTGGGGGAATACTTCGCTGTGGAGCATCTCTTCCATCTCGAATGGTACTCCCGGCATGGAGACGAGCACTTTCCCGTCTTTCTCGAACCACATTATCGGAGCCGTGCCGACTTTGTTCTGTATAACCCGGCACGATGAAGGCACGTATGCCTGAGCGGCAGTCAGCGGGTTGATTTTCAGCCCTCGTTTGCGCACCACCTCGAGCACATTGCGTTCCACTTCTTTGTCGTAAACCATCTCTCCGCCGAAATATCGGGCGAGTGCCGGTTTCGTTATGTCGTCCTTTGTCGGGCCGAGGCCTCCGGTTGTCAGCACCACGTCGGTCTCGTGCATTGCAGCATCGACAGCCTTTAGAATTTCGTCGGTGTTGTCGGCTATCGTGCGGATTGACTTTATGCTCCATCCGTCGGGATTGAGCTCGCGGGCAATCGCACCTGAATTAGTGTCGGTGACTTGACCTATCAGAAGTTCGTCGCCGATGGCTATTACAGAAACTTCCATTTCCTTGTCTCCTATATTTATTTATACTTCCACTCTCGCAAACGGCACGATGTCGAGCGGGCAGAAGTCCTTTTCCAAATATTTGAAATAACCGGCTATGGCCACCATTGCGGCGTTGTCGGTAGTGAACGCGCGTTTGGGGATGAAGGCTTTCAAGCTGTGGCGTTCACAGTAATCGGCTATCGCCGACCTTACTCCGGAATTTGCCGAAACGCCTCCTCCGATGGCTATCTGCTTGATTTCGGGATGTGCCTTTACAGCCTTGTCCAATTTGTCGAGTAGTATGTCGATTATGGTTTTTTGCAGCGATGCCGCAAGGTCGGCCTTATTTTTTTCTATGAAGTCGGGGTCGTTTTTGATTTCGTCGCGCAGCGTATAGAGGAACGATGTCTTCAGTCCGCTGAAGCTGTAGTCCAATCCCGGTATGTGCGGCTTGCTGAACCGGAACTTCGTAGGGTCTCCCTCTGCTGCGAGTCGGTCGATGTACGGGCCGCCGGGATAGGGCAGTCCCATCACCTTTGCGCATTTGTCGAAAGCCTCGCCTGCCGCATCGTCGATTGTCTGGCCGATGATGCGCATCTTGTTGTAGCCTTCCACAATTATTATCTGCGAGTTCCCTCCTGATATGAGCAGGCATATATACGGGAATTCCGGCACTTCGGTGGTCTCGTCCTCCTTGATGAAGTGCGAAAGTACGTGGCCGTGCAGGTGGTTCACATTCAATAAGGGTATGCCGAGGGCGATCGACAGGCCTTTGGCGAACGATGTGCCTACCAATAGCGAGCCTATCAGCCCGGGTCCTGCGGTGAATGCTATCGCGCTCAGGTCTTTTTTCTCGATTCCTGCCCGCTTGATTGCTTCCGACACCACCGGTACGATGTTCTGCTGGTGCGCCCTCGATGCCAGTTCCGGCACCACGCCTCCGTATGCCTCGTGCACGCTTTGGCTTGCAATCACGTTCGACATCAGGATGCCGTCCTTTATCACGGCTGCCGAAGTATCGTCGCACGACGACTCTATACCTAATATTATATTGCTCATATCTTCCGCTTCGATTCTCGCTGCAAAGTTACTTCAATTCCCTCTCAAAACCAACTGTTGATTCTGCCGCAACATAAAAATGAGCAAGCTCTTTGTTTTACGCTCGATTTGCACTATCTTTGCGTGCAATAAATTTTAAAGCTTATGTCATTTATTGCAGATAGAGTTGTGATGGACGGGTTGACATTCGACGATGTGCTGTTGATTCCCGCTTATTCTGAAGTATTACCGAAAACTGTCGAGCTCTCGACTAAATTTTCACGCAACATTGAATTGAAGATACCTTTTGTGACTGCGGCGATGGATACCGTCACCGAGGCGCAGATGGCGATTGCCATTGCCCGTGAGGGTGGTATCGGTGTGATTCACAAGAACATGTCGATTGAGGAGCAGGCTCGCCAAGTGGCGATAGTGAAACGTGCCGAGAACGGTATGATTTACGATCCGGTCACTATCAAGCGCGGCTCGACTGTGAAGGACGCTCTCGACCTGATGGCGGAATACAAAATCGGCGGAATACCCGTGGTCGATGATGAGGGGTATCTCGTTGGCATTGTCACCAACCGTGACCTCCGCTTCGAGCGCGATTTGACAAAGCGCATAGATGCCGTGATGACAAAGGACAATCTTGTCACTACCGGCCCTAACACCGATATGGAGACTGCAACCGAGATATTGCAGGCGCATAAGATTGAGAAGCTGCCGGTTGTCGACAAGGACAACAAGCTGGTTGGACTTATCACTTATAAGGATATAACGAAGGCTAAGGACAAGCCGATGGCATGCAAGGACTCCAAAGGACGCTTGCGTGTGGCTGCCGGTGTGGGCGTTACGGTCGACACGTTGCAGCGTATGGAGGCTCTTGTGAATGCCGGAGCCGACGCCATAGTAATCGACACGGCGCACGGGCATTCCAAGTATGTGATAGAGAAATTGAAAGAGGCGAAGGCTAACTTCCCCGCTATTGACATTGTAGTGGGCAACGTGGCAACCGGCGAGGCCGCCAAGATGCTTGTCGAGGCCGGCGCGGATGCGATAAAGGTGGGCATCGGCCCGGGTTCTATTTGCACCACACGTGTGGTTGCCGGAGTGGGTGTGCCGCAATTAAGCGCGGTCTACGACGTGGCTAAGACGCTGAAAGGAACTGGCATCCCCTTGATTGCCGACGGAGGTCTGCGCTATTCGGGTGATGTGGTGAAGGCTTTGGCCGCCGGAGGGTCGTGTGTGATGATTGGCTCGCTTGTGGCCGGTACGGAAGAAGCTCCGGGCGACACGATAATCTTCAACGGACGTAAGTTCAAGTCCTACCGCGGTATGGGTTCGTTGGAAGCAATGGAGAATGGCTCGAAGGACCGTTATTTCCAGTCGGGCACTCAGGACGTGAAGAAACTCGTCCCGGAAGGGATTGCCGGACGTGTGCCTTACAAAGGGACTCTCTGCGAGGTCATTTATCAGCTTGTGGGCGGTTTGCGCTCTGGAATGGGATACTGCGGAGCAGCGAATATCGAGCAGTTACATAACGCCAAATTCACGCGCATAACCAATGCAGGGGTGATGGAAAGCCACCCGCATGACGTGACAATCACGAGCGAAGCTCCGAATTACAGCCGTGGAGATATGTAAAAATGTTAATATGAATGGTTTTTCGTCAACGCATATAATTTTAAATATGCGTTGACGTTATATTTTTGTCTAAAATTGTAGATATATAAAATTATGAGAAAAACAAAACTGACAGTAGGGGTACTTGTTGTGGCCGGATGCCTGTCCGTATTTGCCGCTTCGAAAAAAGATCCTGTGCTGATGACAGTAAACGGCGAGCCGGTTACGTTGTCGGAATTTGAGTATATGTACCATAAGAACAACCAGCAGCAAGTCGCAAAAATGCCGTTGGACAAATATATGGATATGTTTACGGTGTACAAGCTTAAGGTGGCCGATGCCAAGGCTGAAGGCATTGACACCGCTTCGGCTTTCTTGCGTGAGTTCAATGGTTATCGCAACGAATTGCTGATGCCGTTCCTTCTTGATACGGTAGCGGAAGAAAATGTGGCCAAAGAGCGTTATGAGCGTATGAAATGGAACGTGAAGGCAAGCCATATCATGCTTCCGCTCGGCAGCGACATCGCCGACGGAAAGAAGAGCAAGGCGCGTCTTGACAGCATAAGAAATTGCATTCTCGACGGACAAAGTTTCGAGGACTTGGCTCTCAAGTATTCCATCGACCGTTCGGTGACTCGCAACAAGGGCAGTATGGGCTATGTGACTGTAGACCGTTTCCCATGGCAGTTCGAGGACGCTTGTTTCAATACTCCTGTCGGCGAGATTTCTCCTGTATTCGCTACGGATTACGGTTACCATATAGTGAAGGTGTATGACCGTCGTCCCGATGCTGGCAAGGTGCTTGCCGAGCATATCCTGAAATTGTATCCGCGCAACGCCACTCGGGAGCAGAAGGATTCCGTGGCGGCATTGGCCGACAGTATATATAATGTGGTGAAAGGCGGGGCCGATTTCGAGGATGTTGCCAAGCGCGAATCTCAGGATCCGGGTTCGGCGCGTAAGGGCGGACAATTGCCTTGGTTCGGTCGTGGAGAAATGGTGCCTGAATTTGAGACTGTGGCGTTCGAATTGCCAAAAGACAGCATCTCCAAGCCGTTTGCCACTGTTTATGGTGTACACATAGTGAAGAAACTCGACAGCAAGAAAATCGGTTCGTATGTGGAAATGCGTAAAGAATTGCTCAATGCCGTAAAAGGCGGGCCGAGAGGCAATGTCGCTTATTTGTCGAAAGTCGATCAGTTGAAGAAGAAATACAGGCTGATGATAAATACGGAGTTGGTCAACCGTCTGAAGTCGGAAGTCACTTCTCCTGACCAGCTTGATTCTTTATTCATCGCCAAATATGAAAATTCAAATGAAACTTTGTTCACTGTCAACGGCGTGGATTATCCGCTGTCGCTTTTGATTGCCGAGGTTCGTAATCTTGGAAGGATGAGTGATGATTTGGCATTCAATACGATTGACTCGAAAATCAACCAGCTCGCAAGCGCGAAGGTCGTGAATTGTGAAAAGGACTCGGTCGAGGCGAACAATGAGGAGTATCGTAATCTTATCAACGAATACCGCGACGGTATGCTATTGTTCGAGGTAAGCAACCGTAAAGTCTGGAACAAAGGGGCTACCGATATGGACGGTCTTAAAGCCTATTTCGAGGCTAATCGTGACAAGTACAGATGGGCGGAGCCTAAGTTTAAGGGCTATCTGATTCAGACTACCGGCGATTCGATTTCGCGGATTGTGAAGTCGCGTCTGGATTCTATCGGGACAGATTCGTTGATGCGCGTGTTGCGCCGCGATTACGGCAAGTTCCTTAAAGTGGAGAAATTGCTTGTCGCCAAGGGAGAGAATCCGATGGTGGATTCTTACGTGTTCGGAGGTGCTAAGGTTGCGCCCGACAATAAGAAATACACTGATTATTTCGTGTGCGATTACAAGGTGATAGCCCAGCCGGAGGAAGTGGCCGATGTGCGTGGAGCGGTGGTTTCCGACTATCAGAACGAGCTTGAGAAGCAATGGGTAGAACAATTGCGCAAACAGTACCCGGTGAAAATCGACAAGAAAGTCTATAAGAAAATAGAGTAGCAATACATACTGCAATTTAGGAAAGAAAGGCTGCACCAATCGGCGCAGCCTTTCTTTGTGGTTTTTTAACTATTTTTCAGGGGGGTAAAACTTTATTATTAAATTTGAAAAAATATGATGTGCCGTTTTCTGTAAAAGGAATTCATAGCTGAGGAAACTATTAATTAAAATCAATATCATTATGAAAGTGAAAAATTTACTTGTTTTTTGATGTCGGCGGCATTGTCGTCGGTCAGTGTTGATGTTTTGGCTTCGGTGGAAGTGGATGGTATATGTTATAATATTTTGTCGGAAGTAGGGAAAACAGTGGAAGTGGCTGAAAATCCGGGAGGTTATTCGGGTGACATTGTGATACCGGAGCAAGTCATTATTGAAGGCGAAAGCTATACGGTTGCGGCTATCGGTGACTATGCTTTTGAGGGTTGCCGCGAATTGACCTCTATTGATATATCTGAAGGTGTTGCCTCGATTGGTATGCGCTCTTTTATTGCATGCTCAAAACTCACATCGGTTGATTTCCCAACTAATTTGAAATCAATTGGAGAAGAGGCTTTTGTGTCGTGTGAAAATTTGACTTCGATTGTTGTTCCGGAAAGTGCCACTTTAATTGGCAAAAAGGCGTTTCGCAGCTGTATGGCGCTGACTTCGGTTGTGCTGCCTGACCGTATGGCTTTGATAGAGGACAGCCTTTTTGAGGGCTGCTTTGAATTGTCGTCAATCACTCTTCCTTCAAATCTTTTGGATATTGGTGAATGTGCTTTTGCGCTATGTCACAGTCTTGTTTCTGTCGACATCCCTGATGGTGTGACCTCAATCGAGGCAAGTGCATTCCAAAGTTGTAGCGGTTTGGCATCTGTTGGACTACCTGCCAATCTCGAATATATCGGAAATTATGCTTTTGCATATTGCTCATCTTTGACTTCAGTGGAGATCCCGGACAATGTCCTATTTATTGAGGAGAGAGCTTTTTCCGGTTGCACAAATCTTGCTTCTGTGAATATTCCTGTTAATCTTATTAACAGGAATGTTTTTGTGTTTGAAGATTGTACGAGTTTGGCTTCTATTGAAATTCCTGACACTTTTTATGCGCTTCCTAACGGTACTTTCAGCGGCTGTACAGGGCTTGTTTCTGTCAGCCTGCCCGACGGTCTTCATATTATCGATGACCATGCGTTTTCCGGTTGCACGGCTTTGACATCGATAGAGCTTCCTGCCTCTCTCTCGGAAATCGGTATGGCGGCTTTTCATGGGTGCGGACTGACATCGATAGAAATCCCCGACAATGTCACTTTGATTGAGGAGGGAGCTTTCCAAGAATGCGGCAATCTTGCTTCTGCCGTTTTGCCTTCCGGACTTGAGACGCTCGGCAATTTCATTTTCAGCAAGTGTGGCAGTTTGTCTTTCATAGAGATTCCTGAGAGTTTGACATCAATAGGCATTTATACTTTTTTCAATTGTGGCAGTTTGGCATCGATAACTATTCCTGAGAATGTCATGTCAATCGGCGACAATGTTTTTACAGCTTGCAGCAGTTTGGCTGAAATAAGGTCGAAGAATCCGACGCCGCCGGAAGTATCGGAGTACACGTTTGAAGACTATCATTACACGGATTGTGTTTTGACCGTGCCGGAGGGGGCGATTGGCAATTACGGGACAGCCGCCGTGTGGTGCAACTTTGTAAATATGAATGAAAATGATTTCAGCGGCATAGGTGAAGTTTTGGACAGTGAGAATGCTGTTAAGGTTGTGGCCGATAACGGTAGGATAATGGTTTATGGAGCTGTGGAGAATCAAGTGGTTGAAGTGTATAGCACTGCCGGTCAAGTAGTCTATAGAGGGTTTGGCAGCATTGTAGAAGGTCTTTCCGAGGGGATATATATTGTAGCTGTAGGAGGACGCTCATATAAGGTGGCGTTGTAGATAGTGCCGTTTTGGGCTCGTTAATCGTGGCTGTGCCGCCACGATTAGATGTTGCGGGGCTATGGATTTTTCCATAGCCCCGTTTTTTTGTGCCTGTTCGTTGGCGGTGGCTATGAATTCTTATGGGGAACAATATGAATTTTTATTTGTAAAATTTTTGTTCAAAGTTTCGTTGGAATAGAAAAAGTGATTATATTTGTTGCGAAATGAAATGTGATTGGTTTTGAATTGGGGTGTTACATTTCGTTTAAATTATGGAAAGACTTAAAAATTAGATATATGGGTGGTAATGGCAAAAGCAACGAGTTCGATGTGATAATCGTCGGCGGAGGTGCGACCGGTGCCGGTACGGCGCGCGATTGCTCCTTGCGCGGGTTGCGTGTGCTGCTGGTGGAGCGTTTCGATTTCGCCGCCGGCGCTACGGGACGTAATCACGGACTGCTGCATAGCGGTGCGCGTTATGCTGTGACAGACCGTGAATCGGCATCGGAATGCATAAAGGAAAATATGATATTGCGGAAGATTGCGCGTCATTGTGTGGAGGAAAACGACGGCCTTTTCATAACACTTCCGGAGGATGACCTCGGCTATCAGGCCACTTTCGTGGAGTCGTGCCAAGCTGCCGGGATTGACGCTCGGATTATCGACCCTGAAGAAGCGAAGCGGATGGAGCCTTCGGTCAATCCTTCGATAATCGGGGCTGTGAAAGTGCCCGACGGCTCTGTCGACCCGTTCCGCCTGACGCTTGCCAATGTGCTTGACGCAAAGGCGCACGGCGCAAAGGTGTTGGTTTATCATGAGGTGACGGCTTTGATAAAGGAGGGCGGCAAGGTTGTCGGTGTCACCGTCGTTGACCACAAGACAAAAGCCTCTCATAATTATTACGCTCCGCTCACGATTAACGCCGGAGGCATCTGGGGGCACGGTATTGCCGCAATGGCCGGCGTGAGGGTTGACATGTATCCGGCGAAAGGCTCGCTGCTGATATTCGGGCATAGGGTCAACAACATTGTGCTCAACCGTTGCCGCAAGCCCGCCAATGCCGACATACTTGTGCCGGGCGACACGATTTGCCTTATAGGAACTACTTCGAGCCATGTGGGTTTTGATGAAGTCGACGATATGAGGGTTACACCCGACGAGGTGGACTTGCTTCTTTCGGAGGGCGAGAAGCTCGCTCCTGCGCTTGCCACGACACGCATCCTGCGTGCATATGCCGGTGTGCGGCCGCTTGTCGCTTCCGATGACGACCCTACCGGCCGTAACATAAGCCGTGGCATTGTGTTGCTCGACCATGAGAAGCGCGACGGCGTGCCGGGTTTCGCTACCATTACCGGCGGAAAGCTTATGACTTACCGCCTGATGGCCGAGTGGGCTACCGACCTTGCTTGCAAGAAGCTTGGCGTAGACAAGAAGTGTACCACTATGACCGATCCTCTGCCCGGTTCGCGTGATGAGGACGAGATGCCTAAGGGAAAATCGTTCATTGTCAAGAATCCTATCAGGGAATCGTTGGAAGGCAGGCATGGCGATTTGTCGTCAAAAATCCCTTCCGATAATGAATATGACGCGAGCCTCGTTTGTGAATGCGAGGATGTGACGGTCGGCGAGGTCAAATATGCCCTGAATGAATTGGACGTGAACAATATGGTGGATCTTCGCCGCCGTACTCGTGTGGGTATGGGCACTTGCCAAGGCGAGTTGTGCGCTTGCAGGGCCGCAGGATTGCTTGGCGAAGCGCATAATTGCTCTGAAAAGGCTAAATCCGACTTTGCTAAATTTCTTAATGAGCGTTGGAAAGGCGTTTATCCTGTTGCATGGGGCGACGCTTTGCGTGAGAATGAATATGCCCAATGGGTGTATGCCGGAGTTTGTGGAATGGAACAAAATGATTAGCGATGAAATTCGATGTTGTGATAATAGGTGGCGGGCTTGCCGGCTTGATGTGCGGAATACGTCTGCAAAACGGCGGTAAGAAGTGCGTTATCGTTTCTGCGGGGCAGAGCGCGTTGCATTTTTCTTCGGGCTCGTTTGATTTGCTTAACAAATTGCCTGATGGCTCTGATGTTGTCAATCCGTTGGATGCTGTGGAAAAGCTTGATGCCGGGCATCCATATAGGAAAGTGGGCGGATTGTTCGGATCTTATGCGGGCGAGGCGAAAAAGCAGTTGGCTGAAAGTGGAGTGCCTGTCGCGGGCGAAGCTTTGCGCAATACATACCGGATTACTCCTATGGGAACGATGAAACCCACTTGGCTGACGATGGGGGATTTTATCGCGTTCCCTTCCGGAGAGTCTTTGCCCGGCAGTAAAATATTGATTGTCAACATTGCCGGATTTCTGGATTTCAATACGAAATTCATAGCCGACAGTTTCGAGAAGCGCGGGGCGGAGTGCCGTATAATTGCTGTAAGTGTTCCGGAAACCGAGCGTTTGCGTGTCAGTCCTACAGAGATGCGGGCTCCTAATATAGCAAGGACATTTGAAAATAAGGATACACTTAATGCTTTATTATCTAAAATTGGGACTGAGTCTGACGGATTCGATTGTGTGGTGTTGCCGGCAGTGTTCGGCTTGTCGGATTCTGTGTCTGTGAAGATGCTTTCCGACAGATTGGACTGTAAGGTATGCCTTGTGCCGACAATGCCGCCGTCAGTACCGGGAATCAGGTCTCAGATGTCGTTGCGGCGTGCGTTCGAGCGGCTTGGCGGAGTGTTTATGCTTGGCGATACAGTCGTGAAAGCTGATTTTGAAGACAATAAAGTCGTTAGAATATACACGGAAAATCACGGTGATTATGGCATTGAGGCCGGCAGCTATGTGCTTGCCACGGGAAGCTATTTCAGCAAAGGGCTGGTTGCACGGCCTGATTCCGTGGCCGAGCCTGTTTTCGGCTGTGATGTGGATTGTAGCGCGAATCGTGCGGATTGGTATGATGTCTCATTCTTCAAACCGCAGGACTATATGCGTTTCGGTGTGGTCGCTGACGGTGGGTTCCACGCAGTTAAAGACGGTAAAGCGGTTTGTAATTTATATGCCATAGGGTCTGTGCTGGGAGGATTCAATGCCTTGCAGCAGGGTTGCGGAGCCGGTGTCTCTATGATTACGGCTCTTTATGTGGCGGATAATATAATAAAAGGATAGGCTATGAATATGCAACAGGTTAACATAAGCGAGAATAATTTTGAACAATGCATAAAATGTACTGTCTGCACGGTATATTGTCCGGTAGTCCCTGTCAATCCTGATTATCCGGGGCCTAAGCAGGCAGGGCCTGACGGTGAGCGTCTGCGTTTGAAGCGCGGAGAATTCTTTGACGAGTCGTTGAAGTATTGTTTGAATTGTAAACGCTGTGAAGTGGCGTGCCCGTCAGGTGTGAAAATAGGCGATATCATACAGTTGGCACGCATAAAATATAGTAAGAAAAAGCCTAAAGTCCGTGATATGATGCTTGCCAATACCGATTTTGTCGGGTCGATGGCTACGAAATTTGCTCCCTTGGTGAATGCGTCGTTGTCGTTGAAGCCTGTCAAGCTGGTTATGGACGGTGTGCTGAAAATCGACGCTCACCGCACGTTCCCGAAATATTCATCCCGCACTTTCGAGAGCTGGTACAAGAAAAATGCGGCGGAATCACAGGCATTATATAAGAATCGGATAAGTTTCTTCCATGGTTGTTACGTTAACTATAATTACCCTCAGCTTGGAAAGGACTTTGTGAAAGTGATGAATGCCATTGGCTATGGGGTGGACCTTCTTGATGAGGAAAAGTGCTGTGGCGTGGCGTTGGTGTCTAACGGATTGATAAATCAGGCACGGCGTCAGGCAGAGTTCAATATCAAGAATATCCGTAAGCCGGTGTCTGAAGGGCGTCCTGTGGTGGGGGTGTCGTCTACTTGCGTGTTTACGATGCGTGACGAATATCCTCATTTGCTTGGCGTTGAGAATGCAGATGTGCGCGACAGCATAAATCTCGCCACACGCTTCATCTACCGTCTGATTGAAGAGGGCGGGGTGAAGTTGAAGTTCCGTGACGGCATTAAACAGAAAGTTGCCTATCATACGCCTTGCCATATGGAGAAACTCGGGTGGGCGTATTATTCAATCTCATTGTTGCGTATGATTCCGGGAGTGGATTTGCAGGTGCTTGACTCCCAGTGCTGCGGAATAGCCGGCACATACGGTTTCAAGAAGGAGAATTATCCTGTTTCACAAGGCATAGGGGCTTCTCTGTTCCGCCAAATCGAGGAATCGGGCGTTGACTTTGTAGCGACGGATTGCGAGACGTGTAAATGGCAAATAGAGATGTCGACTTCAAGGAAAGTGAAACATCCGGTATCTGTTTTGGCGGATGCCATTGATGTGGAGGCGACGAAAAGGTTAAACTCTGCCAGCTGTAAATAGTTGTGGTATAATAGTTTAACTATACAATTGCACTATGTAGCAATTTTGAAATAAAAATTTAATAAATATTTTATATAATTTTCGTTGCGAAATAAAAAACTTTGGTTTATATTTGCTTTTGAAAAGTTTTTGAAAGTGGAATATAATCGAAACGGAATTCAGAAAAGGGTATTTAACGGAATGATGCCATTGTTAACTGAACCGTTTGTAATAATACTAACATAGAACTTAAAGTTTAATATTATGTGGAAGTTTTTAGTTCCTCCGGTATATAAGAGCGAACAGGTCGGTCCAGAGGCTGACCGGCGTTACAAGTCGTTGCGTTTGCAAGTGTTTATTGGCGCTTTTGTAGGATATGCCGCTTTCTACATTGTCCGTAAGAATTTTTCGATGGCCATACCGATGCTTGAGCCTTTCGGTTTTGTAAAAGGTGAGTTGGGTACGGTACTTGCGATGAACGCTGTCGCTTATGCGCTGTCGAAATTCCTGATGGGGTCGGTGTCCGACCGTAGTGATGCGCGTAAGTTCTTGCCGTTGGGGCTGATATTGGCATCCATCTCGATGATGTTCATGATTGTGCCGATTACTGCACTCGGTCCGGAAAATCATACGGCAGCCATCATTCTTATGGGTGCGCTCAATTTTCTTGTGGGCTGGTTTAACGGTATGGGCTGGCCTCCGTGTGGCAGGGTAATGACACACTGGTTCTCGCAGACGGAGCGCGGCACGATGATGTCGATTTGGAATTGCGCGCATAATGTCGGCGGGTCGCTTGTAGGGCCTATGGCTGTATATGGGGCTACGTGGTTCGGCTCGTGGTTCTATGGGGCTGATGAAAGCCGCTATTTCCTTGTGGGTACTTTCTTGTTCCCGGCCGCAACGGCAATCTTGATAGCATTGGTGGCTTATTGCCTGTTGCGTGACACTCCGCAGTCGTGCGGTTTGCCTTCGGTGGAAAAATGGCGTAATGATTATCCTAAGAATTATAGCGAGAAGCAGGAAGAGGTTTTGTCGACAAAAGAAATTTTCCTGCAATATGTGCTTAACAACAAATTCCTTTGGTTCATAGCTATTGCGAATGCGTTTGTCTATATGGTGCGTTATGGTTGCCTCGACTGGGCTCCTACGATACTTACAGAAAAGGGCATTGACTTGGAGCAGGCAGGATGGGCGTATTTCGCGTATGAGTTTGCTGCTATTCCGGGCACGTTGATTTGCGGCTGGATGTCGGATAAGGTGTTCAACGGGCGGCGTGCTTTGCCTACGATATTGTTTATGGCGGTGGTAGCTGTGTTCATCTGCCTGTATTGGGCATTCATGGACAATATCACGATAGTGACAATCTCTCTGATTGGCATAGGATTTTTTATCTATGGGCCGGTGATGCTAATCGGGGTGCAGGCTCTTGACCTTGCCCCTAAGAACGCGGCCGGTACTGCTGCCGGGTTGACAGGGTTTTTCGGATATTTCTTCGGTACTGCCATTCTTGCCAACACTCTTATAGGGTATGTTGCCGAGCATGCCGGATGGAACGCCACATTCGTGTTGCTTCTTGTCGCTTGCTTCCTGTCGATAGTGTTTATGGCTGTTACTTATAAGGAAGAACAATATCTTGCTAAGCGTAATAAGAAATAAAAAATGTTATAATAATGACAGCAAAAGATGTATATGGTTCGTTAGGAGGGCAGAAGAAAAGGTTTCTGTCGTGGCAGGTGCGTACTATCATTGTCACAATGATAGGCTATGCCATCTTCTACTTTGTGCGTAAGAATTTTTCGTTGGCAATGCCCGGATTGACAGCGGAATACGGCATTTCCAATAAAAGTTTCGGTTGGATAATTTTTGCAGGTTCTTTGGTTTATGGTTTCTCTCGTTTCATTAACGGATATGTCGTTGACCGGTTGAGGGGGCGCATTGTGATGGCGTTGGGCTTGTTGCTTTGTGCTCTTGCAAACTTCGCTTTCGGTTTCGGCGTTGATTTCAGCGTGT
>URQP01000030.1 GCA_900550025.1 uncultured Porphyromonadaceae bacterium | reverse complement strand
TACGCTCTTCCAAGCCCTCTGCCATAGCGGCGCAAACAGTGTCGAGAACAAGCTCGATAGACTTTGAAGCGTCGTCATTGCAAGGGATTACGAAATCCACGGTGTCAGGATTCGAGTTGGTATCTACCATAGCGAACACCGGAATGCCCAGACGGTTAGCCTCGGCAACAGCAATATGCTCTTTCATCACGTCGACAACGAACAAAGCGGAGGGCAGACGGTTAAGGTCGGCGATAGAACCGAGGTTCTTCTCCAGCTTCGCGCGCTGGCGAGTAATCTGAAGACGCTCGCGCTTCGAAAGATTATCGAAAGTACCGTCTTTCGTCATCTTGTCGATGTTGGTCATCTTCTTCACAGCCTTACGGATAGTCGGGAAGTTGGTAAGCATCCCGCCCGGCCAACGCTCTATCACGTACGGCATATTGATAGCGGAAGCCTTGTCGGCAACCACCTGCTTCGCCTGCTTCTTCGTAGCCACGAAAAGCACTTTTTTACCCGATTTAGCGATATTTTTAAGAGCAGCGGCAGCCTCTTCGAGCTTAGCCGCGGTCTTATAAAGGTCAATAATGTGGATACCATTGCGCTCCATAAAGATGTACGGAGCCATAGCAGGATTCCATTTACGTTTCAAGTGGCCGAAATGGCAACCTGCCTCTAATAATTGTTCAAAAGTTGGTGTTGACATTTTTCTTTATTATTTGTTTACATTCTACATAACTCAACCGCCAAGTAGCACCGGTAGCCGGCAAGTCTTGGCAATTTAGATACTAAACACTTTCCGAAACAGCACAGTGAAAAATTAACGTTTACTGAACTGGAATCTCTTACGGGCTTTCGGACGACCCGGTTTCTTACGTTCAACGGCACGCGGGTCGCGGGTGATGAATCCTGCGGCACGCAAAGCCGGCTTGTCTTCAGGATTGATTTTCACCAAAGCGCGGGCGATGCCAAGACGCAAAGCCTCTGCCTGTCCGGTGAAACCGCCGCCAATCAGGTTGACCTTGATGTCGTATTTCTCGACAGCGTCAACTACGTTCAACGGCTGCTTTACGATATATTGAAGTATAGGATTGGGGAAATAGTTCTCCAACGTACGCTTATTGATAGTGATAACGCCTGTTCCCTCTTTCACAAAAACACGGGCGATTGCTGCCTTACGGCGGCCTACTGCATTAATCTGTTCCATACTTCAGTATTATTTAAGCTTGTTGATGTCGATTACTTTAGGATTCTGAGCCGCATGCGGATGTTCCGGTCCGTTGTACACATACAAGTTGCCCATCAGATGACGGCCAAGACGGTTCTTCGGGAGCATGCCTTTCATAACCTTGATGAACAACGGGTTCTTACCAGCCTTGAAATGCTTGTTGAACGATTTCTGCTGCAAGATTTCCGGAGTAGCCTCGCGTTGTCCGCCGGGATAGCCGGTATAAGAAAGATAAACGCGGTCTGTCCATTTCTTGCCGGTCAAAGAGACCTTGTCGGCATTGATGATAATAACATTGTCGCCACAATCCACGTGGGGCGTGTAATTGGGTTTGTACTTTCCGCGCAGCAATTTTGCCACCTTAGCGCAAAGACGACCCAAAACCTGATCGGTTGCATCAACTACAACCCATTCCTTTTGAGCTGTTTCAGCGTTAGCCGAAACGGTTTTGTAACTTAAAGCATCCACTTTTAAAAAACTAATTTTTAATTAATTACACAAATCATGCCTACTGCATCCGCCCGGCCAAAAGCTTCAACAGCGACACAAAAACGCTAATTTTGGATATAATCGGACTGCAAAGGTAGCGCATTTATTTTAAAAATCAAACACTTGCAAAAATTTCTCCATTTTTTTGGAGAGGGCAGATACTTTATTATATTTGTCGTACACTAAAAAGTACGACATCTATGAGAGACATCAGTTCATCTGAATTAAGAAGCAATATGAAAAAACACCTCGATATGGCAAGAACCGAACAAATTGTCATCCAACGAGGCAAAAACGAAACATATATTTTAACCAGACAAGAACAAATCTCTCCCGACAATGACATCAACAGAGCACTAACAGCCGAAGAGTTACTGACAGGAATAGAAAGCGATATCAAAGATTACTTTAAGAAAAGCAATCTTATATGAAAGTGCTATTCTTACCAGAAGTCAGGACACATTTCCGTGAACTCTCCGAAATACTTTTCCAAAAAGACTACTTCGGTTTTGAAGAATATGCGATAAATTATGTGCGGGAACTCATTTTTGACATAGAGTCATCTCTTCCACGAAAATTAAGCAAACCAGCTCCCCCATACTTCAACCGCTACGGCAAGAATATGCGCTATTCTATTTTCAAGAAAGACAAGACAACCCAATGGTATGTGTTTTTCACAAAACACACCAAAGATAACGAACTTATATATTTAGTAAGATATATAAGCAACAACCACGTCACTGCGCAACACTTATAATCAGTCGCGGCTGACAGGCGGCTTCGGCACAGAAACCGGAGTAGGAGAAACCGAAGACGCGCCGGTGACAACAATATTCGAGCTGCCGCGCCACGGCAAAGACTTGTTGTAACGCTTATAACGCAAGACTATCACACTGTCGGTATGCATCGCCTGAAAAATATGCCTGCCCACCTGCTGGTCGGTAGTGGAAAACCGCACCGAGGCCGTATCGGACGGCGAATCCAAGACGAAAACGCCTTCATACGAATCAAACATAAATCCAGTTTTCTCGAAAGACACCACATAGCCACGCATTGAGCCCTCACTCGCCGCAGGAGAAAAAAACAGCAACCTCAGCGCGACGCACACAACCAGCACGGCAACCGCCCACAATCCTATTCTCAGGCAACGGCGACGGCGCCTTTGCGAATCCGACGTGATAAAATCATCCTCGAAATCATCCTCATCAGCCAGTTCCGCAGAGCCGGCATCGTCTTCCCGAATTTCAACTTTTTCCCGCTGCTCCTTCTTGCGGGCATCATCGTTCTCGTCAAAAAAATCATCCAACCGTAACGCCATAGTCTAAGACCTCCCTTTTGCGCGCTTCCTCTTCAATCCGTCCAAAAGCACATATATATATGTATATATACCTAAAAGTATCAGTACCAATGTCTGCGCCCCCCATACGAGCATCGCAAATGCCGAGGCGCGCGCGTCGGGATTGTCGAAAGAGAACGTCCCCACGCCATACAGCGAAAGCCCGAAAATCACGGCGATATGCCATGCCCCCAGCCCGCCGTTGGTAGGTATACCCATACTGATGCTGCTCAGCACGAAGCAAACCAACGCGCACACGATTCCAAGCCCTGAAGTGAAATCGAACGCAAAGAAGCACACATAAAGCTGAACGAAATAGCACCCCCAAATGAGAGCCGTATACAACAGGAACTGCCATTTACCGTCCATCTTAGCTATCGCGGCAACCCCCTGCCATACATTGGCGACCATCTCTCTCGCCCTGCATACCAAAGCGTTGGAAGAGCCGAACCTGAACAAAGCGGCCACGGCCACAGCCGCTACCGCCAGCCCGCCCCAAAGCCATGGCGACGTAAGCAAATGCCACAAGCCGTCCTTCACCTGCGGGAAAGTAGTGAAAAATTTATCGAAAGCCGGTCCGGCCAACAACACCGCAACCACCGTAAGCAGCAGTACAGTGACCGTATCCGTCAGCCTGTCGGCCACCATCGACCCTACCACCTTAGTGAACGGCGCATTCTGGCGGCGCGATATATAGCCGCAACGCCACACCTCGCCAAGACGCGGAAACAAGAGATTGACAGCATAAGTGCCGAAGATGGAGACCACCACCGGCGCCACCGGCACATCCACGCCGATAGAACGCAACTGCAAACGCCAACGCAAGCCGCGGAACACGTGGCTGAACACGCTTATCGCAAGCATCAGAAATATCCACCGGTAATCCACGTCATAGCGCAATATCTCGCGCATCTCGGCCACATCGACATTGTTGTAAAGCCAATAGAACAGACACACGCCTATGGCTATAGGCAGCCCGATCTTGACAACATAGCCCAATGCCTTTTTTAAGTTGAATTTTTCCAAAATATTCCGTAATTTTGCGCTTGCAAAGATAGTGCAAGCCGAGCGCATAAAAAAGAGCTTGCTTGTTTTTATGCCGAGGCGCAGCCTATTTTATGAAAAGATAGTGCAAATCGGGTGCAATGCAAAATCAAGCAATTATTGATTTCTCATTGCCGAGATGCAGCCTGTCTTATGAATGCGAATCGGATGCAATGCAAAATACACACGACATTGTATGCAATCAGTAAAGCCTAAAAAAGCGTTAGGGCAGCATTTCCTGACCGACCTGTCGATAGCCGAGCGAATCGCCGGCACTCTCGACAATTTCACCGGCACTCCCGTCTTGGAAATAGGGCCGGGGACAGGCGTGCTCACACAATTCCTCATCGGGAAAGGGCACGATTTGAAAGTCGTAGAGCTCGACAACGAATCCGTAGAATACCTCTCGGACAACTTTCCTGAACTCAACGGGAAAATAATAGCCGACGATTTCCTCAAGCTCAATCTCAAAGAACTATACGACGGTCAATTCTGCATAATAGGCAACTATCCGTACAACATATCTTCGCAGATATTCTTCAAAGTGCTTGACTACAAAGACAGCGTGGTGTGTTGCAGCGGCATGCTCCAGAAAGAAGTGGCGGAACGCATCACGGCGGGCCCGGGCTCCAAGACCTACGGAATACTGTCGGTGCTGCTGCAAGCATGGTATGACACGGAATATCTTTTCACCGTAGACGAGAACGTTTTCAACCCGCCTCCTAAGGTGAAATCCGGAGTAATCAGGCTGACACGCAACAGCCGGAAACAGCTCGAATGCGACGAGGCACGGTTCAAGACGGTGGTGAAAGTGGCTTTCGGACAACGCCGCAAGACTCTGCGCAACTCCGTGCGGCCGTTGGCTACAGACGCGTCAGTACTCGCCGACCCGATATTCAACCGGCGTCCCGAGCAGCTCTCCGTAGAAGAGTTCGTAAATCTCACCAATCTCTTAAAATGAGGAAGCGATGAAAGAATTTACCGATGAATTTATCAATGAGCTGATTTCCTTGATACAAGCCAACAACAAGGAAAAGGCAAAGGAAATACTCGACGACCTGCATCCGGCCGACATAGCGGAGCTGCTACAGCATTTAGACACCGACGAGGCTGAATTCGTCGTCTCGCTCCTCGACGGCGACACAGCCGCCGACATGTTGATGGAACTCGACGAAGACGACCGGCACCGCCTGCTCGACAATATGTCGAACAAGGAAATCGCCAAGCAGTTCATCGAACACCTCGACACCGACGATGCCGTAGACCTTATACAAGAGCTTGACAAAGAGGATCAGGAAGATGTGCTTTCGCACGTCGACGACGTGGTGCAGGCAGGCTCCATCATCGACCTTATGAAATACGACGACGACACGGCCGGCTCCCTCATGGGCAAGGAAATGATTGTCGTCAACGAGAATTGGAGCATGCCTGAATGCGTGAAGCGGATGCGCGAGCAAGCCGAGGACATGGACGAAATCTATTATGTATACGTGGTCGACGACGACCGCCGCCTGAAAGGAATCCTGCCCTTGAAAACACTCATAACACATCCGTCGGTATCAAAGATAAAGCACGTGATGGAAACCGACCCCATATCGGTCAAGGCCAACGAACCGATAGACGAGGTGGTGCTGGCTTTCGAGAAATACGACTTGTCGGTGATGCCCGTCGTGGATTCGATAGGAAGGCTTGTGGGACGAATTACGTTCGACGACGTGATGGACGAGGCACGCGAACAGGCAGAACGCAACTACCAGTTGGCATCAGGTATCTCGACCGACATCGAGACGCGCGACAAGCTGCTCGACCAGACCAAGGCGCGTCTGCCATGGCTTCTGATAGGAATGATAGGAGGCTTGTCGAACTCGCTGATTCTCGGCAATTTCGAGGCGGGATTCGCCGCCAATCCGTCGATGGCGCTTTTCATCCCGCTAATCGGCGGCACCGGAGGAAACGTTGGCATACAGTCGTCGGCAATCGTGGTGCAAGGACTTGCCAACGGCACACTCGACCTGAAACATTCGGCGAAACAGATAATTAAAGAAATCGGAGTGGCGGTAATCAACGCATGCATAATCTCGATGCTCGTGTTCGCCTACAATTTCTTTTTCTTCAAGCCCGATTTGCAAACCACCGTATCGGTGTCAATCTCTCTGTTCGCCGTAGTGATGTTCGCCGCCATTTTCGGCACATTCGTGCCTCTGACGCTTGAAAAGATGAAAGTGGACCCGGCCATAGCCACCGGACCGTTCATCACCATCACCAACGACATCATAGGCATGATGATATATATGCTCGTGAGCTCGGCGCTGATAAGTGCCGCCGTATGACCGGCAAAATTCATATTAACAATAAATAAAAAGTAGAGAAATGGCAAAAGTTTTAATTATCGGGGCTGGCGGAGTAGGTACCGTAGTGGCACATAAATGTGCGCAAAACCCTGATGTTTTCAACGAGATTGTAATCGCGTCGCGCACCAAAAGCAAATGCGATGCAATCGCCAAAGCTATCGGCAAGGACAATATCACAACCGACAGCGTGGATGCCGACAGCGTACCGCAACTTGTAGAGCTGTTCCGCCGTCACCGTCCCGACATCGTGATTAACGTGGCCCTTCCCTATCAGGACCTCACAATAATGGACGCTTGTCTGGAATGCGGAGTAAGCTATCTCGACACAGCCAACTATGAGCCGCGCGACGAGGCTAAATACCAATACAGCTGGCAATGGGCCTATAAGGACAAATTCGAGAAAGCCGGACTGACAGCCATACTCGGATGCGGTTTCGACCCGGGAGTGTCGGGCGTATATACGGCATACGCGGCCAAGCACTATTTCTCGGAAATGGAGCATCTCGACATCGTGGACTGCAACGCCGGAAACCACGGCAAGGCTTTCGCCACCAACTTCAACCCGGAAATCAACATACGCGAGATTACCCAACGCGGAAAATACTACGAAAACGGCGAATGGAAAGA
This sequence comes from uncultured Porphyromonadaceae bacterium, assembly GCA_900550025.1. GTDB lineage: Bacteria > Bacteroidota > Bacteroidia > Bacteroidales > Muribaculaceae > Limisoma > Limisoma gallistercoris. Next base: position 15,446 of record URQP01000030.1, on the reverse strand, counting down.
GACCGACCCGCTGTCGGTACACCGCCCTCTCACCTACCCTAACATCGGCCCGCGCGAATCATACCTGATGTACCACGAGGAACTGGAAAGCCTCGTCAAGCATTATCCTTCGATAAAACGCGCGCGTTTCTGGATGACTTTCGGGCAGGAATACCTCACCCACCTGCGCGTAATCCAGAACATAGGCATGGCAAGCATCGAGCCAATCAACTACAACGGCATGGAAATCGTTCCGCTGCAGTTCCTGAAAGCCGTATTGCCCAACCCGCAGGATCTGGGTGAAAACTACGAAGGCGAAACATCCATCGCCTGCCGCATCAGCGGAAAGGACAAGGAAGGCAAGCCGATGACCTACTACGTCTACAACAACTGCTCGCACCACGCAGCCTACTTGGAAACCGGGATGCAAGCCGTGAGCTATACCACCGGCGTACCGGCAATGATCGGGGCTATGATGTTCCTGCAAGGAAAATGGAAGCGTCCGGGAGTTTGGAACGTCGAGGAGTTCGACCCGGATCCGTTTATGGAGCAGTTGAACCTGAAAGGACTGCCGTGGCACGAAATAATCAACGGCGACCTCGAACTGTAAGGCAGCCGCGCAGATAAAAAAGAGTGTGGGAAACCATACTCTTTTTTTGTTTTACCACCGCTTTGCATTATCTTTGCACTCCTTTTCCCAAAACACAATTGAATATATGTCGCAAAAAAGCACAATCTACAACAGCAAGAAAATCATAACCATAGCCTATCCTATTCTTATCAGCCTCCTGATGGAGCAGATGATAGGACTGACCGACACGGCTTTTATGGGACGTGTCGGCGAAGTGGAACTTGGGGCGACGGCCATAGCTGGAGTTTACTATATGGTTATTTTCATGGTGGGACTCGGATTCAGCGTAGGAGCGCAGATTCTCATAGGCCGGCGCAACGGCGAGGGCAACTACCGCGCCATCGGTAAGGTATTCTATCAGGGCGCGTTCTTCCTCTTAGGGCTTGCCGCCGTGCTGTTCACGCTGTCGCAAGTGTTTTCCAACGAGATACTGTCGGCCATGATTTCCTCGCCCAACGTGCTTCTGAAAGCCGAGGAATATATGGAATGGCGCGTCTACGGTTTCTTCTTCTCGTTCATGGCGGCCATGTTCCGCGCGTTCTTTGTAGGCACCACACAGACAAAGACGCTGACACTCAACTCCGTGGTGATGGTGCTGTCGAACGTGGTGTTCAACTATATCCTGATTTTCGGAAAATTCGGATGCCCCGCATTCGGAATAGCAGGAGCTGCCATGGGCTCGTCGCTCGCCGAATTGGTATCGCTGGTATTTTTCATAGTCTACACCCGCAGCCGCATCGACTACCGCAAATACGGGCTTGAAAAGATGGAAAAGCCCGATTTCCACGAATTGCGCAAAATACTCGGCATATCGTCGTGGATAATGGTGCAGAATCTTATTTCCATGTCCACATGGTTCATATTCTTCGTCTACATCGAGCATCTCGGCGAGCGAGAACTGGCGATTACCAACATCGTGCGCAGCCTGTCGGGATTCCTATTTATGGTGGTGCTTGCCTTCGCCTCCACATGCAGTTCTGTAGTCAGCAACATGATAGGCGCGGGAGAAGAAAAACAGGTAATGGCAGTCATACGCCGCCACGTCAAGATAACGTATGCGATAGTACTGCCGATAGCCTTGCTGATGTCGGTGCTGCCTAAGCTGTTCCTTGCCATCTACACCGACATGCCCGGACTTATCGACGCTTCGGTAGCGTCGGTGTGGGTAATGTGCTCGACGTATCTGCTGATTGTGCCTTCCAACGTCTATTTTCAAAGCGTTTCAGGCACGGGCAACACAAAAACCGCATTCGGTCTGGAAATGATGGCATTGGTCATATATGTAGCCTACATCACAGTAACCATATTGATTATGCGTGTTGACGTAGCCATAGCATGGTCGGCCGAAGCCATATATGCACTGATTATGTTCACGCTGGGCTACCGCTATATGAAAAGCGGCAAATGGGTAGGACGAAGCATCTGACGCTTCATTGGCGGGCATGCCTGTGCGCCACGTCGGCCTCAATCCAGCGCGCCACGCAATCGTTGTTATTGTTGTCGGCAACGCAGTCGGCCACAGCGAGCACTTCTTTAGAAGCATTTTCCGGAGCTACGAACAAATCGGCCACCGAGCGCATCGACAAATCGTTAGGACTGTCGCCGAACACCACAATGCGCGTCGCCCCTACATCATCGGCAAGTTTTTTGACGGCAACAGCCTTCGAAACGCCTTCGGCCATCACCTCAAAAAAGCCTGTCGACGGATCGAAAATGTCGTGATAGCAAGTCATCGAGCACGGCAACCGCTTTTGCGCCTCGGAATAGGCCGCAGAAACTTTCCCATAAGGAGCGGCCGCAAAAAGCAGCATGGTACGGTCAACCACATCTTCCGGTAAAGAGTCGGAAATCACAAAACGCTTGTATGGAGTACCTGTACGTTGCCGCATAAAGTCGCGCTCGTAGCTGTTCATCGCAACCGCATGCCACACTTCAAGCATACTCTCACGGTCGTCATATATATATAGGAATGGCGTTATGCCATAACGACGGCACACGTCAAGCAAATACTCCACACGCCCGGGCTTCATATAGCAACGGTTTACCAATCCACCTTTCCACATAGCCGCGCCAGTCATCACGATGTAAGGCAATGAGGTTTCTATTCCCGACATGAGCCTCACCACCGTAGCCGGAGTGCGCGCCGTGGCTACCGTAAACAAGATGCCATCCTCACATATCAACCTGTTCAACAATATGCGCGACGGTTCCGTGACTTCCGAATTGCTATTGAGCAATGTTCCGTCAAGATCCGACACATATAGCGTTTTTTCCATTACTTTAATATTTATATAATGCAAAGATAGTATCTTTGCACATACGGACAATAGCATGAGAACTTTGTTCCGAACAACGGAGACACTATATGGAAAAAATAGACAATCTTGACAAGAAAATATTAGGCATAATAGTGAACAACGCCCGCATTCCTTCCAAAGAGATAGCAGAGACTTGCGGCGTGTCGCGCGCGGCAATCCATCAGCGCGTGCAGAAACTCACGGACATGGGAGTGATAACCGGCTCAGGCTACCACGTCAACCCCAAGGCATTGGGCTACGCCACCTGTACGTATATCGGCGTGAAACTTGAAAAAGGGTCGATGTACCGTGACGTAGTGCAGGAACTTGAAAAGATACCGGAAGTGGTAGAATGCCATTTCACCACAGGCCCCTACTCGATGCTAATCAAGCTCTACGCCCGCGACAACCAGCACCTGATGGAACTGCTGAACGACAAAATCCAAATGATACACGGCGTGGTCGACACAGAGACACTCATCTCGCTCGAGCAGAGCATGAACCGCTCCATACCGATAGAGCGCCCATAGTATCAAGCCGGCACGAGATGAAAACACTTTCCTATCAATAGCGACATTATTATTCTTTGAGGATTCCAGCCTCTATGAGCTTTTCGGCTACGAGCCAGTCGATTTCGGTATCGAGATCCACGGAACGCCGGGCATCCATCTCGCACATCACTCTCCTGCGGAATTGTCCGAGCGGCATCTGCCGCAATGAGCGGGTGTTGATTACATACACCGCGCCGTTGTATTCCCACACTTTCGGCGCGTCCTGACGGCGGGTGTAGTTGCCCTCTCCTTTCGAGATATGCAGGAAGCCGTCGGCATCGGTTTCGTAACAATTATAGTAGGGGTTGCTTGCAGCCTCTTTCACTGTCACTACCATATCGACATCGGGAGTGTAGAGCGCCATGGCACGGCGCACATCGTCGGCACGGCGGAATGGAGATGTGGGCTGCAGCAGCACAAGGGTATCGTAACCTATGCCCCGGCTCCCGTAGAAATCCAATGCGTGGAGCAGCACCTCATAAGTGCCGCTTTTGTCGGTGGCGAGCTCTGCCGGGCGCAGGAACGGCACCTTCAGCCCCATATTCTCAACCGTGGCCGCGATTTCCGGGTCATCAGTCGATACACAAATGTCGCTGTCGTCGGCAAGCTCACGCGCGACTTTGACGGAATAGCCAATCAGCGGCACGCCCCCGAGCGGGCGTATGTTTTTATGCGGTATGCCTTTACTCCCTCCACGCGCGGGTATTACGTATAAAGTTTTCATTGCTTGAGATCGTAGAATGGTTTTATGATTATGCCGTCAAGCGAGGTTTCCGTCACGGCTTTTACAATTTTCTCGAGTGTATCCGGCTGATAATAAGGATTCACAGTGTGGCGGGCCTTTTCCCGCATTTCATCAGACAGCGCATAATCCAGCCCGCGGCTTATATCTTCCTTGCTTACGCCGCAATTCACCACCGAATCGGCCGCCGTACGCCCTTCTTGACGTATCCCGATGTTGAGCGTCGGAATTCCCATCGACGGCACCTCCACTATCCCGCTCGACGAGTTGCCTACCACTGCCGCGACGCAGCGCAGCGCAGACAGATAGCGGCGCATTCCCAACGACGGATATACCGCGCAACGGTCGGGATGCTTACGCGCATAATCCTCTATCAACTCGATGATTACCTGTCCGTCAGTGTCATTGTTGGGATATGTAAATATCACCTTATAATCAGAACGCCCGTCCAATGCCGCAAGCAGATTCTCGCACTGCTGCCGTGGCGGCACACTGTCGAGTGTCGCCGGATGGAATGTGGCAAGCAACGACTTTTCGGGAATAGCTGCGCCGATTTCTTTTTCAAGCTCCTCGCGCGGAATATAATCCGTGTGCATTATGTTATAGACACCTATTGCCCCTGTATTTATAACGTGTTCCGGATTTTCGCCCAATTGTATCACCCTCCGGCGGTATTCTTCCGTCTCCGTCAGGTGTATGTGGCTCATTTTTGTTATCGCGTGGCGTATGCTTTCGTCGTAAGCCCCGCGGCTGACTGCCCCTCCGGCTATATGGGCTATAGGGATACGGAATATGAGCGCCGCACTCGCCGTCGCAAGCATTTCGTAACGGTCGCCGAGGATCATCAGCAAATCCGGCCGCAACTCATCGAAAGCCTGTGCCATTCCTCCCATACACTCGCTCATTGCCTTGACCGTTCCGGAAGGAGTGCCGGCATCGACCGGCATCGGCACTCGCCGGGTGATTCGCAGACCGTCACGCTCTATTTCGCGCCATGTCGCTCCATACCGGTCAGAAAGGTGCATATTTGTGGCGATGATTTGCAACTCAACATCATTGCGGGCATTCAATGCCCGGGCTATCCCGCTGAGCAGCCCCCAATCGGCGCGCGTGCCTGTCGCTATGCATATTTTCCGCTTCATATCGTCAATCCAGCTTATCTAACCGCAAAGATAATGTAAGATTTTTTATTATCACGCTTTTCACGGCATTACAAAGCCGGGCACATCCGCACTGCACGTTCAGGCCTCTCCACAAACCGGATAAAAAGAAAAAAGCCCGCCATCGAAGCGGGCTTTGTTTCTTTGTTGCTTTTAAGAAAAGCAACATTTTTACAAACCTAACATAAAACCATTATTCGAATCTACCTCCGCGTTTCACAACGAAGCAATAAATATTTTCTAATACTCCATATTATATATCGTAGTGTTAACCATTATTTCTTTGCTATGGAAAGCATCTCTTTGCTTTCGACATTGCAAAGATATAACAGAAAAATCACCTGCGTATGTCCATATCAACAAATATATAAATAGTTTCAAGCCTATTAAAATAATAAGCAATTAATTATCAATATAGTAGAAAACACAGATACACTCGCCAATATAAATCAAAATATCATTCGATAGTACCTATTTTCATTATCGAATCCTCGAAATTCGCGCGATCGGTTGCCTTGTTTTTCATTTTATTCCGGTAGGTGTAAATCGTGTTGACAGAATATTTGAGAAATTCCGCAATCTTGGAATTGTCGACTATCCCCAGCCTGTACAAGGCATAAATCCTTAATTCCGTATTAAGCGATCCGGGAGTGTCGACAACTATCCTCTCTTCCGGACGGAGCAAGGCATTCACATCGTCGATAAACGTGGTGTAAATTTTCAAGAATGCCAAATCGAACGCCTGATAAAACTCGCGGTGCTGCTCCTCGTTGAATTTTATCGACTTTGTCGTCTTTATCAAATCGTCGATTTGCCCCGAAGTAAGCTTGCGGTTGACCAGCTTAGTGAACGAATCAAGCCGCCGCATATAAACAGAACACAACTCGATAAACTGTCCCATATACTCGTCCTTGGTAGTATTGGCCTCTTTCAGCTTCATCCGCGCCCTCGACAGTTTCTTCATCTGCTTCATAAGCAACAACACCGCCACGGCAAGGCCAAGGAACAGAATGCTCACCACCATTATGTAAATCAGCAGCACCGTCTCGTGCTTTTTCAACTCCTCGCGATGCGAGGCCTCGATTACCGGCAGCATTCGCGAAGCGTTGTAGACACGCAACTGCGCATTACAGAAAGCGGCGTCCTCGATTGAAGAGAATATATACCTGTATGCACGGTCTATGTCGCCACGGTCGTAAAGCATCATGGCAAGCTCGTACATCGACTGGTTCTCCTTCACGGAACCCTGAATATCTGATATGGCCGACATCGCAAAATAGCGGATACATTCATCGTCATTGCCGTTGATGCGCATTATATTGGCCATTATCGCAGCCGCAATGGCATATTCATTCCGATTTTCAGGAAGCTCCGACAACAATTCCCTCGCAATCATCTGTGCCAACGGCAACTTGCCGTCCCAAAGCGCCTGCTCCGCCTCATACAGCCTCCGGCGGACAGAACCTTCAGGCATCGACGCAATCCACTTACGGCGGTATTCATTAGTGGTATTATAATAATAATCGTAATATGAGCTGTTCTTCTCGATAGAACTCAAGGCAAACGAATAAATACGGTAGCCGCATTCATAATAATCGGGAAGCATATTTTCCGGTATCGTATGCGTATTTATTTCGAAGAAATCGCTGTTTGCCTCAGCATGGAAACCGGCAATCATCTCCGGACGTATCTTTTTCAGATATATGGAAATCTTACGAACCGAATCGCCTGACTCCTTGGCAAGTTTCAAGCCGCGCGAATAGAACGCCATCGCCGAATCAGCTTTAAACAAGGTATACTCGTCGCCCAACCGAGTATAAATATCTATTTTCTCGCTCACTGGCAGACCTGACCTCCCGCTAAGCCGGGTAAGACTGTCAAGACGCTGATATTTAAGGTCGTCATAACGACCTTTCTCCGAAACCATACGGTCGAGCCTCTCGATTTCCTCTATTTTCTGCCGTGCATCCGCGCTAAAAGTATTAATGGTCATTACTACGGCCATTGACAAAAATAAAAGTCTTTTCATACAATAATGATATGGAGTATCGCAAAGGTAGTGCAAATATGTTGCAAATCCCGAAAATCCGGCAGAATTGTTGCCAAACCAGTTCACGACACATATAAAAAATCCCAAGCCACACCAAGAAGGCAAGGCTTGGGACCATCGGGACTTATTACCTGTATATATCCTATTCAGTCCAACCCGGATTCTGCCCGAGCTTAGGATTCAATGTAATCTGGCTGCTCGGTATAGGGTAGAAATAATGTTTGTATTCATAGTGCCTGATACCGTTCTGGCCGTCAAGATAGCCGTCGGATGTGAGCTTTATCTTTGATAAATCGGGCGCCGGCTCGTTTTTCAAATTGGCACCGATTGTTATATCGGGATATTTGCCGTTGTCGAGCAAGTCGAGCTTATGCCAACGGATAAGGTCCCAATAGCGAATATCGTCGTCGAACATCAATTCGCAACGGCGTTCGCGGCGTATTTCCCACAACAGATTCGACACTCCCATGTTATTCGCCGGGTCGGCATCAGGAGTGACCGACATATCGGGCAGACCGGCGCGCTGGCGCAATTTATTTACAGTCATGTCCAAATCCTGCTGGATGATAGATCCACTGCCCATATCGGCAAGTTCCGCCTTAGCCTCCGCATAGTTCAGATAAATCACGGCAAGCCAGTAGATCGGGGCACAAGTGTAATTGCCGGCCTTACGGTATTCGAGCGGGATAGAAGTATTGTCGTATTTACAAACCGTATAACCCGAAGCGGAAGTCATGCCCATGCCGTCGGAGGTACGCGGCCAGTCACGCCCAGCATAGCATACGATATGGTCGATTGTCTGCGAAAGACGCTTGTCGCGTACTGCAAGTTGGGCGGAAATGTCAAGATGCTCTTTGCCGTCGGTCTCCGACACGGCCATCACGCCAGCATCGTCCGTGTCGTACGACGTAGTGGCTTTAGGCTTTCCGTCAAGGAACAGATAGTTGTCGAAAGCGTCTTTCGACATACCGCTCTGCTCCGACGAGGAGCTTGTGTTCGCAATCAATGAATGGGTAAGCACATCCTTGACATACTGCTTGTAGAATATGATTTCCGTATTGTTGTCGAGCGACTCGGAATTATAAATCGACTGATAATCATCACACAAAGAATAACCGTTGCCGCTACCCATCACTGCCTCGCATGCCGTCACAGCCTCTTTAAGGAAACGTTCAGCTCCTTCCAAATCTTTAGCATCCTGTCCGTCGGTCTCCGAACGGTACTTACGGAACGTTCCTTCCCACAGACAGATATGCGCCTTCATGGCATTGGCCATTTCCTGCGACCATGTCCGCTTTGAGGACGAAGGGGTGATGCTCGCTACGGCAGCATTAAGGTCTTCAAGCACTTTATCCATCACCTCGTCACGGTTATGACGCTCCCCATAAAGCTCGGGATCGTCGACATCAAGCACTTTTTCCAGATACGTGCAATCGCCGAACTTGCGCACGAGATCCCAATACTGCATCGCCCGGTTGAGGCGCGCAACGCCTATCCAATACTGTTTTGTGGCGTCATCAACACCAGTAGCATAGTTGTTTATACTATTAATCATCGCATTCGCACGGCGTATCTCCGTCCATGCCGACGACCATTCGGAACTTTCAGCCGGGATATTCACATATTTCCAATTGGAAAATCCGGTGGTTATCTGGTCATCGGTAAGCGCATTGGTATAGAACTTGCCATTATAGCCCGGAAAATTGTCGTAGAACGTGTTGGCATAATTCTCCATATTAGCCTCGTTGTTCCAGAACAGCGGGTTATCGGCCGTAGAATCAAGCGGTTCTTTTTCAAGCATGTCGGTGCAGCCTGTGATAGCGGAAGCCACCGCCATTATTCCGCATATAATAGCTTTATTTTTCATTGTCATAGTCGTTTGAAATTAGAATGTAACTTGAACACCACACGAAACAGAACGCGTATAAGGGTCGGTACGTCCCCACGAACCGTCGGTACCGACAGTGCCGTCGATTTCCGGGTCGAGCGGGGCAAAACTGTTATTAATCAGTTCGCACAAATTGTTTGCGCTGAAATATACCCGCACTTTCTCGATATAGGCCTTACGTGTAAGTTGTTGCGGCAAAGTATATCCCACCGTCAGGTTCTTGAAACGCAAGTATGAGCGGTCGAGCAGATAACGTGACTGCGGATAGAAGTTATAACGTCCGTAGCTTACGCCTGCCACGGTTCCTCCTGCGCCGTTACCGCTGAACATGCGCGGATAGAATGCGCCATAGTTCTTGTTTTCAGGAGTGTAATAATCAGTCATATTGGAATAGATACCGTCTATACCGCGGGCAAACGGTATGACGAACGCCGAAGTGGTCCACTGCTGCCACTTGCCTACGCCTTGGAAATACATGTCAATGTCGAAGCCTTTCCAAGCCGCACCCAAACGGAAACTGTACTGATAGCGGGGAGTTGTGTTTCCAATCACTGTCAAGTCGCCGTGGTCGTTGACCGTGCCGTTGCCGCCGTCGATTACACCGTCACCGTTCAAGTCCTTGAACTTGATGTCGCCCGGGCCATAAACGAAACTTCCTTGTTCGAGCTTGGTCTGGTCGGCCACACCGGGAGCATATCCGGTGCATACCCTATTGCCGGAACCGTCGTCTCCCCAAGTGAAATCATCTTCCGTAAACAAACGGTCAGTCTCAAAGCCCCATATTTCACCGTATTTCTTACCAACATATTCGTCGGAAATGATGCCTGACTCGTTGCTCCATTTCGTCACCTCGGCACTGAAATCACCGATGCTGAAATTACCATAGACATCAACATCCCCGAACCGGTCCCTATAATCCAAACTCAACTCCCATCCGCGCGAACGCAATTCGCCGGCATTGGTATACGGACTGCCTGTGCCAAGCATATCCGGCAACTCCTTACCCGGAGCAAGCATATTACGGGTGTAACGCTGATACCAGTCAAATCCGAGATTCAGTTTATTGTCAAGGAAACCAAGGTCGAGGCCTACGTCAAGCGTTTCGATGCGTTCCCAAGTCAAAGTCCTCGACACAAGAGTAGGCATATCGTAACCGGTCATAAGACTTCCAGTCGACGGATTAATCCAAGAGGGAGAAGAACCACCGATTACGGACACGAAACGGTTGTCGCCGACAGCCTCATTACCAATAGCTCCGTAAGAAAGGCGCAGCTTACCGTTAGAAACGACATCGCGCAACGGCTCGAAATAGTTCTCCTGCGAGAAACGGTACCCCATAGAGCCTGACGGGAAAAATGCCCAACGGTCATTAGCCGGGAAACGCGAAGAGCCGTCGAAACGTCCGTTAAGCTCAAACAGCCATATTTCCTTCCAGTTATAATTGATACGCCCGAAATATCCGGCAGTAGCCCAGTGTGAATGACCGCCATTGACGGTCTCCGTGCCGTTGGCAAGCGGGAATTCAGGCTGGCTCGGATTCAAAAGCCCCAACTGTTGCGCATAGAACCATTGGGTCTCGCCGCCTTCGGCCGTTCCGCCAAGCATGATGTTGAAATTATGCTGCTTATTGAGGCAGAACTCATAGTTGGCATAGACATTGAGAGCGTAGCTCTGTGTCTCGTCGCTCTCCTGATAGAGATACGAGCTCGACGAAACAACCGACGGAGAAGAGATGTTGCCGCCCCAACTGTCATAAGAAGTGACAGGCAAACCAACGTTGTCGACCCTCACGTTGTCGACATTATACGTGTAATCCGCATTAACCGACAAGCCCTTTGTCACGTATGCCTTCATGAACGCTCCTATGCGGGCATATTTCGACCCGGTATTGCTGTCGCCGGCCTGTTTGCGGTAAGCTATGTCGTTGCGGAAATCCGTTCCGTTGACCGTACCGTATGGGCCGAAGAAGCTGCCCCAACGCCACATATAGAGATATGTGCTGCGCTGCGTTTCAGGAGTAGTATAGGTTCTGTCCGTATAATTCACCCTCACACCGGCCTGTAGCCAGTCTGTTATGTCGGACTGGACATTCACATTCACCGTATAACGCTTCAGTTTGTCGGGATTGAATTCCATCTGTCCCTCCTTTTGGTCATATCCGAACGAAAGATAATATGAAGTGCGGCCGCTTGTACCTTGTATATTAACATTGTGGCTCTGCGAAGGCGCCCATTTTTGGAACATAATGTTCTTCACATCCCAATCGGCATAGTACAATGCGCCGGAACCGTCGGGATTCACGTAATAATCCCCCACGTCGTCCCAGCTTTTGAACGGACGCATCTCGCGGTAACCTGCTTTCTTGCCGCCATTCTGCTCTTTCCATGCTTCGGCATACTTAAGTGTCTCCATAAAATCCATACCGAAAAGGTTGCTTGCCGCCCCGGTACGCACAGCCGCGTCGTTCATCGCGATGAGCTGCGTCGGGACATCCGGGTAATCAGGCAATATCGTAGGAGTGTCCCACGAAAAATTATTAGAGTAGCTTACGGATATCTTGTCCGTCTTTGTACCTGATTTAGTAGTAATCAGGACAACTCCGAATGCGGCACGTGAACCGTAAATCGAAGTAGAGGCGGCATCCTTCAGCACAGACACCGAAGCTATGTCCTGCGGATTCACCATGCTAAGATCGTCGATAGGCACGCCGTCGAGCACGATAAGAGGTTCACCGCCATCACCGGTGAGTGTCCCTATACCACGGATTTGTATTGAAGGCTGGCCATTAATATTGCCGTTAGTGCTTACAATTGACAATCCCGGGACAACACCCTGCAAGGCTTTCGACACCTCCATCTGCGGCTTAGAGTCCAAAGCCTTGTCGACATCGACTACAGAAACCGCTCCCGTAAGGTTAACTTTCTTCTGCGTTCCATAAGCCACGACCACAACCTCGTCGAGCATAGCATTGTCAGTACGGAGCGTCACATCCATTTCAGCGGAAGGCTTCAACGTCACCGTGGAATAGCCAAGATAAGAGAACATGACATCAGCGTCGGCCGACACTTTCAACGTGAATCTTCCGTCAATGTCGGTGACAACGCCTCTTGTAGTCCCCTTTTCCTGAACATTTGCTCCAATCAACGGCATCCCGTCAGAATCCTTGACAGTACCGCTGATTTCAATTAAGTCCTCCGCTGCTTCCGTAATCTGCGGATCCGGAGCGGCATAAGCGGACACATACATGCTGCAGCATATCCCGAACGCCACTGATGTGGCAATCAGACGCGGCTTCAGAACAGCCTGCAGTCTTTTCGTTTTAACCATAAAACAATCTTTTGAGTTAGTTAATGAATTAAAATTTCACAACCCAAAAGTATGGCAAGCATGTATCAAATTTATAACAAATTCATCGCCCGGAATCAGGACAATCTCCGACAGAATACGGATTACATAACATTAGAGTTTGTAAATTAAACGTTTAACACTGTTTTTCACACAATGCAACAATTCATTTCACAATTAAATTGTTACCGTTTTTTAATATCTCGAATACTGCTTGAGAGACAAAAAAGAAGTGCCGCCGGAGGCTTCAACCCCGCGGCCGCACTTCAAATATACATTAATTTTCCTACTTTTCAGGAAGCGATACCACAAGATTAAGCTCGTCGAGCTGCTTCTGGTCGAGAGGCGCCGGTGCGTCGAGCATAACGTCGCGCCCGCTGTTGTTCTTCGGGAACGCGATGCAGTCGCGTATCGAATCAAGCCCGGCGAACAACGACACCCAGCGGTCGAGACCGTAAGCAAGTCCTCCGTGAGGCGGCGCGCCGTATTTGAAAGCGTTCATCAGGAAGCCGAACTGCTCCTGAGCCTTTTCCGGAGTGAAGCCGAGTATCTCGAACATTTTAGCCTGCAATTCCGGGTCGTGTATACGTATCGAGCCTCCGCCGACCTCAACACCATTGACAACCATATCGTAAGCGTCAGCACGCACAGCAGCCGGGTCGGTATCCAGCAACGGAATATCCTCGTCCTTCGGATGGGTGAAAGGATGGTGCATTGCCATAAGGCGGCCTTCCTCCTCGCTCCATTCGAACATCGGGAAGTCAACCACCCAAAGACAAGCAAACTTGTTCTTGTCGCGCAATCCGAGCTGGCGACCCATCTCAAGGCGCAATTCGCTCAACTGCTTGCGTGTCTTCATAGCGTCGTCGCCGCTGAGAATCAGGATAAGGTCGCCCGGTTTTGCCCCGAACGCTTCTTTCATCTTCTGCAGCACCTCCTGCGAATAGAATTTGTCGACACTTGATTTCACATTTCCGTCAGCCTCTATGCGCGCATAGACCATACCCTTAGCGCCGATTTGAGGCTTCTTGACGAATTCCGTAAGTTGGTCAAGCTGCTTACGTGTATATGTAGCCGCGCCTTCCGCACAGATTCCGCCTATATATGCGGCATTGTCGAAAACAGAGAAGCCGTAGCCTTTCAGCACGTCCATCAACTCCACAAACCTCATGCCGAAGCGCAAGTCAGGCTTGTCGCTTCCGTAATACTTCATGGCGTCTGCCCACGTCATCCGTTGGAACGGCTCCGTAAGCTCCACGCCGCGAAGTTCCTTGAACAGGTGCTTTGCCATCCCCTCGAAAGTCTCTATCACGTCTTCCTGCTCCACAAAACTCATCTCGCAGTCAATCTGCGTGAATTCCGGCTGGCGGTCGGCACGCAAATCCTCGTCGCGGAAACATTTCACAATCTGGAAATAACGGTCGAACCCCGAAACCATAAGCAACTGCTTCAACGTCTGAGGCGACTGCGGCAACGCGTAGAACTGCCCCGGATTCATACGTGAAGGCACGACAAAGTCGCGCGCGCCTTCCGGTGTCGAGCCGATAAGCATCGGGGTCTCAACTTCAAGGAAGCCCTTGCTGTCGAGATAGCGGCGCACTTCCATCGTCATACGGTGGCGCAACTCAAGGTTCTTGCGCACACAACTGCGGCGCAAATCCAGATAGCGGTACTTCATCCGCAAATCGTCGCCTCCGTCAGTATTGTCCTCGATGGTGAACGGCGGCACTTCACTCTTTGTAAGCACCTTCAGATTAGAAACGATTATTTCAATCTCGCCGGTAGGAATATTGGCATTCTTGCTCGAACGCTCCGAAACAGTGCCTGTCGCCTGTATCACATATTCGCGTCCAAGATGATTAGCAGCCTCACAAAGCTCGGCATCCACTTCATTGTTGAATACAAGCTGGGTGATACCATAACGGTCACGCAAATCAACGAAAGTCATTCCTCCCATCTTGCGCGTACGCTGCACCCACCCTGCAAGGGTCACCGTTTCGCCGGCATTCGCCAGACGAAGCTCGCCACAAGTCTTTGTCCTGTACATATCTCGAATAATTTAAATTTATCAATCCGGCTTTCAAAGGCTTAATTCTCTCCTCATCAAGCAATCCGTGCAAAGTTACGAAAAAAATGTTTCCGTTTCAGAATTTATTCAGATTTACAGTCTAAATTTGCATCAGAAGAAACATAAAACTCACACTATTATGATTAAAAAGATATTATTCCACCTCAACGCGGCTTTGCTGATTTTTGCCGCGACTGCCTTAACAGGCTGCGACGATGAAAAAAGCATCAAATACGGCGACCTGCCGCAGCAGGCGCGCCATTTCGTGGAGACATACTTCCCGGGAGTAGAAACAGCGGCCATAATAAAGGAAAAAGACGACGGACGCACCACCTACGACGTGCAACTTGCCGACGGCACCGACATTGACTTCAACGAAAACGGGGAATGGGAAAGCATCGAATGCCTGTTCACCACACTTCCCGACGGAATATTGCCGCAGACAATCACCAACGACATCACGGCACGCTATCCCGGTGCAAAAGTTCATGGAGCCGACCGTAAATTCGGAGGCTACGTAGTGGACTTGAACAAAGCCGACGGCACTCCGCTCGAAGTGCGCTATTCCGCCACCGGCGAATACACCGGCGAGCAAATCGACTACTGATACATAACTCACAATAAAAAACAAACTGCACAATAAAAAAGCTGGCAAATCTCATCGACTTGCCAGTTTTCCGTGTCGGGGTGAAAGGACGGATTCGCCTGATTGTTAAAGGGATTTCGCGTGGTTAG
>URQP01000029.1 GCA_900550025.1 uncultured Porphyromonadaceae bacterium | reverse complement strand
GTCGACTATGACAACGCGCTCTCCAACGACGAATCGCGCGACGCTTTCTTCGGGACGGAAAAGGTGGCCGTAAAAGGCGCGGTGAGCCAGAACATCACCCTGAAGCGTCCGTTCGCCCAGCTCAACATCGGGACCAACGACATGGCAGCGGCGCAGACCGCAGGGCTCAAGACGGATGCTCTGCAGTCGTCAGTCAAAGTGTCGGGAATCTTCAGCAGCATGAACCTCATGACAGGCATCCCGGATCCAAGCACAAGCACGGTAGTGACCTTCGGACTCAACGCGATACCTAAAGAGACGTTCAAGGTCGGCGACAGGACATTCGACTACCTCGCCTTGAACTACCTGCTCGTTTCCGACCAGAAAGGTCTCGTTAACTGCGAGTTCTCGTACAACGACGGGGCCACGACCGACACCCGGACCATCGACAACGTGCCGGTACAGCGCAACTACCGCACAAACATCTTCGGCTCGCTCCTGACCGGCAGCGTGGACCTCGGCATCACCATCGACCCCAACTTCGACACCCCGGACTATGGTGTTGCCGCTCCGTGGGACGGTAAGACCGTCACAGAGCCGAAACAAACGGAAACTGACATTTTGATTTCCTCTCCGGCAGAATGGGTTTGGCTGAAGACCCATAACAGGAACGGCAAAAACATCAAGCTGACTGCCAACCTTGACTTCGGCGGTTTTGAAGTGAAAGGCATTGGTGCCCCCGAAGTGTTCGACGGACAGGGATACATAATGTCGAACATGGTACTCCTTCCGGGCGGCAGCTACTATTCGAACGGTTTGTTCCAAGGCGACGCTACCTTTGGAGAGGTTACAGTGAAGAACGTGACGTTTGAGAATATTACGGCAGAATGCAGCAACCCGGCAGAGGGTTATGTAGGTGTTGTCTTCGGCGATTTGCAGAACAACGGCAACCTGACTTTGGAGAACGTGCATGTGAAAGACGCCGACCTTTGCGGCGTGCAGTCGGTAGGCGGTCTGGTCGGCTTCGTCGCTTCTGGAAGGAAAGTCAGCATCAACAATTGCTCTGTAGAGGGCGGATATTTCCATAATTATCCGGTTGCTGATGAATCAGGCTTTGTTGCCGGTTTGGTAGGCCGTCCAGTGGGTACTGTGAATGTAACTGCCAGCGAGGTGAAAGACACTGATATTGATGGCTATTATGTGACGAGGCGTGGAGCAAGCTCTATAGCAGAAGTTATCGGCGGTCAGGAAACTGTGGATGGCGTGACTGTGACGAATGTGACAGTTAAGAAAACGCTTATCGACGCAGTAGCTTCCACTACTGAAGAACTTATTGCTGCATTGGAGGAGAATAAGGAGAACATAGTGCTTAAAGCCGGCGAATATGAGCTCGGCGGAGCTACTTTCGGCGCAAGTAAGGTTAATATCGTCGGTGACGACAGAGAAAAGAGTGTCGTTAAGGTTTCAAAGAGCATCTATGCCGACGGCAAGACTATCAATCTGAAAAACCTTACCTATTCTGTTCCTGCAGGATTGACTTACAATGAGTATAATTTCGCATTCATTCATCGTGCTGCCGAATTCAATATGGAAGGATGCGTGATAGCTGACGGTCGTTTGCGTATCAACGTAAGCAAGTCGCTAATCAAAAATTGTCAGTTCAATGTATCAACATCCGACGGTTTTGATGGCTACGCTTTGTTCTATTATGGAAACAACAATTCTGAAGTAACTGTCAAGAACTGTACGTTCAACACTGCCGGCAAGGCGATTGTCGTATACTCAGAAGGTGCTTGCAAATATAACTTAGACGTAAATGACTGTGTATTCACGTCATCAGATGCCTCTACAGACAAGGCCGCTATCCAGATGCACACAGAATGGGGCATTTCCGGAACACTTGATATTACAAACTCGACAGCTACCGGTTTTGCGGCTGTCCACAACGGACTTTGGAACGAGCTTAATAACAATACTAAAGAGCCGACTAATAAGTTTGCCGTTACAGTCGATGGCGTGAAAGTCCAGTAGTATCTTTTTGCCGTTTGCGGCATACACTTGAATACGGCGGTGTCCCTTTCCGGGGGCACCGCTTTTTCATACATGGGTATAAGCTGAAATATGGGTATTAAATCAGGGCGCGCATTTCATATCTTGTGCACGCCCTGTCTGGATTATTGAGTTTGCCGACCGAGTCAGAGGGTCTCGAGGATTTTCCAGCATTGGTAGAGCCCTCGCGGAACGTGGAAGCATCCTTTCCATTTTCCGCCCTTCAGATGTAATAGCACTTCTCCGCGGCGGTTAAGGTAGCCGAACCATTCCGGGTTTTCGGGGTCTTTGAAATGCGTCCATACATAATCATGCACTTTCTCAAACCATTCAAGGCATTTTTTGTCGCCTGTCAGTTGGTAGCCTTTTATCATCGAAATCAGGGTTTCAATATGTACCCACCACAGCTTCTGGTCCCATTCCAGCTCTTGCGGAGGGCATCCCAACCGGTCCATGAAGTAGAAAATACCTCCGTATTCCTTGTCCCATCCGTATTCGGCCATGAGCAACGCCGTATCTTTTGCTTTCTCTATCAGTTCCGGACGGTTGAGGCGTTTTCCGAGGTCCATGATAAACCACATAGCCTCTATCGCGTGTCCCGGATTCATGTGCCTTCCCTCAAAGCAATCGGACAACGAGCCGTCCTCAAGCACGTTTTCCACTATCAACCCGCCTAACTCCGGACGGAGGAAAACGTCCATCACTTCGTGAATGCAGGTGTCGATTGTCTGTTTCATGAACTTTTCGTCGAGCAACGGCTCTATCTCAAGCGCAAGGTTGCAGAGAATCATTGGCAGCGCGAAATTCTTCAGAGGGCGTGTGCCGGGATGCAGCTTGTTCCATTTCCCTTTCGGGTTGCCGGCTTTGGAGAGGATTATGTCGAAAGTGCGTTTTGCTATTTTTTCATATTCTTTGTTGCCTGTGGCTATGCTCAGTTGCCCGAAAGCCATTGTGGCAAAGGTGTATGAGAATATGTTGTAAGGCTCCACGAGCGGCTTGCCGTCGCGCGTGAGCGAGAAGTACCAGTTGAAGTTTCCGTCATGCCCGTACTTTTTCAGGAATTCACCGCCCTGAACGGCCGCGTCGAGCCACTCTTTGCGCCGTTCCACTTTGTTGTAGAGCATTGAGAACATCCAGACTTCCCGGCCTTGCATCCATACGAACTTGTCGGTGTCGTACACGTTGCCGGCATTGTCGAGGCATGAGAAATATCCGCCATATTCCTTGTCCTGCGACTTCCCGACCCAGAACGGCATTACCGAGTCGAGCAATTCGGATTTGTATTGGTTGGCTAATTTTTTAAAGTCCATAAATGGTTTTTATTTTGGTAATTATTGTTTTTTTGTCCAGTATTTTTCGATTTCTTCCAATGATTTGCCGGTGGTCTCGGGCACGCACTTCCACATTATCAGCATATATGGCACGCACATTGCCGCGAAAAGCAGGAATGTGCCTGTCGGAGTGATTTCCGAAAGCAGTACTGGGGTGAGTTGTCCGATGAGGAATGTGCCTATCCACAGGGCGAATCCCGCTACCGACATTGCCAGCCCCCGCACTTTTATGGGGTACATTTCGCTAAGTATCACCCATACTACCGCGCAGATGGAACCGGCGCA
This sequence comes from uncultured Porphyromonadaceae bacterium, assembly GCA_900550025.1. GTDB lineage: Bacteria > Bacteroidota > Bacteroidia > Bacteroidales > Muribaculaceae > Limisoma > Limisoma gallistercoris. The sequence continues at coordinate 19,865 of URQP01000029.1, read as the reverse complement.
GCAGATGATGTAGAGCATGAAGGCTACCAGCAGGAATATCGTGGAAATTCCCATCGTCTCGCCGAAGCTGAAGTAGAACGCTATCAGCAGCAACGACAGAATCATTCCCGACACCCCATAATAGATGAGATTCTTTCTTCCCACTTTGTCGATTATGAACATTGCGACGACGGTTGTAGCCATATTGGCCACGCCTACAAGAACTTGGCTGAACAGTGCGTCGCCGCTCGACAGCCCTGCGTCCTTGAATATCTCAGGGCCGTAGTAAAGCACGGCATTAACTCCCATGAACTGGCCGAGAATGGCTATGCATACGCCGATTATCACGGCTTTGAAAATTCCGGGTTTGAACAGTGTGGATATTTCAGATTTTTCCTTGTTGCCGCTTACTTCTTTTGTTGCCGCAATTTGTGCGGATATGTCGCTTTTGTTTGTGAATATTCTGCTGAAAATGCTTCCAGCCTTGTTGACTGCCCCGCGTGTGACAAGCCATCGTGGACTTTCCGGAATTAATGCTACGGCAACCAGAAAAATCAAAGAGGGCACTATCCCCATGCCGAGCATTCCGCGCCAGCACTCGCTGATGAATATTTTGCCGAATATTCCTTGAAGTTCCGCGCCGCTGTCAGAGAATGCCAGCAACCGGCTGTTGACAAGATATGCCGCTACTATGCCTATCGTTATGGCTAACTGGTAGAGAGACACGAGCAGCCCGCGGCGTTCGGGCACGGCGATTTCCGAAATGTAGAGCGGACAGATTATGGAGGCCACACCTATGCCCATTCCTCCGATGATGCGGTATGCCACCAATGAAGGGAACGAGCCGCACAGGGCGCATCCTATCATTGATATGGAGAACAGTACGGCCGAAACGGTCATGGCGGGTTTGCGGCCGAAACGGTCGCCTATGGCTCCTGCGAAAGCCACGCCGATGATTGCGCCAAGCAGCGCGCTTCCCACGAACCAACCTTCGGCAAGCGCTGTGAGCCCGAATTGAGCGGACACGTCGCTTATCGTGCCGGAGATGACGGCCTCGTCGTAACCGAAAAGGAAGCCTCCCAATGCCGCTATGACAGACAGCAGCATCAAGTATCCGAAGTTATAATTGTGCTTTGTCGTTTCCATTTTTTATTTTATCTCGAAATATTCTTTGTATCGGTCGTAAAGGTGCCCGGCTTGCAGATATGCCGATTGCGGGCTCATGAAGTGGCTGAACTCGAAAGTGATGGCTTTGTCGTAGCCCGCGCGTTTTGCCGCTTCGAGTTTCATTCTCAATTTGTCGAACTTTATAGGGAAGAACCGTATGGGCATGTCGCGGTCGAACGACTCTGCGTTGGTCCAGCATTGCATGCCGTATTTGTCGGCGAGCCGCTTGTTGACGGTGAAAAACGCGTCGAGCTCGTCGTAGTCGATGTGTCCGTCTTGGAATGCGCACGCGTCGACTACATCGTGTATCCCTGAAAATATTTCGTCCCATTCCTTTTCGTGTTGTTCCACGGATACATAGTCTTCTTTGGTAAGTTTCCCGCCCGATGCCATTACGGCTTTTTTGCCGTCAATCCATGGAGAGATGAATGTAGGCATTCCGCCGGAAACGTCCTTGCATTGTTTTCCTAACGCGTGGAACGCCGGTATGGCCCCTTTGGTCTTGCGGCTTATTTCTCCGCTGATATACCATCCGCTGAAACTGCGGTGCCGGCTTCCGTAGCGTTCCCAAACCTCGTCGATTACGTATCGGTTGTCTTCTATCTCGCGTGTCATGTCGCCCGTGGCCCAATATTGTCCGGAATCATACAGCCCGAAATAAAATTTCATGCCATATTTGTCGGCAAGAGTCAGAAACATTTCAAGCAAATCTTGTGAAGGGGTATAGCAGCCTTTGCTGATAAGGTATGGAGAATTGTAGGTTATGAATTTTTTGTATCCGGAGCGTATCATGATTACGGTGTCGATGCCGATGGCCTTCATATATTGGAAGTCACGGTCCCATTCTTTTACGCCCCAGTTCTGATGAGGGATATCATGCGATATCTCGTCAAGAAAAGTGCCGGTTATTTTCAGTCCGTTGTTTTTTTTCACCAGCCAGTTGTCAGTGTCGCTTCCGTGCGTGGTTGCGGCGTTTTTCGCGTTATTATCCATGCCGAACATCGCCGGAGCAGCTATCGCCGAAGCCCCGATTACTGCCAAGTCCTTGAAGAATTTTCTGCGGTTGCCCATTGCTTGTTGTGTTATTGGTGCGCTTTATGTGTGGCGCGCAATTAATTACGGTTTTATATTTTGGTTGATTTAATTTATTGGCAAAAGTAAGAATAAAATTTTAAAAACATACATTTGTTTGATAATAAATTTTATTAATTCTCTTTTTAACGTTTTTAGGTTTTTCTTAGATGATTATTGCCTCTGTCTGAAAATGAAGGTGTTTTCTTATTGGCAAATAAATTAAAATTTTTATTATCTTTGCATACAATTTATTTATCCTTGCCGATTCAAGGATGAAGGCGGTAGTTTTATAAAATCCTCAAAAATGGCTCACGAATTGTTGAAAGAGATTGAAAAAGGCAGTAAAAGCGCGCTTTTGAAGAAAAGGATTATCAAGTATTATATACATAATGGTAATTCTACGATAACGGATTTATCGAAAGTTTTGGATTTAAGCATCCCTACTGTGACAAAGCTGGTTGAGGAAATGTGCCAGGCTGGTTTCCTTAATTCATACGGCAAGCTTGAGACGAGCGGCGGCAGGCACCCTAACCTTTACGGCCTCAATCCTGCGTCAGGATATTTCGTGGGGGTGGATATAAAGATGCGCTCATTGGATATCGGTGTCATTGATTTTAACGGGGAGCTTGTGGAAAGCCGGACAGGCATTCCTTATACATTCGAGAACACTATTGCCGGGCTTGACACTTTGTGCGCTTGCGTTAAAGAGTTTGTGGATTCGTTGGATGTGGAGAAGACCAAGATATTGAATATCAATGTGAATGTGTCCGGGAGGGTGAATCCCGAATCGGGATATAGCTATAGCTGGTTCAATTTCGGGGAAGAGCCGTTGGCGCAGATAATGACTAAGAAGATAGGCTATAAGGTGAGCATAGACAATGATACGAGGGCGATGACTTATGGCGAGTTTCTTAAAGGTGATTTCGGCACAAAAAAACATATACTTTTTGTCAATGTCAGCTGGGGATTAGGTTTGGGCATAATTATCGGCGGGAACATATATTCCGGGAAGTCGGGATTTGCCGGTGAGTTCGGGCATACGCCGGCTTATGATAACGAGATAATTTGTCATTGCGGGAAGAAGGGCTGTCTTGAGACGGAGGCTTCGGGACGTGCGATGCACCGCAAATTGCTAGAACGCATCGAGAACGGAGAAAGCTCCATTCTGTCGGACGCGCTGAAAAACAATCCTGACATTTCGCTTGAAACAATCATCGATGCTGTCAATAAAGAAGATATGCTTTGTATAGACATTGTCGAAGGAATCGGTTATGAACTTGGAAAACACATAGCGGGGCTGATTAACATTTTCAATCCGGAGCTTGTCATTGTAGGCGGTATATTGTCGTTGACCGGCGACTATCTTATACAGCCGGTGAGGACTGCAATACGCAAGCATTCGCTTAACCTTGTAAATAAAGACACCATTGTGGCGGCTTCGCAATTGAAGGAGCGTGCCGGAATGGTCGGGGCTTGTATGCTTGCCCGCAGCCGCATTTTCGAGGACGCATTGTAGCCCTGTATCTTTGGATCTGTTACAAGAAAAGTTGATTTTATCTTTGGATCTGTTACAAGAAAAGTCGATTTTATCTTTGGACCTGTTACAAGAAAAGTCGATTTTATCTTTGGATTTATTACAAAGTTGCGTATTTTTGTACTGTAAAACAGAATATTATGTTCGGACGCAACGCACTTGATTGGTTAGACCAATGGAAAAACAAAGAAAATAGAAAGCCGCTTGTTATCAGTGGGGCGAGGCAAGTGGGTAAAACGTCGCTTGTCAAAGAGTTTGGCAAGCAGTTTGATACGTTTGTGTCGTTCAATCTTGAAACGGCGGATGATTTGGCGTTGTTTAAGAAAGAGATACCGGTTTTGGATTTGTTTGATTTGATGTTGGCTGTGCGAGGGAAGAAAAAGGATGGTTCTGTGTTGTTGTTTATCGACGAGATACAAAATTCTCCGGTGGCGATAAAAATGCTCCGTTATTTTTATGAGGACTTGCCTGAAGTATATGTGATTGCTGCCGGTTCTTTGCTTGAAACGATGCTCGACCGGCAAATTGCGTTTCCTGTAGGCCGGGTTGAGTATATGGCGTTGCGCCCATGCTCTTTTGATGAATTTCTTGGGGCGATTGGCGAGCCGGTCATACAGGAGATGGTGCGTGGCGGTAAGGTGGCAGAGGCATTGCATTCGAAGGTGCTTTCATTGTTTAATAGATACGTTTTAGTCGGCGGGATGCCGCAGGCGGTAGCTGAATATGCATCCAATAGGGATGTGGTGGCTCTTGAAGGCGTTTATCAGTCGCTTCTTGCCGGTTATGCGGACGATACGGAAAAATATAAGTCATCAGAATCTTCGCGTAATGTGTTGCGCTATCTGATATTGTACGGTTGGCCTTTTGCAGCCGAGCGGATTACATTCGAGCGCTTCGGCAATTCGAATTACAGGAGCCGGGAGATTGGTGACGCTTTCCGGACTTTGCAGAAAGCTATGTTGCTTGAATTGGTATATCCTACAACGTGTACAAAATTGCCTGTTATTGACGATTTGCGTAAAAAACCGAAATTGATGTGGATAGACACCGGGTTGGTAAATTATGCGGCAGGGATGCAGTCAAAGTCATTAGGGTTAGGCGACGTTAACGATGCTTGGCGTGGAAAGATAGCAGAGCATATCGTCGGACAGGAAATATTGGCGCAAAGTTATAGTGTGCTTGAAAAGCGGCATTTTTGGGTAAGGGAGGCAAGAAATGCACAGGCGGAAATTGATTTCTTGTATAATAGCAGGTGCTGCGGGTTGGTTCCCGTTGAGGTAAAAAGCGGTACGAATGCGCATTTGAAATCTTTACAACTGTTTGAGCGTGAGTCAGAATGTAAGGTGGCTGTGCGCTTTTGGTCGAAGCCGTATTCGGAAAATGTCATAGCGTTGGATAATGGTGTTACGTATAAGTTGCTGAATTTGCCATATTATTATGCGGGGAATATGGAGCGCGCGTTGCAAAATGCAGTGTGATTTCTCGGCTTTAGGTGTTTTTGGGACGTAGTCGTGCGGTTATTGGAATAATTTTGTAACTTCGTTGCTTGAAAATTTTTGGTATGGACGATTGGAAGCAGCGTACGGAATTGTTGTTGGGGGGCGCGGGTGTCGATGCTCTTTCCCGTAGCCGTGTGCTTGTTGTAGGCGTTGGCGGTGTCGGGGCGTATGCGGTGGAAATGCTTGCGCGTGCCGGTGTCGGCCATCTCGACATTGTAGACGGCGACAAGGTGGGAGTTTCTAACATCAACCGGCAGCTTCCGGCCTTGCATTCTTCGGTCGGGCAACCGAAAGTTGAGGTGATGCGCAGTCGTATAGCCGACATTAATCCGGATGCGGAGGTCAAAGCTTTTGACGTATTTATCACGGAGGATTCAGTAGCGGGGTTGTTGGATGACGGCAATTATGATTTCGTGGTCGACGCAATCGACTCCGTTGCTCCTAAAGTGGCACTTATAAGGCACTGCCTTTCCGGCGGAATCAAAATAATTTCGTCGATGGGCGCAGGAGGCCGGGTCGACGCTTCGAAAGTGCGTTATGCCGACATTTGGGAAACCTATAACGACGGGTTGGCAAAGGCTGTCCGCACGAGGTTGAAAGCTGGCGGATTGAGAAAACGGTTGCCGGTGGTGTGGAGCGAAGAAGTTCCGGAGAAAGCGTCGGTGATGCTTACGGACGAGATTGCCAACAAGCGGTCGAGCTATGGCACCGTTTCTTATCTTCCGGCAATATTCGGGTGTATGCTCGGGGCGTATGTGATTAGAAAACTTACGGGTAAATGATAGAAATAAAGGATATACATAGGAGTTTCGGCTCGTTGCGGGTGCTGCGGGGTATTGATGTGACAATAAAGTCGGGCGAGATTGTGTCGATTGTCGGACCGAGCGGCGCGGGGAAGACTACGCTGCTTCAAATAGCGGGGACGCTCGACAGGCCTGACTCCGGAAAGGTGCTTTACGACGGTGTGGATGTGCTTTCTTTGTCAGAGAAGAAGCTGTCGGCATTCCGTAACCGCAACATAGGCTTTGTCTTCCAGTTTCATCAATTGCTTCCGGAATTCACGGCGTTGGAGAATGTGGCCATTCCGGCGTTGATTAAAGGCGACAGCCGCCAGCAGGCATTCACCCGGGCTGCGGAACTGCTCGATTATCTCGGCCTCTCCGGCCGTGCAGGACATAAACCCTCGGAATTGTCGGGCGGGGAGAAACAGCGTGTCTCGGTGGCCCGTGCCTTGGTCAACAAGCCTGCCGTGATTTTTGCCGACGAGCCGTCAGGAAGTCTCGACACTAAAAACAAGCAGGAATTGCATAAATTGTTTTTCAATCTCCGCCATGAATTCGGCCAGACTTTTGTGATTGTGACCCACGACGAATCGCTGGCCGCCGTGAGCGACCGTGTGTTGAAAATGCGTGACGGAATAATAGAATCGGATTCGTGTAATGCAAAATGAAATGCTGAAAAGGATATTTGGCATATTATTTGTAATTTTGTCATTGGCCGGTTGCGACGAGCCGGAGTACGACTATGGCGATTTCCTTGAGGTGATTGCCGTATATGGCGGCGATGATGATGAAGGCAGTGTGTTCACATACCAAGCGCGTGGCGACAGCCCGCTCGTGACGCTCCGCTCTTCGGCCGCAATCAGCGGGGCGCTTCAAGGCGAGAGGGTGCTGTTGCGTTATACGGTCATTGATGATGTCAGCGATACGGAGAAAGAAATACGTGTCGATGCCGTCAGCAAGATTGTATGCGATGTGCTCAGGCAGGTCGACGGTTCGGTATGGGATGTGCTGGATTCCACTCCGGTCGATATGACGAGCGTGTGGAGGAGCGGCAATTATGTCAACGTGTATTGCTGGGTGCCGTATGCGGGGCCGAAGTTCCAGATGCTTCTGGTAGCCGACCAGTCGACGCTTGACAGCGAAATGCCTACGTTGAGGCTTGTCTATAGCATATTGGAAGGCGAGCCGGCGTTTGACAGGAAGTGTTATGCCTCGTTCGACATTACGAATCTTTGGCAGCGTGAGACGTGCCGCGGCATAAGAATATGTGCCTATGATACCGATGGCGAGAGAATTTATGAATTTAATAAAATATAAAAACGAAATAAGATGGAAAATAACGACAAAAAAAGAGAAATCAAAATTGAGCTTACTCCGGAAATGGCTTCCGGAAAATATGCCAACCTTGCTATTATTTCGCATTCGGTGAACGAGTTCTTTATGGACTTTATCAGCGTTGTGCCTAATTCTCCGCAAGCGCGTGTACAGAGCCGCATAATTATGACTCCTGAGAATGCAAAGACTTTGCTTATGGCTCTGCAGGACAATCTTCATAAATATGAACAGACATTCGGCACAATAGTCCCGAAAGGCCATAACAATGCCGGTAACCCTCCGTTCATGCCGATGGGCGGTCAGGCCTAATATATTTAAGGTATATGGAAAATCCTTTGTACATTTATAATTCCCTGACTCGTAAAAAGGAGCGTTTTGTTCCGTTGCACGAGCCTAATGTGGGCATGTATGTGTGCGGGCCTACGGTGTATGGCGACCCGCATCTTGGACATACCCGTCCGGCTATAACGTTCGACGTGCTTTTCCGTTATCTTAAGCATTTGGGGTATAAGGTGCGTTATGTGCGCAACATCACCGACGTGGGCCATCTTGAGCATGATGCCGACGACGGTGAGGACAAGATTGCAAAAAAAGCCAGGCTTGAACAGCTGGAGCCGATGGAGGTGGTGCAATTCTACCTTAACCGTTACCATAAGGCGATGGATGCCCTGAATGTGCAGTCGCCGAGCATCGAGCCGCATGCTTCAGGACATATAATCGAGCAGATAGAGTATATCAAGACCATACTCGACGCAGGCTATGCCTACGTGAGTGACGGCTCTGTGTATTTCGACGTGCTGAAATACAATAAGAGCCATCATTACGGAGAACTTTCGGGCAGGAATGTAGATGAGCTGCTCAACACCACCCGTGAACTCGATGGGCAGGCGGAGAAGCATAATCCGTGCGATTTCGCGCTATGGAAAAAAGCCGCTCCGGAGCATATAATGCACTGGCCGTCGCCATGGAGCGAGGGTTTCCCGGGATGGCATCTTGAGTGCTCGGTGATGGGCGAGAAATATCTGGGCGAGACGTTCGACATACATGGAGGCGGCCTCGACCTTATGTTCCCTCACCACGAGTGCGAGATTGCCCAGTCTGTAGCCCATTGCGGGCATGAGGCTGTGCGCTATTGGATGCACAATAATATGATTACCATCAACGGCCAGAAGATGGGCAAGTCGCTTGGCAACTTCATCACGCTTGAGCAATTCTTCACAGGCTCCCATCCGCTGCTTACTCAGGCCTATTCGCCTATGACCATACGTTTCTTCATCCTTCAGGCACACTATCGCGGCACTGTCGATTTCTCCAACGAGGCGCTGCAGGCCGCTGAAAAGGCATACGAGCGGATGGTGGAAGGCTGGCGGAGATTGCAGAATCTTAAGCCGGCGGAGGAGTCGACCGTTGATGTGAAAGGCTACCGCGCTAAATGCTATGAGGCAATCAACGATGACTTGAATACGCCGATAGTGATAGCTACCTTGTTCGACGCCTGCCGTGTAATCAATCAGGCCAACGACGGAAAAGCGGCATTGACACAGACGGACATTGACGAGCTGAAAGGCTTGTTCGACACATTCCTTGTCGACATACTCGGTATACGTACCGACATTGTGGAGGGCGGAAGCTCCGATGCTCTCGAACCGTTCGAGAAGGCTGTCGACCTTTTGCTCGAAATAAGGAAAGAGGCGAAAGCGAAGAAAGATTGGGCAACATCCGATCTCATAAGGGAGCGTCTTGAAGAGGCCGGTTTTGATGTTAAAGACACTAAAGACGGCTTTGAATGGTCGGTTAAGAAGTGAAAATGCGTGGAATGTCGATGAAATGGGAGAAAAAATATGTTTTTGCTCAAAAAAAGTCAGACAATCTATTGCATTTAGAAAAATAGGTTATAACTTTGCAGTCAGAACGGTTAGTAATGACATAATGTCAAAGATATTTTACACTTCAACCTTAATCATTTAGTCTAAATTTCCCTACGTCGTTGACAGAAAAGAAGTTTGTGAAAATCGAATGGATGTTAAAACGACAAAACGGCGGTCATGGATTGGCTGCTGTCAGAGCGGACGAAAGTCCGCTCTTTTTTTATGGCAAAAAAGAGCGTCTTCACAGACACTCTTTTCTTAAATAATTCTCGCTTTTCCTATAAAACACATTTTAAAACTATGATTTTCTTACTATCTATTATTCTTGCAATGAAGATTCCGTTTTCAAGTCCGTAGAGTTTCGCCGAGCCGTTGGCGACAAAGTATGTCCCTGCAAGCATTCCGTTTATCGAGAATACTTCGACCCGGCTTCCGTCGGCGGCATCCGTTACAATCCGCTTGTTGCCGCGGTCGAAGTATGCGGCTGCCTGTTCTGCGGGAATGCCCTCAATTCCGCCGTCTCCCGGCATATAGATTACTCTGCCGAGGGCGGCGGCGTCGGCTTGGTGGTATATCACTTTTTCTATTTCCACGGCGGTCTGTTCCTCTACGCTCCATTCGTTGCCCTGCGCATAGACAGTCGATGTGCCGTTATTGTAAAGGTCGAAAGGTGTCCATTCGTCGCCGTTCCCATTGTTGAGGAATACGTTTTCACCGGGATTGTAATCCGCTGCCGATTGGTCGAAAGTCTTTCCGCAGTTCACGTTTTTGCCTCCTATGATGGTTATGCCCCAAAGGTTGTCCTCTATATGGTTGCCGGTTATGACGGCTGTCTGCTGGTAACCCGAGTCGTTGATTCTTATGCCGCTCCCGCCGTCCATGGCGTTGGTCTCGTATTTGTTGCTTATTATGTCGTTACCTTTTATTGTTACGTTCATTGCTCCGTTTGTCGTGATGCCATAGCGGTGGTAGCGTATTTCGCAATTCTCGATAATAACATTGCTGCTCCCGGCAAGGTTTTGCATATTGTCCACGGCTATAGCTCCGACCATCGTGCGCTTGTTGCCGGTGAATGTGGAATTGCGTATCACGATGTCGTTGTCGCCGCTAACCGTCACATTGACTTGCGGCTGGTCGCTGTTTTCCGTGTTGTTGTCGTGGAAAATGCAGTTGTCCACATACAGTCCGTATGCCACATTCGCCTCTCCGCCGATTGCCGGTACTTCATTTTCTTCGAAAGTGCAGTTGGTCACTGTGCAATTGCCTCCGTCTTCCGAGAGCGACAGCGCGCCTGACGACGACAGTGCGTTTGAGGAATAGTGGAATGTGCAGTTGTCTATTGTCATTTCCGCTATTCCGTCGAGCAGTCCGCAATATTCAAAGTCTACATTCTTTACAGCCGAAGAGGCCGGGGCATCGACATAGAATTCTATTCCTTTCGGCTTGTCGGTTTCTGCATTGCGCGTGATTAAAGTCCTTTCTTCCACACTGAGGTCGGCCGTCCCTTCAATGCGCAGCATCACTCCGTCGCCGAGTTTCAGAGTTAGTCCTCCGGTCAATTCGAATCTGTCGCCTTTCGCTATGGTGACGTTTGACGGCATTATATAGACCGGGCCGTCCTTTGTCACACCTGATTCTGCTATTTGGCTTAGTGATTCCAATGTGTATGTAGTGCCGTTGCCTTGCGTAGTGAAGTCTTGAGCTTTCACTGTCGTAACGCATAGCGTAATTGCCAGAATATGCAGGAATCTTGCCATTGGGATGAATTTCATATCTGTAATATTGCAAATATAAACGTTTGGATTGATAAAACAAAATTTTTATAATAAAATAAGTGGTTTTTATTAATAAGTATTATTGGCATTGTGATGACCGCATATTAAAAAATGCTCCGGAATTTGCGTCCCGAAGCATTTTCATCAGTTTGGTATGACTACTTTGTTTTTATACTGTCAGTATCTCTTTTTCTTTAGCGGCAAAGACTTCCTCGATTTTCTTCATGTAATTGTCGTGGATTTTCTGCACTTTTGCTTCGGCGTCTTTTTCGACATCCTCCGGCATTCCGGTTTTTATGGCTTTTTTCAGGCCTTCGATAGCGTCGCGGCGTGCATTGCGTACGGAGATTTTTGCGTTTTCCGCTTCTGCTTTCGACTGCTTTACAAGGGCTTTACGGCGTTCCTCCGTCAATGGCGGGATGGAAAGGCGTATCACTTCGCCGTTGTTTTCCGGGGTGATTCCGAGTTCGGAATTGATGATTGCCCTTTCAACTTCCTTGAACATGGATTTTTCCCATGGCGTGATTACGATAGTGCGCGCATCGGGAACGGAAATGTTCGCTACATTGGAAATCGGGGCCGCGCTGCCATAGTAGTCTACCTTTATGCCGTCCAGAATTTTCGGGTTGGCTTTTCCGGCGCGAATGTGTGCGAGTGCTTCTTCCAAATATTCCACTGCCATTGCCATTTTTTCATCTGCCGGGTCGATGTAAGTCTTAACGTCGTTCATAGTTGTATAGTTTTGAGTTTTATTTCTGATATACCAAAGTGCCGATAGGCTCTCCGTCGATTACTTTTTTCAGGTTGCCTTTCGTGTCCATGTCGAATACGATGATAGGCAGATTGTTCTCCTTGCACATCACGGTTGCCGTCAGATCCATCACTTTCAATCCGCGCTCGTAAATCTCGTCGTAGGTGATTTCTGTGAATTTCTTTGCAGCGGGGTCTTTCTCCGGGTCGGCTGTATATATTCCGTCGACGCGTGTGCCTTTCAGCATCACGTCGGCCTCCACTTCGATGCCGCGCAGGGCCGAGCCTGTGTCGGTCGTGAAGAAAGGATTACCGGTACCGCAAGAAATGATTGCCACTTTCCCGGCTTTCATAGCGTCGATTGCTTTCCACTTGCTGTAATGCTCGCCGATGGGGAACATGTTGACGGCTGTGAACACTTGTGCCGGTTGCCCTTCCTTTTCGAGGGCGGAACACAAGGCGAGGGAATTGATGACAGTGGCAAGCATTCCCATCTGGTCGCCCTTCACGCGATCCACACCCTTGGCCGCACCCGCAAGCCCGCGGAAAATGTTGCCTCCTCCGATTACTATTGCAATCTCCACGCCCGACTGGGCTATCTCCTTTATCTGCTCGGCATAGTCGCCCACTCTTGCGGGGTCGATTCCGTAGCCTTGCGAGCCCATCAGCGATTCGCCGCTCAATTTCAGCAATATGCGTTTATAATTTGTCCTCATATAGTCAGTGTATTTTATAGTTTACAAATATAGTGAAAGTCGAGTGCAGAAGCAAATGAAAACGAAGTTTTCAAATTTGATTAAGCCGAGACGCATCCTATATTATCCAAATATAGTGAAAGTCGCTTTAAAAACTATCAACTAAGTTTGAATTTGTTTTCAACCATAAGGATAATGCCATTATTGCATATTGGCGCGGATGTAATCCTCGATGGTGAAGTCGGTTTTGTAGCCGGTCTTCCATGGCTCTTCTGTCTCGGTGCATATCTTTTTGCCATCGATGATGAACCGGCGGATAAAGAAGTCGATTTCTTCTTTTTCGTATACCATCGGAGTGCCTGCCAGTTCGTGTCCCGCGCCGCGTTTGGTGTAGAACCAATATGGGATGCCCATTTTTTTCAGTTGGCTGGCGATGAAGCGGGAGCCGTATAATCCTTTATCGCCGACTGTGACTTCCCCGAAAGGCACAATATTGTCGGCATCGCCTTGGAACAGCATCATCGGGCACGGCTTTTCTTTCCATTGCGGTTTGCCTTCCGAGCAGATTGCGCCTGCGAATGAGATTACTCCCGCATAATTGAAGCCGTCGGGCAACAGTGAGGTAAGCGGAGAACCGTTGCACAGCATATATTCTGCCTGTAATGCCGTTATAGCCCCGGCACTCGAGCCGCAGGCTATTATCTTGCCGGGGTCGCCTCCCCACTTCCCGCAATTTTCGATGACGAAAGCCGTGGCGTTGTAAAAGTCGGTGACAGCAAGGCCGATTGCGTTTTGCAGTGCGGCCGTGAAATCTGCCGCCGTTTTTACGGATGCGGGGTCGAGGTTTGTGAGTCCGGTACGGTAGTCTGTCGAAACCACAATGAGCCCTTGCCCTGCGAGGTGTTTAAAAAAGTCTATATAGTCGGATGACGCGCGGTTGCCGGTGCGGAATCCTCCTCCGAATGCGAAAATCACGACCGGACGTGGCGCGGCGTTGCCGTTTTCCACGTAATATTTGTCTAATTTCAGTGTGTCGCTGCCTTGTATTCCGAAAGCGTATGTCTCTCGTTTCACGTCACCGGCGAAAAGCGTGAAAGTTATCAGCAGGAATAGTGCTGTAAGATTGAGTTTTGCCATATTTTGTAAAGAATTTTGATTCAATTGATAAAAGTAGTCATTTTATTATTCATTTTCCAAACATCCGTCCGATTTTATTGTTAACTTTACGGCTGTAAACTTTACCGCCGTAAATTTTAGAAATATTATGAAATTCTACGATAGAAAAAAAGAGTTGGAGATATTAGACAGTGTGAGGAATGTAGCTTTCTCCATCCATTCGCAAATGACAGTTCTCACCGGCCGCCGACGGATAGGGAAGACCAACCTTATACTTCGTAGCTGTGATGGACATCCAGCCGTTTATCTTTTTGTTAGCCGCAGTAATGAGGCTGACTTGTGCGCACGGTTTTGCAATGAAATACGGCAATCGTTGGATGTGTTAGTGCCTGACTATTCTAAATTCTCCGATTTGTTCCGTTTTTTGATGGATTTGGGATGCCGTATTAAGTATGATCTTATAATTGATGAATTTCAAGAATTCTACTACATCAATCCTGAAACATTCAGCCTTATGCAGGATATTTGGGACAGGTATCGGAAAAACAGTTATGTCAATTTGATAATAAGCGGTTCGGTGTATACATTGATGACCCGTATATTCAAAGACGCGAAAGAGCCGCTTTTCGGAAGGGCAGACCGTATTATGCGGCTTGAACCATTTTCTACAGATGTTCTTAAAAAGGTGTTGGGGGATTATAAACCCGGATATGACAATGATGACTTGTTGGCGTTATATACGTTTACAGGAGGAGTGCCGAAATATGTGGAGCAATTTATGGATAATGGTTGTACCGATATGGAAAGTATGGTAGAATTTATCACACAACCGGACTCGTCATTCTTGTCGGAAGGCCAGGCTTTGCTGATTCAGGAATTCGGTAAAAAATATGGCAATTATTTCTCTATACTTTCTGCAATATCTAACGGAAGAGATACTTTGCCGGAAATGGAGTCGGCAATGGGCGGGATAAGCCTTGGAGGTCAGCTCCGCAGGTTGGAAGAAGACTATGCGTTGGTCAAAAGGAAGCGTCCGATATTGTCGAAAGAAAATACGCAAAATGTGCATTATGAGATGTCGGATATGTTTCTCCGTTTTTGGTTCCGTTATTTCATAAAGTACAGGAATTATGTTGAAATTGGTAATTATGACCGGCTTGCCCAAATTATAAAAGACGATTATACGACCTATTCAGGCATAGCCTTAGAGATGTACTTCCGCCAAAAGATGGCAGAAAGTAAAGACTTTGCGCAAATAGGTTCATGGTGGGCAGGGAAAAACAATGTCAACCAGTGCGAAATTGATATTGTAGGGCTATATGCAGAAAATCGTAAGGCATTGGTGGCGGAAGTAAAAAGGCTGCCGAAAAATTTCAAGCCGGAGCGATTTGCAGAAAAAGTGGAGTTGTTGAGGAGAAAAGTTCTATTCAATTATGAAATAGAAACAAGATTGTTGTCGATGGAGGATATGTAGGGGTATTATGACGGTTGGCAAATTCTGCGTAACTTTGCAAGTCCTAACTGTTTGCGAAGATAATGGAAAGAAAAGAATTTGAGATAATGGCGCCTGTCGGCTCTTACGATTCGCTGTACGCGGCCATCCAAGGCGGTGCCGACGCCATATATTTCGGGATAGAAGGTTTGAATATGCGCGCTAAGTCGTCGGTGAATTTCACGATAGGCGACTTGCATGAAATAGCCCGGATATGTGCGGAGCACGGTATGAAAAGCTACCTTACGGTAAACACGGTGGTCTATGACGACGACATGGCGGCTATGCGCGGCATAATCGACGCTGCCAAGAAAGCCGGAATTTCGGCAATCATCGCTTCCGATATGGCAGCGATACTCTATGCGCGGAGCGTAGGTGTTGAGGTGCATATATCCACGCAGGTCAATGTGTCGAACACGGAAGCCGTGCGGTTTTATTCGCAATTTGCCGATGTGATGGTGTTGGCGCGCGAGCTTAACCTGACGCAAGTGGCGGAAATATACGACGCTATAACAAAGGACAACATTACGGGGCCGCACGGACGGCAGGTGCGCATTGAGATGTTCTGCCATGGGGCGTTGTGCATGGCTGTGTCAGGTAAGTGCTACCTCAGCCTGCACGAGATGAACTCGTCGGCTAACCGCGGCGCATGCACGCAGATTTGCCGCCGTGGCTATGAGGTGACCGATCTTGAGACAGGCGACCAGCTTGCCATCGAGAATAAATACATAATGTCGCCCAAGGATTTGAAGACCATACATTTCCTCAACAAGATGATAGATGCAGGTGTCAGGGTGTTCAAAATCGAGGGACGCGCGCGTAGTGCGGAGTATGTGCGCACGGTGGTTTCATGCTACAATGAAGCTGTCAATTCCTATATCGACGGCACTTACTCTGAAGAGAAAATCGCCCTGTGGAACGAGCGTTTGGCGAAAGTGTTCAACCGCGGGTTCTGGAACGGCTATTATCTCGGGCAACGGCTGGGAGAATGGACGTCGAAATACGGTTCGTCGGCTACCCGCGTGAAAGTGTATGCGGCGAAGGGGATACGTTATTTTTCCAATATCCATGTGGCGGAATTCCAAATGGAAAATGACGAGTTGCACGTGGGCGATGAAATAGTGATAACCGGACCTACCACAGGGGCAATAATAATGAAGGTGGAGGAAATCCGTGTCGACCTGAAGCCGGTGGAAAAGACCGTAAGGGGCGAGCGGTTCTCTATAAAGGTGGATGAGAAAATCCGTCCGAGCGACCGCCTGTTTGTCTGGCGCGATGTGGAAGAAGTGAAACGTCGCCGTGAAATCAAGTGATGGCGCAGGGTTGGACGGAAAAGGTGGTGGAAACCACAGCCGACGGCTCGGCGACGATTTATCTGCCGGAACTCGATGAGCATTATCATTCTGTGAAAGGAGCGCGGACGGAATCGCAATATGTGTTTGTGGAATGCGGATTGTCGCGCTGCGAGAAGCAGCGTGTCAGAGTGCTGGAAATAGGGTTCGGCACAGGTCTTAACGCTGTGCTTACGTCAATGTCGGCCGGTGGCAGGAGCGTGGAGTACAACACTGTGGAGCTTTATCCGCTTTCGTTGGCGGAAGTGGAGGCGTTGGGCTATTTCTCGATGCTGCCATGTGATGCCGCAATTCTTCTAAGGCGTTTGCACGAGGCGGAATGGGGTGTGCTGTCGGAAATTACTTCTGAATTTTCAATCAGGAAAATCAAGTGCGACATGACCGGCAGTTGTCAGGAAATACCGCATTGTGTTGATGTTGTGTATTTCGATGCCTTTGCTCCAGAGAAACAGCCTGCAATGTGGACAAACGAAGTTTTTTGCCGTATATATGAGGCGATGAATGATGGCGGTGTTTTTGTGACTTATTGCGCTAAAGGAGAGGTAAGGCGGCGTTTGCAGTCTGTCGGGTTTATGGTAGAACGCCTTCCCGGCCCTCCCGGCGGCAAGCGTGAAATCCTCCGAGCCGTGAAATGAGCAGGGAGCGTAATGGTGTTAATCTTAAAATTGTATGTTAAAAACCATATTTGTGCTAATAAATGTTGGTTTTAATCGTCTGTATGTTTATCTTTGCGCCTTAAAACCTCGGTTTGTTACATTTTGTAAATAATAATTGTTTAATAATTAATAATTCTACTTATGTTTAAAAACTACGTGATTGGTGCCGCTCTTTTGTGCGGCGCATTCTTGTGGGGATGGGTAGATGCTGATGCGCAATCGGTTATAACATCTTTCCCTTACACGGAAAATTTCGATGAGGTGGAGGCCTACTCGTTGCCGGAAGGCTGGGTGGCCGAGGGCGACGCTTTGTATAGAGCAGAGCCGGCTTTGGACTGGGGAACTCAAGCTAATACCGGTACTCAGTTGCTGGTGGCGCCCTCTCAGACCGGCAATCGTCAAAACGCCGTATTCTCTCCGATGATGGAGATGAAGGCAGGCTGTGAGTATACGATGACTGTAATGGTGCAGCGCAATGACCTTGCCAATAAGGTGCCTGTGTCGAAAGTCACTATCGGCTCTTCGCAGTCAAGGGTGGCTCATGTAGTTGTCTATGACCAAAGTGGTGAGGCCACTTCCGGTTGGGAGCAGATAGAGGTGAAATTTGCCCCGTCGTCCGACGGACAATACTGCTTCGGACTGTGGGACGCATCTGTGCTGTCTAACCCGGGATTTCTTTTCTATGACTCATTCTCTGTTGTTGAGACAACTGTGGAAACTCCTGTAGAGCCTACTGTTGTGACCGAATATCCTTACACAGAGAATTTCGATGAGGTGGAGGCCTACTCGTTGCCAGAAGGTTGGGTATCGGAGGGCGACGAGCTGTTTGAGGCACAACCGGCTTTGGATTGGGGAGCTCAGGCCGATACCGGCACTCAGTTGTTGGTGGCCTTCTCGCAGACCGGCAATCGCCAAAACGCCGTATTCTCTCCGATGATGGAGATGAAAGCCGGTGTGAAATACACGATGTCGGTGATGGTGCAGCGTAACGATAATGCCAACAAGGTGCCCAAGTCGCGGATTACTGTGGGCGACGCGCAAACAAGGGATGCCCATACAACCATACTTTCAGAGGGCGACAAGGCCAC
Source organism: uncultured Porphyromonadaceae bacterium (assembly GCA_900550025.1). GTDB lineage: Bacteria > Bacteroidota > Bacteroidia > Bacteroidales > Muribaculaceae > Limisoma > Limisoma gallistercoris. The sequence goes on along the minus strand of URQP01000029.1, from coordinate 1,703 downwards.
TTCCGGCTGGGAATTGGTGGAAGTGGCGTTCATTCCTGAGGCCGATGGGCAATACTGCTTCGGATTGTGGGATGTTTCGGTGCTTTCCGGCTCCGGATTCTTGTTCTATGATTCTTTCTCTGTGGCAAGCGACGAGGCTGAAGAGCCGCCTGTGGTATGGGAGCCTTCGATTCCTTATGAGGAAATGTTTGACGACGCTACACATTACTCCGGAGAGGAGAATCTGCCGATAGGGTGGATGACAACCGGAGAAAATCCGTTTATGACCGCAAATATCAATTGGCAACCGGCTGTGTCGGGCGAATGGTATATGGTCACATCATCGTCGATCATTGCCAACCGCAAGGATATAGCCTACACTCCTATGCTCGAAATGGAAGAGGACAAGGAATATGTGGTGTCGTTCTATCTGTATATGCCGGGTGATGTCAACGCCCCATCGTTCAAATTTACTGCCGGACGCGAGCAGTCGTCGGACATGCACACTGAGGTGCTTCTCGAAAAGACAAATGAGAGAGTTTCGGATTGGACAAGATACGAGGTGCGTTTCACTCCGCAGACTACGGCGGAATATTGTTTCGCCTTTTGGGCTTGCTCGGAGAATGTCAACGACGGCTATATAGCTGTCGATAACTTCACGTTGCGCTCCGCAGAGGAAATATTGCCTCCTACGGTGATGATAAGCGTAGGCAACACGTTGCATTCCATATTTACGGGGCAGCCGTTGGTTATGCGTGGTCAGGGAGTTAAAATGGTGAATAACACTCCCGATGCCGATTCCTATAAGTGGGAAGTAGACGGCGGCGCGGAGCTTTCCGATCCGGCGGCTAAAGAGCCTACTGTCACATTCCCCGCGTCGGGCACATATAATATTGTGCTTGAGGCTACCAATGCAGGCGGCACTTCTGTCGGACAGTTGTCGTTTACTGTAGGGGTGAATGACGGTATGGGCGATACTGACGATGCCATACAGACTGTTTCCGACGCCACCGACCGAATTTTCGAGCAGGGCGACCTTCCGGCGTTCGCGGAGGACGGCACGGTTGTGGAGTCCGACACTTATGAGGTGTATTACGACTATGTGGTAGGCGCAAATCCTTATTACCATGCGTTTGCCGAGAAATTCGAGATACCCGACGGGCAGAAAATGTCGGTAAACTCGCTGTCGGTGGAATTGAAGATGTACTACATGTACACCCAAAGCGCGGGTGAGAATCCTGTCAACGATGCCGACGCCAATCTGAAAATCGTGTTCTATCCCGACAAGGATGGAGAACCGGATATGGCTAATCCGTTCTATTCGGAAACGATGAATATTGTTGAAACATTCGGCAGCGCGGGCTTGTATAAGCCTGTGCGCTATGGAGTGAATCTTGCGGAGCCGGCAGAGGTTGAGGGCACGTTCTACGTGGCTTTCGAGCTCGATCCGTTGCATCTTGAGGCCGGAGCGAACTGGAACCGCTCTTATATAGGTGCCGACACGCGCTATCACAACAACAGGCAGACTACCCTTTATGTGCTTCCGGAGGCTGCCATACCGGGAACCGGATTCGTGCCCGACGGCACTTATTGCCGTGCCGACGAGTTCTGTTCCGCGCTTGAGGGCTACAGCTTTACCGTAATGCCGTGGGTCACAATACATGGCCTTGACGGCGAGGGATCTGTCGTTGAAGTAGGAAAAGATACCGCTACGGTATCGGTGG
>URQP01000028.1 GCA_900550025.1 uncultured Porphyromonadaceae bacterium | reverse complement strand
CCGACCCTCTGCTTGTAAGGCAGATGCTCTGAACCAGCTGAGCTAAACGCCCTTTCTTTTTCAGAAAGCGATGCAAAGGTACTGCGGTTTTTCCGTATCTGCAAATTTTCCGTCGAAAAAATATTCAGAAAAATTAAAGCCTGAAGATGAAACGATATTTAGAAATTTTTGTAAAAGCCCGTTTTGCTACGTATCTTCTTGATATACAAGCGCATGTTGTGGTATTTCATATTCGCTTTTTGTTGATTAAGTCGAGAAAAAAGAAAGCCTCTGCAAATCGGTTGAGGATGATTTGCAGAGGCTTTGCATTACAAGATTTTGCGTTCTAAGGGTGGAACTTTACATCGGGATTGAAAGCGCGGATGATACCGCTATATTTTTCAATTTCCTCGTTGCTCATATAGCGTGCGTCGTTTGACAGTCTTGTGGCTTTCCCATTTTTATTGACAGGGTAGATTTGCACATGTACAACACCTTTTGGAAATATTTTCCCATCACCTTTCTTGTTTGTGTGCGTATGCCCCCAATCAAAGTCGATACAATGCTTACGGTCAAGATATAATTTACCTTGTACGACTTTTCCATCGGCTCCGACTTTGAAATACATATCTGATGTGTTGGCATAGGCCGGCAGTCCGGTATGGTCTGTATTTCCGTCCGGAATATAATGTACCACTTTTCCACGAATCCCGTTTACGGTCTGTGGGGTGAAATCTTTATGGTCTTCATAAAGGTATTGTGAAAAACCTCCACTTGAAATATATTCTCTCTGATTTCCCATAGCCTAAATGTCATCATAATTATGGTCATATTCAACACCCGCATAATCTCTTTCGCGAAGCCATTGGAAAATTGTGATGTCCCTATCCAACAAACCTGCCGCTTTAAGGTTGATATTCAGTGCATCGTATAGGCACATGACGTGTTGCTCCTCCGTAACATCTTCTTGCCCTACAATATACTCTTCGAATATACATCTTACGATATATAATCCGTCATCGTTATTCCGCTCAGATAGAATAAGGTCATTTGCAACTGTCAGCACATTCTCTTGCTTATAGCGTAGTTTCTCAAAGAACTCTTTTTCATTCTCTGATTGATAATGACTTTTCATAAACTCGAAAAGTTCAGCATCCTCTTTTACTAATTTGTTTGCTTTCATTTCCTAAATCGTTTAGTTATAAAATCTTCAATGTAAACCACAGGAATGCCAAGCTCCGGGATGCTGTCTTGTTTCCCGCCATAGACAATCAATTTGGTAGGGCTTTTCTCCGCTACCAATTCTTTCAACGCATATTGCCACAAATGCCTGGCTTGTGGGCAGTGGTCGTGTCCTATGCCGCATACAGCCGTAACACTATGCTCCGCCAATCCTTCGAAACAATATTTCAAAGAGTTTGCGTCGCCCCAGCTTGCAGTTTGGATTACATTTAAGCCAACAATCTTATCGCTTCGCGCCTTTTTCGAATAGTTCGGAGTGCGAGCCAAGGCGAAGCAAGTCGATTGATTGCTTCTCATCATCAAGCCATATCAGTAGGAAATCCCCTTCAATGTGGCATTCCATGCAATCTTTGTAGTTGCCCGTGAGCATATGCGCTTTGTATTTTTCGGGAAGTTGAACTTCTGTAGCCAACATCTTCAGCACTTCTTGAAGTTTTTCAAGTTTCCGTGGATTGTTTTTAATCCGTTTGACATCTTTCTTGAATTGCGAGGAAGGATGGAGTGTTTTCATATTCCCATAGACTTTAGCATTGCGTCGACGTTTGAAGTGTCGATGGGTGGAGTGTCGCGCAATGCTCCGCTTCGCGCCTCTTTTATGGCGGCTATCGTTTCGGCATTTGGTTTGCGGTATGCGACATCGAGCAACACACATTCAACGTAATTGTTGAGACTGCGATGCTCATTCTTTGCTAACTCTTTAAGGCGGTCAAGCAAATCAATGTCAAGTCGGAACATTGCGGCTTTTTTTTGATGTGTCACTGTGTTTGCTGTATTCATAATGCTATCATTCTGATTGCAAATCTATAGCTTTTTGATAGCAATTACAAATTTTGGTGGTGAAAATATTCAAAAATTTCAGCGTTATTCTTTGGTGTCCGTCGCCGGGGGATTCCATAGCTGGCGCATGCGGTCGTCCATTTTCTTTTCCTGCGGGTTCGCACCGGGCTGCCAGAATTTTTTCCCGGCGGCTTTGTCGGGCAGGTATTGCTGGGTGATGAAATTGCCGGGGAAAGCGTGGGGATATTTATAGTCCGCGCCGTAGCCGAGGTCGGTCATCAGCTTTGTCGGGGCGTTGCGCAGGTGGAGCGGCACGGGATAGTTGCCTGTCTCGCCGACGTATTGCATTGCCGAGTTGATGGCCTCGTATGCGGAGTTGCTTTTCGGTGAGGTTGCAAGGTAGATGGCGCATTCCGACAGTATTATCCTGCCTTCCGGCCATCCGATTTTTTGCAGGGCGTCGAAAGTGGCGTTGGCGAGCAGCAGGGCGTTGGGATTGGCGAGGCCTATGTCCTCGGCTGCGAGTATCAGCAGACGGCGGGCTATGAACACCGGGTCTTCGCCTCCTTCAATCATGCGGGCGAGCCAATAGACGGCGGCGTCGGGATTGCTGCCCCTGACCGACTTGATGAAGGCTGATATGATGTCGTAGTGCATCTCGCCGTTCTTGTCGTAGGCGGCGGGGTTCTGTTGCAGCCGTTCGGTGACGATGTCGTTGCGTATGATTATCGGCTCGCTTTCGCCGACCGACTGGTAGAGCAGGTCGAGAATGTTGAGCATCTTGCGCGCGTCGCCCCCGGAGTAGCGGAACAGTGCGTCGGTTTCCTCGACTTTCACTGTCCGGCGTTTCAGTATCTCGTCTTTTGTCAGCGCGCGTTGCAGCAGTTCGGCAAGGTCGTCGTCGCTAAGCGGTTGCAGTACATAGACCTGCGCACGCGATAGCAGCGGACGGATTATCTCGAACGACGGATTTTCGGTTGTCGCGCCGATGAGGGTCACCGTGCCCATTTCCACTGCGCCGAGCAACGAGTCCTGTTGTGATTTGTTGAAACGGTGGATTTCGTCGATGAACAGGATGGGGCGGTGCTTCGTGAACATGCTTCCGCTGTCGGCCTTGCATTTCAGCAGCACGTCCCTCACTTCCTTCACTCCGGAATGCACGGCCGAGAGTGTGTAGAACGGCGCGTTGACCTGCACGGCTATGATTTTCGCGAGGGTGGTCTTGCCAACGCCCGGAGGTCCCCACAGGATGAACGAGGAGATATGCCCCGACTCTATCATGCGGCGGAGTATGCATCCTTCGCCCACGAGGTGTTTTTGCCCTATGTAGTCGTCGAGCGATTTCGGGCGCAACCGTTCGGCCAGCGGTTCAAACATAGTCATATCCTTGATTGTTATGACAAAGTTATGCAAAGTAAACGGTTGGCGCATAAAAAAGGAAAAGAATTAGTAATTTTGCATTTGGAAAAATTGATAAAACCTTATTGATATGAAATATGCAAGGATTTCTTTAGCGGTTGCGGCCGCATTTTCGGTGTTCGGGATGGCGGATGCCCAGAATCTTACGCTTGAGGAATGTTCTTTGGAGGCGCGTCCTTCGGCTCCCAATGAGATTGTGTCGGACGCTGCCGGCGATACATATTATATGTTGTCGGACGATGGCAGCCGCGTGGGACGTTTCGACTACAAGACCGGAAAGAAAGTGGCGGATGTGATGGTTTCGGAGAATCTCCGCGATTGCGATGTCGAAATCTGGGACGGCTTCATAATGTCGCCCGACGAGAAGCTGATGTTGCTTTATACGGATGTGGAGCCGGTATACCGCAATTCGTTCAAGGCTTCGTACTATGTCTATGACATCAGGAGGAATAATATAAAGAAATTGTCGGAAAACGGAGCGCAGGAAATCCCTGCTTTCTCGCCTGACAGCCGTATGGTGGCTTTCGTGCGCGACAATAATGTGTTTGTGGCCAAGCTTGACTATGGCACGGAAATCGCCGTAACGAAAGACGGTGAGAAAAACAAGATAATCAACGGTGTGCCCGATTGGGTGTATCAGGAGGAATTCGGGATGCTTAGCTCGCTTGCGTGGTCGCCCGACAATCTGATGCTTGCTTTCATAAAATGGGACGAGTCGGAAGTGCCTACTTACGGCTTCCCGCTTTATAAAGGGGAATGCGAGCCTATGGAGCAGTATTCTTATTATCCCGGCCGGTTTGAGTATAAATATCCTGTGGCAGGAGAAACCAATTCGGCAGTCAAGGTCGTCAGCTACGATGTGGAAACCCGCGCGCTGAAGACGATGAACGTGCCGTTGGATGCTGACGGATATATAAATAAGATAGAGTTTGGAAAGACACCGGAACGGTTGATGGTCAACACGTTGAACCGCAACCAGAACGAGATGAGGCTGTATGCTGTCAATCCCCGCTCAGCGATAGCCAAATTGGTTTATACCGACAAGTCGGACTCTTGGATTGACCCGTCGCTGACGGATATGACACGCTATTACGATTCGTTCTTCGTGGTGGCGAGCGAGCGCGACGGCTATCGCCATCTCTACCAGTATTCCAATGCCGGGGCATTGATGAAGCAGCTTACGAAGGGCGAATGGGAAGTGACGGATTTCTATGGCTACGACCCGGTAAGCAGGTATTTTTATTTCCAATCTACGCAAGACGGGGCGTTGAACCGCACATTGTCGTATGTAAATGCGAAGGGAGAGGTTAAGAATCTGTCGGAAAAGGTCGGGACCAATAGTGCTGCATTCAGCAATAATATGAAATATTTCGTGCGTGGGTTCAGCGACGTGAATACGCCGAACGTATATGATATGTGCAACGCAAAGGGGAAAAAGTTGCGCACGATACTCGACAATGCCGGCTATGCGGAAAGATTTTCCGGGAAAATGCCGGTGAAGGAGTTTTTCACGGTGACGAGCGGAGGCCACGAGCTTAACGGTTATATGATAAAGCCGCGGGATTTCGACGCTTCGAAGAAATATCCGGTTATTATGTACCAGTACAGCGGGCCGGGCTCGCAGCTCGTGCTCAACCGGTGGGAACTCGACTGGCTGCATTATGCCGCTCAGGAAGGCTATGTCGTAGTTTGCGTGGACGGCCGCGGCACGGGCGGCCGCGGCAAGGAGTTCGCTTCGGTAGTGTACAAGCAATTGGGAAAATATGAAAGCATCGACCAAGTGGCGGCCGCTAAATATGTAGCGTCGCTTCCGTATGTCGATTCGTCGAAGATAGGAATATTCGGATGGAGCTACGGCGGCTATGAGACGCTGATGGCTATGACTCAGCCCGGCAATAATTTCGCCGCAGGTGTGGCCGTGGCGCCGGTGACCGATTGGCGTTTCTACGATACCATCTATTCGGAACGGTTCATGCGTACCCCGCAGCAGAACGAGTCGGGTTACGAGGGCAGTTCCGCAATCAACCGCATAGGCAATCTTGAAGGCCGGCTGCTGATTGTTACCGGTACGGCCGACGACAACGTGCATGCGTCGAACACCTTTGAATATGTAGCAAAAGCTGTCGCGATGAACAAAATGCTCGATATGATGGTTTATCCTAATAAGAACCATCATATCAATGGCTGCCAGACAAGGTTCGCCTTGTATTCGAAGATACTTGATTTCTTCGACACGTGGCTGAAAAAAGAGATTTAGTTGTGACAGGAAGACTTTGCGGTAACATATCGAGCTGTTCTCCGTATCTGATTTGGCGGAACTATTCAATAGGGATTATGTCCCTGTCGATAGTTCCGTTGCTTTGCAGCATGGCGGGAACTCATGTCTATCCGTTCGTGACGTTGGCGATGTCGCTGGCGTTGTTTGCGTTTGTGAGGGGCAACCGTAAGAGCCGTACGGAGAATTGCGCGTTTTTGCCGTATATTACAGCACGGGTGCTGCTTTTGTTCACGTTCGTTTCGGTAGCGGCGATTTTGGTGCTGTCATATGTCAATCCCGCATCTTTGCGCTTGTTCCCTCATTTATCGATGCTTTTGTTGTCGGTGGCGGTGCTGCTTGTGTGGGTAGTGATGAAGCTACGTAACGTCAGAAACACTTTTTGTGTGGATTGCATACTCCGCAATGGTGTGCCATACGAGCGGGAGGCGTTGGGACATATTTATTTCAGGGAGATACGCTATCTGTTGTGGCGTGTCGGAATCGGGTCATTGGCCATCGCTCTTGTGGAATGGGGGTATTATTTGTTTTTGTTTGACGGTTATGGCGAATTGACAAGGCTCGACAAAGCAGTGCTGATTTATTTCCCGATAATTGCCGCTTTGGTCGATTGTGCAGTGTTGGGTTTTAGGTATTTCATCATCGACATATTCTACCGGCGTGGCGAAGGGGTGCGTAATTATGACGGCTTGGCTCCTACCGACGGCACTAAGGTGGTGCGTGTCGTTGTTTTCAGCTTGGATAAGGTGTACTATCAGAAGCGTAATGACGGCAAATTATATGATACGCCTTTTGAGTTCGTGACAAGTTATTCTGAAAGCGCTTCATCTGGAGAAGCTGTCGCTTATATGACGGAGCGGCTTGGCGCGTTGCCTGTTAATTCCGTAAGGTTGTGTTACAGTAGCTCTGATCCTGTCAAACGCCGCGGCATCGAGCATTATTTCTGTTTTGTCGATGGTTGCGATGACGTGGAGAAGTTTGAGAAAGCATCGGGTACGGCAGGCGTATGGTTCGACAAACCGGCGTTAGAGCGGGCGTTTTATGCCGGGAGCTTTTCAAAAATGGCAAGCTCGGAAATACATAGGATTTACACCATTATGGTAACGAGCAAATTGTATGATGCGAAAGGCCGCCGGAAGATGGGCGAGAAAGGCTATGTCCCGCCTTTCACCATAGCGGAATTGCGTAGCGTGAATATAGATTTTAACGACGGGCATTGGATGATGCTGTCGCGGTTCAACAAGGACATTCCTTTCCGTTGGCTGAGGGCTCTTTGGTATAGATACGTAGAAGGTTTAAGTTGAGAACGGTATGAAAAACAGCTTGGTTGTCATAACAGGACCTACGGCTTCGGGGAAGACCCGTAAGGCGGTGGCGTTCGCAAAATCGGCAGGCGGAGAGATTATAAGTGCTGATTCGCGTCAAATCTACAGAGGGATGGATATCGGCACAGGAAAGGATTTGGATGAATATGACGGTGTCCCTTACCATCTGATTGATATTTGCCCTCCGGGGTATAAATATAATCTTTATGAATATCTGCGCGATTTTTCCGAGGCGGAGGCAGGCATCCGCGGGCGGGGGCATTTGCCGGTGGTCTGCGGAGGCACGGGGCTGTATGTGGAATCAGTACTTAAAGGTATTTCATTGCCCGAGGTCCCGGAGAACAAACCGCTGAGGAAATCATTGGAAGGTAAGACTTTGGAGGAGCTCACGTCGATTCTGGAACGTATGAAGACATTGCATAACACCACCGATGTGGATTCCGCAAAAAGGGCCATACGCGCGATAGAGATACAGACTTATTATGCCGAGCATCCTGAAATGGAAAGGCAGACAGAGCCTAAGCCTGTGGAGGACGCTGTGGTTGTAGGCGTGGCAATCGACAGGGAAGCGCGCCGCAGGCGCATCACCGAAAGGCTGCATGCCCGTTTGGAGGAAGGGATGGTCGATGAAGTCCGGCGTTTGGTCGAATCGGGTGTGTCGCCCGACGATTTGGTGTATTATGGGTTGGAATATAAATATGTCACTAATTATGTGACAGGGAAATTGTCGTATGATGAAATGGTCGCTTTGTTGGAGATAGCCATACACCAGTTCGCAAAGCGGCAAATGACGTGGTTCCGAGGTATGGAGCGGCGCGGCATTAAAATCAATTGGTTGCCATACGATATGCCGGATGGCGATTTCGTCGCCACGGTGGCTGGTTTAATGGGTCAATAGTTCCATTCCGTCCGTGAGGCGTCGATTTTCAGCAGGATGAACAGCAATATAGTGAATCCCCACAGCGACGAGCCTCCGTAGCTGAAGAAAGGCAGCGGGATGCCTATTACGGGGCATAGCCCTATCACCATCCCTATGTTGATTCCGAAATGGAATATCAGATAAGAAGCGACGCAATAGGCATATACCCGCCCGAAAGCGGAGTGCTGTCGTTCTGCTATTTTTATTATTCTCAGTATCAGTATCACGAACAGCAGCACTACGGCACTTGTCCCGATGAATCCTTCTTCTTCTCCGATGGTGCAGAAAATGAAGTCGGTATGCTGTTCCGGCACGTATTTCAGTTTCGTTTGTGTGCCGTTGAGGAATCCTTTGCCGGTAAGTCCGCCGGAACCGATGGCGATTTTCGATTGGTTGACGTTGTATCCTGCGCCGCGCAAGTCGTCCTCGATTCCTAACGCCACTTTTATCCGCATTTGCTGATGCTCCCCTAAACTGTCGAGGGCAGTGGTGGTAGAGTACATGAATCCTATCGAGCCGATTGCGAACAGTGAGGTGATGAGGAGCTTTTTCGCGTCCCTTTTCAGCATCTCGCTGATTATGTAGACTATTGTCAAGGCAATGGTGGAATACATTATGATTCTGCCGTTGGGCTTGATTCCGAAGGCGTAGAGTATAGAGGTGACGGCCGCGCATGCGGAGTAGATGAGCAGGATGTTGCGTGTGGCGATTGCCGATTTGCAATAGAACAGCACCATTGTCAGAATGAGCAGCAGGATAAGCGCAAGCACGATGAATTCACCTCCCGGAATGCCGAGAATGGCAATTGACGAATATTTCAATGCCACGACGAATATCACTACCGAGCATAAGGCGGCCAGTAGGATAAGTCCGCTCATTCCTTCGCGGAACAGCACGAGGAACAGCGACAGGAATACCAGAGCGGAGCCTGTTTCGTCCTGTAATTTTATGATGACAACAGGAAGAAGGATTATAAGAAGAGCCTTGAAATAGTTGGACGGTTTTGCGTTGAGCGAGAAATTGTATCCGTTGAACAGCTTGGCGAGCGCGAGGGCAGTGGCGAATTTCGCGAATTCGGCCGGTTGCAGGCTTACGGGGCCGAGCACAATCCAAGAGTGCGAGCCCTTTATGTTCGGCGCTATGAATATGGTCAGTATCAGCAATAGGGTTATGGCTATGTAGATAGGGTAGGCGTATGTCTCGAAAAACCAGTCGTCGACCAAGAGTATGGCTATGCCGATGGCAAACGACAGGGCAATCCATACGAATTGCTTTCCTGAAAATTCGGAAAAGTCAAGTATGCTTGCATTGTCGAAATCATAGCTCGCCGCATAGATGCTGAATGCCCCTGCGACTACAAGGATGGCATAGATTATGACGACAGTGATATCGACATGCCTGAAGATGTCTTTGTTGGATGTACGTGACGGCACGGGTAGTTAATTTTTCGGCAAAGTTACAAAAAAGTGACGGCAAATTTGTTAATCGCTTTAATTAGATGTAATTTTGCAGCTTGAAAAATTGAGTATAGCAGAAAAGTAAAGAAAGTTAAAAATAAAATCTACGACTTATGAACGTAACGATGGAGAAGACCGGCAATGTGAGCGGTGTAATCACAGTGTCGCTTGCAGAGCAGGATTATCAGGATAAAGTGAAAAAAGACCTTAAGGCTATCGGTCAGAAACACCATATCGACGGTTTCCGTGCGGGAAAAGTGCCGGAAGGCTTGCTTCGCAAGATGTTCGGGAAACAAGTCCTTGCCGATGTAATCAACCGTGAGACAATCGATGCCTTGTTCAAATATATCGACGATAATAAGTTGAGCATCTTGGGTGAGCCGTTGTCGGCAAATGAGTCGAAAGAGGTTGATTTCACCCAGAAGGACTATTCGTTCAGCTTCGAAGTGGGATTCGCTCCTGAATTCAATATCGATGTCAATAAGGAGCTTAAGATTCCGTATTATACGATAACGGTCGACGATGAGATGGTAAAGCGTCAGGACGAGGCATACGCTCGCCGCTATGGCTCGCAGGTGCCGGGCGACAAGGTCGACGCTACCGCGCTTGTAAAGGGTTCTGTTGCTGAACTTAACGCTGACGGCAGCGTGAAGGAAGGCGGAATTGCCGCAGAAAGCACTATCATCTCGATGGAATATGTTGCGGGGACTGAAGAACGTGACAAATTCATCGGCAAGGCTGTCGGCGACAAAGTGGTGTTCAACCCGAAGGCTGCCGGTAAGGGCAATGTCGCTGATGTAGCTTCGATGCTCAATATCGACAAGGAGCAGGCAGAGAATGTGGAGTCGGATTTTGAGTTCACTATAAAAGAAATCATCGTATTGAAACTTGCCGAGAAAAATCAGGAATTTTTCGATGATGTTTTCGGAAAAGATGTAGTAAAGGATGAGGAAGGATACTTTGCTAAATTGAGGGAATTGATTGCCAATCAGTTGAAGCTCGACAGCAATTACCGTTTCACAATCGACGCGCGTAACATCATAACAGAGAAGGTCGGTGCGCTCGAATTGCCGGTGGAATTCTTGAAGAAATGGCTCAAGAAGACTAACGAGAAGATTAACGACGAGAATGTGGATGCCGAGTACGACCGTATGCGTCCGGCCGCCGAATGGCAGTTAATCAAGGAGAAGGCTGCCAAGAATCTTGGTGTTAAGGTGGAAGAAGAAGACCTTAAGAGAGAGGCGCGTATGCTTGCCGTGCAGCAGTTCGCACAGTATGGCATGGCGAATGTGCCGGATGAATATATCGAAAAGTATGCCAAGGATTTCCTTGATAACAAAGAATACCGCCAGCATTTGCTTGACAAGGCGGTAGACGATAAGTTGTTCGCTGCGATTAAGGACAATGTGACAGTCGAGGAGAAAGCCGTTTCGGTCGACGAGTTCAATAAATTGTTTACTTCGGAAGAAAAATAAATCGTTTCATAATTAATTGTTTTTGGAATGGCGTGGCTTTTTCGGGTCACGCCATTTTTTTATTTGCCCTCTTGCTTTTGCGATTCATGTTCGGTGAGGTATTCGGCGAAGATTCGCGCCGCCGTTTCTACTGTCCTTACGCATGGACGCTTGCGGTAGTATTCCGCTGTCCGCTCGTCGGGCATGGGCGGCGTAGGAGCGGTTTTCCGCAGTCCTAAAATCTCGCTGCATGTGATTGAGCCCATTTCCTCTTTGAACCGTCCGGCAAGCTGTTGCACTACGGCGTAGTTCCTGCCTTTCCCGATGCGGTCGGCCGGGTCGGTGCTGCCGGTGAGCAATCCGGCGAGCATGAACATCCCACAAGCCGCGCCGCAAGTGAGGCGCATACGTCCGATTCCTGCCCCGAACGACGATGATGCCCGCAGAGCGAGTTCAGTATCCATGCCGAAGAGGTCGGCAAAGGCGGCTGTGACAGATTGCGCGCAACTGTAGCCTCTCATGAAATTGTCGATTGCGCGTTGTATCCTTTCTTCGTACATGGTGGTTAAAGGTTGATGTCAACTTCCACCGGGCAGTGGTCCGAGCCGAATATTTCTGTGTGGATGTCGGCTTTCTCCAATTTGTCGCGCAGACGGTTCGACACGACGAAATAGTCGATGCGCCAGCCCGCGTTCTTCTCGCGCGCCTTGAAGCGGTACGACCACCACGAGTACACTCCTTCGCGGTCGGGATAGAAGTAACGGTAGGTATCGGTGAATCCGGAGTCGAGCAGAGTGGAGAATTTTTCACGCTCCTCGTCGGTGAATCCGGCGTTCTTGCGGTTTGTCTTAGGGTTTTTCAAGTCGATTTCCTTGTGTGCCACGTTGAGGTCGCCGCATACTATCACAGGCTTCCGCTTGTCCAATTCAAGCAGGTAGTTGCGGAAGTCGTCTTCCCACGTCATGCGGTAGTCCAAGCGTTTCAGTCCGTCTTGAGAATTTGGCGTGTATACCGTTACAAGGAAAAAATCTTCCATTTCCATCGTTATCACCCGCCCCTCCTTGTCGTGATGCTCTATGTCGATTCCATAGGTCACGTTCAGTGGTTTGTGGCGTGTATAGATTGCCGTGCCTGAATAGCCTTTTTTCTCGGCATAGTTCCAGTACGATTCGTAGCCTTCGAATTGCAGGTCGAGCTGTCCGGCTTGCATCTTTGTTTCTTGCAGGCAGAAGAAGTCGGCGTCGAGTTGCCTGAAAGCCTCCGCAAATCCTTTTTCGTTGCAGGCGCGTAGCCCGTTGACGTTCCAAGATATGAATTTCATAAACGTTTTTGTTATTGTTATTGCAAAGTAAATGTTTTTTGCCGGATTTTCCGTGGCGAACAAATAAAATTGTATATTTGTTTTCTTTATATGAAATGGATAGCCAATATGGCGCGGTGCGGCGCCTTGATGTTTGTCCTTCCCGGCATTTCCGCTCTTGCGCAGGAAGCCGGGTATGCTCTGGATGGGGGATTGCTGGAATTGAATTCCGGTAAGGTGGAAGGCTATGGTTTGGAAATGCCCGCTCTTGAATTTGCCGATAGCACGGCGGTTGCCAAAGAGTTCGATTTGAATGTTTTCAGGCTTTCATTGTCAGCCCGTTCTTATAAGCCGCATTTTGTGTTCGACCGTAATCCGTATTCCTATGATTATAGCGGCAATGCCGTTGTGAAAGGTTGGGATACTGGATATGTATATGCGGGTGCCTCCCATACGACTTTTCCCGGATTGATGGCGGTGGAGACGGGGTCGTTTTCTGTAACGCAGGATTTCGGGAAAGTTACGCTCTCCGGAAGCGTTACTGCCGAGAAATACCGCACTTTCCGAGGATTGGACACGAATTATGGTGTCAGTGGAATGCTGACTTACAGGGTCGACGAGCGGCTTTCTTTCAATGTGTTCGGGCAGTATTACAGAAAATCGTTATATTATTCTCCGGCTATGCTGCCCTATATTGGCACTTCAAAATACGGTGTGTTTGCCGATATGCAGTTTGGCGAGCGTTTCGGAATGGATTTGGGTGTCAGCCGGGAATATGACGCTTATAGCAGGCGTTGGCAGACAGTGCCTATTGCCGCGCCGTATGTCAAGCTGAACAATGGAGCCAAAATCGGGCTCGATGTCGGGCGGCTTCTTGGTGTTATGATTGATGAGTGGGTGAACGACGGGCGATACTACAACAGTGGAAATCCTACTATCGGGCCGCCGATTCCTCCGATGCCCCCTGTGAGGTAAGGTTGATAAAAAAGTTGAGCGAGCATCACTGCTGGCCCAACTATCATTATCCATACATAAAAACTACTATTAATTATTCCTCATACCATTTGGAGTACATCAGATAGTTGTGGGCGATTTTTTGGTTCATCTCCTTGCTTTGTGCCGGGTCGACCATCTTCTTGAATTTGGCCGGTACGCCCATCCACAACTCGTGCGCGCCGATTTTTGTGTTCGGTGCGACCACGCTTCCGGCCGCCACTATCGCGCCTTCGCCCACTTCCACGCCGTCGAGCAGCACGGAGCCCATACCGATAAGTGCATAATCGCAGATTTTTGCGCCATGGATTGTGACGTTGTGACCTACCGACACGTCGTTGCCTATCTCTATCGTCGATTTCTGGTAGAGTGTGTGGAGTACGGAGCCGTCCTGAATGTTCACACGGTTGCCTATGGTGATAGTGTTGACATCGCCGCGCAGTACGGTGTTGAACCAGATGCTGCATTCGTCGCCCATCGTCACTTCGCCTACGATGGTGGCATTTTCCGCGATGAAGCAGTCTTTTCCTATCTTAGGGGTAAATCCTCTTACAGGTCTTATAATTGCCATATTATCTTGTCAGTTTTTTAGTCTTTTCGTTCAACCATGCCTTTTGCTCATCGTTGAGATAGGGCGTGAGGCGTTCGCGCACGGTTTCGTGATAATTGTTTATCCAAGCGATTTCCTCGTCTGAAAGCATGCTGAGGTCAATCAGTTTGCTGTCGTAGGGGAACAGCGTCAGCACCTCGAAATTCATAAAGTCGCCGAATTCTTCGGTGTGCTTGTAGTCGCGCGACAGGACGAGGTTCTCGATGCGGATTCCGTATTTGCCGGTGCGGTAAACTCCCGGCTCGTCGGATGTAATCATTCCCGGAACGAGAACGGTCGGGTTTTCGTTGAGGCGGAAGTTCTGAGGTCCTTCGTGTACGTTGAGGAAGTGTCCCACGCCGTGTCCGGTGCCGTGCCAGTAGGTCTTGCACTCTTTCCAGAGGAATTGGCGTGCGAGAGCGTCGAGCTGGCTGCCGCGTGTCCCTGCGGGATAGATTGCCGAACCGAGGGCGATGTGGCCTTTCAGCACGAGCGTGTAGTCGTGGCGTTCCTCTTCTGTCGGTGTACCGAGCGCGATTGTGCGGGTGATATCGGTCGTGCCGTCGAGGTATTGCGCGCCGGTGTCGATGAGCAGCAGTCCGTCGTTGGCGAGTGTAGATGCGGATTCTTCCGTCGGCTCGTAGTGTACGATTGCGCCGTGTTCCTTGTAACCGGCAATCAGCCCGAAGCTTTCCCCTCGGTAGAGCGGGCTTTCCGAGCGGAATTCGACGGCTTTCTTCGCCACGTCGGTTTCTGTGGCCTTCCCTGTCGGGACATTCTTGTCAATCCACATATATAGCTTGATAAGGGCAACGCCGTCGCGCTCCATCGCTTTTCTTACGCCTTCTATCTGCACTTCGTTCTTGGCGGCTTTCAGCAATGCCACCGGTGACGCGGCATATACAGTAGGGCAGCTGACAATCCAGCGTGCCACGGTGTCGCTTGTCTTGTTCGGGTCGAGCAGTATGGTCATTCCTTTGGCTTTCTCAAGGAATTGCTCCAACGAGTCGTAAGGCGCTACTTTTATCCCGAATTCTTTCAATGCGTTCCTTTCCGCATCGTCAACCTTGCGCTCGTCGATGAACAGTACGCTTTCTTTTTCGGAAATGAAAGCGTAGGATATGGCGACCGGATTGAAATCAACGTCATTGCAGCGAATGTTGAGAGTCCATGCCACCTCGTCTAATGCCGAAAGCAGTGTGGCGTCAGCGCCGTGACGGCGGCATGCTTCGAGTACACGGTTGATTTTACTTTCCGTGCTCTCTCCTGAATATTTTTCCTCGTGTAGGAATATTTTACCGAGCGGTAGTTCAGGACGGTCGGTGTAGATTGCCGGGAACGGGTCGAAATCGGCGGCAAAACGGAATCCGTTCTCTCCGCAGAACGATTCAAGCCTTCCGGCCTGCACGAGCGAGAAAAGTTTGCCGTTGACGGCCAGCACGTCGCCCTCTTTCATATTCTTTGCGAGCCATTCGTTGACTGTAGGGTCGTTTCCGCCGTCTTCCTTGTACATTGTGAAACCGGAATCTTGCAGTTCTATTTCGGCTTGCAGGAAATAGCGCGAGTCGGTCCATAGTCCCGCGTCGTCGAGAGTGACTACGGCAGTTCGAGCCGGTGAAGCCGCTCACCCAGTCGCGCAGTTTCCAATGGTTGCTTATGTATTCGCTTTGGTGCGGGTCTGTGCCCGGTATGATAGTGGCATCAACTTTGTATTTGCGCATCATTCCGCGCAATGCCTCCAGATTCTTGACTGTATCTTTCATCTTTTTATGTTTAGTTTTTTCAATACTACAAACTTACAGAAAACTTTCAAAAACAACGCAATCCTGTCAGTTAAATTTGATTTATGGCTATCGCATTGTGAGATGAAGGGATTTTGTGCTTTTACTTTGTCAGGCGGATGGTGAGGCGGTCGATTGCGAAGTAGGCGGGGTTGTTCATACCCCATACTCCTGTATCGCTCGATTCCATTGTGAGGTAGATGAAACTTACGTTGCCGCCGGCGTTGAGCGGTTCGAGGCTGACCATTTCCCATGCGGATGGCAGTATCCATGACTCACCGCTGCCGCGGAAGTCGCAGAGATAATATTCCACTGTGCCTGTTTCGTAGTATTCAATCTCTCCCTTGTCGTTAATGCGCTCGGCCATCCCGTGGAAAATTGCTTTGCACCAGTCGCCTTGCTCGAATTTCTTGGAGAAGGCGGTGCCTTTTGCCATGGCATAGTAGCCGTAGGTGGTGTTGTTGATATACACCGATTCCGCCTCGAATGCCGACCCGTCGGCGAGCGATATTTTCAACGACGGGGTTTCCGGGCTGTCCATAGTGTTCCAGTATGCGATGAGGAATGGTGTGCCCTTGCCGGAAACACCGCCTCCGCCCATCACGTCGTATTGGTGGTCGAGCCAGTTGCCGTCGCTGTAGTCGGTCACGTCGGAAGAGCGGCTCAGGCAGAATCCGCTCCAGTATGTGCCGTATGGGCTTGGAGTGACGCTGCGCGAGAAGCTGATTCCGTTGCACACTATTTCTTTGCTGTCCTCATTGAGGCAGTCTTCCCAGATTCCGTTTCCGTCGTATCCGGTCTCGATTGACGCTAAATCTGTCGTTACTTTGTTGTCCGGCTCGTTGTCGTCGCACGATGCCAAGGAAAGGGCAGGGACGATTCCTGCAATTAAGATGAGATGTTTGATGTCCATTTATGTCATGTTTTTGTTTAAGTCAGTGTGATTTCTTCGGCTTCTACAGGCTCGTCGAGGAAAATTGACGCCATCGGGGAAAATTTGCCTGACGCTTCCGTCGTTAGGTAGTGGCATTGTCCGTGCTTGGAGCATGCCGTCTCTATTTCCGGGTGGCGGTGCAGGTAGTCTTTCAGGCTTTCCGCTATTATCGGGCCTTGTTTTATTATATTTACGCCATGCGGCATATATTTTTCTATTTTGGGATATAGCAGGGGGTAGTGGGTGCAGCCGAGTATTACGGTGTCGATATTTTTTGATTGGGCGAACAGTTCGTTGATGTATTTCTCGACAAAATAATCCGCGCCTTTTCCGTCGGCTTCTTTATATTCCACAAGCGGCACCCACATTGGGCAGGCCTGCCCATAGACATGGTAGCCGGGATACATCTTTTCGATTTCCATAGTGTAGCTCCCGCTTTGTATGGTGCCCATAGTTCCCAGTATGCCAATGTGGTCTGTGTGCGTCAGCTCACCGAGTTTTTCTACGGTAGGGCGTATCACTCCGAGTACTCTTTTTGCCGGGTCGATTTTCGGCAAATCGTTCTGCTGGATGGTGCGCAGGGCTTTTGCAGATGCTGTGTTACAGGCAAGGATTACCAGCCGGCATCCACGCGAGAAAAGATGCTCCACGGCTTGCAGCGTAAAACGGTAGACAACCTCGAATGAGCGGCTGCCGTAGGGCGCGCGGGCATTGTCGCCGAGATACAGATAATCGTATTCGGGCATCAGTTTCCTGATTTCCGACAGTATGGTCAAACCGCCGTATCCGGAGTCGAACACACCTATCGGGCATATATGCGTTTTTGCCATTTCTTTTAATTTCTTGCAAAAATAGCTACTCTTGACCGAATGTCAAAGATTTTTGCCGCTTATGGAGTGTAGCGGGAAAAATAAGGCAGGAATACAACTTCACGTCGTTTCCTGCCTGTTCAATCCATTGCTAATAAACAACAACTAATTACATCTATCCATTTTCTCTCATTATCATCGGTTAAGGAATCCGACAATAATGGAAAACACTACTGATTGCTTTTGGTATTGCAAATGTAGTGGTAAAAATGGACGAATGCATAAAGATTTTATATGTTATGCAACATATTTGGCTGTTTTTATAGGGGTAAAATAAAAAAAGATTACTTATCTCACGATAAATAACCTCTCTTACCTTAAAATCCAATACCATGAAAAACTGTACAAAAGTATAACCTTGTTTTTTATTGTGCAAGTGTCCGGGTGGTAAAAAATATATTTATAGCTATTTTTAACTATCCAGCCGCTTTTGTAGGGTTTTTTTGTAAAAAAAACGAGGGCGCAGTGTGAAAATGCGCCCTCGTTTTTACTTATGGGTTGATTATTAATCAATTTCTTCGTCGGCCTCATAACCGCCCATTTCACGCAATGCGTTTTTCAACATTACATATTGCTGGAACAGGTGGTTTACTGGTATTTCGCCTTCTGTGTAGTCGTGCATCGGGCTCTTGAGGAAGAAGCTCAAGAAGCGTTGTATGCCGTAGCGTCCGGCGCGTGCCGCAAGGTCGCTGAGCAATACGAGGTCCAAGCACAACGGTGCTGCGAGGATTGAGTCGCGGCAGAGGAAGTTGATTTTGATTTGCATCGGGTAGCCCATCCATCCGAAGATGTCGATGTTGTCCCATCCTTCCTTGTTGTCGTTGCGCGGCGGATAGTAGTTGATGCGTACTTTGTGGTAGTAGTTATTGTAGAGGTCCGGCTGGTTTTCCGGAACGAGTATAGATTCCAAAGTAGAAAGTTTGCTGACTTCCTTGGTGTGGAAGTTGGCCGGCTCGTCGAGTACGAGACCGTCGCGGTTGCCGAGGATGTTTGTAGAGAACCATCCTGACAATCCGAGGCAACGTGTGCCTATAATCGGGGCGAAACCTGATTTTACCAAAGTTTGTCCGGTCTTGAAGTCTTTGCCTGCGATTGGCATCTTTGTCTTTTCTGCGAGTTCCCACATTGCCGGTATGTCGACCGTAGTGTTAGGCGCGCCCATTATGAAAGGAGCTCCTTCGGAAAGTGCTGCGTAGGCGTAGCACATTGAAGGTGCGACATGCTCTTTGTCGTCGGCTTTCATCGCTGCCTCCAGAGCGGCAAGTGAGCCGTGGACTTTTTCGTCTACCGGTACATATATTTCAGTAGAAGCCGCCCAAAGCACGACAAGGCGTGAGCAGTTGTTTGCGGCCTTGAAGTTGCGGATGTCGGCACGTATCTGTTCTACCATGTCCCAACGGTCCTTGCATTGCTTTACGTTGTCGCCGTCGAGGCGTTTTGCGTAGTTGTGGTCGAATGCCGCTTTCATCGGGACTATTTTTACCAACTCGTCTTTTACCGGGTTGATGTCCTTCTCTTTCAATACTTCGGCGTTGATGGCCGATTCGTATGCGTTTGCCGGATAAACGTCCCATGCGCCGAATACCATATCGTTGAGGTCTGCCATCGGGACGATTTCATTATAATGAAGATACTTCTTGTTCTCACCACGTCCTACACGGATTTTGTCGTATTGGGTCATTGAGCCGACAGGCTTTGCCAAACCTTTGCGAACCATAAGCACTCCGGTCATGAATGTTGTCGAGACAGCACCGAGACCTACGACGAGAACGCCTAATTTGCCTTCTGCTTTTTTTACTTTACAATTTTCCATTTTCAGATAATTATTTCGTTGTTACGTTTTTGTTATATTTGGCGTGTCAAAAGTACTTCCTTTTTCTATATAACAAAAAAAATAATAATTAAATATCTGTCCTATAAAGGCAAAATATTAGTAAAAATAGGCTGCGACAATTAATGCGTGTTAATTATTGTGGCTTGTCGGGTGGTTTGTGTTAACGAGATTAAACGAGGCTGTCGGGTATCTCGCTTAAATTTCTGATGATGCAAGGGTGCGTAATCGCGTCTTCCTTTTCTGTCCATCCTTTACCTTTTAGCCAAGCCACTTTGCATCCGATACTTTCGGCCGGGACTATGTCTTTTGCGTAGCTGTCGCCTACCACAAGCACATTCTCTGGTTGCAGTCCGAGCGCTTCCACTCCGAGCGAGAATATTTTGGGGTCGGGTTTGCGTACTCCTACTACGGCGCTTTCGATTATTGAATTGAAATACTTGCGGAGGTCGAAATCGGCAAGCACTGTTTCGACGTTTCCGTAGAAATTGCTGACGAGCACCATCGGATACCTATTATATAATAGTTCCAGCGTCGGCCGGGCATCCTCTACCGACTGGCGTGCCCTGTCGTAGCAATACAGGGCTATTGCTTGTGCCGCGTTTTCGGTGTCGTAAGTTGCCGGCAAAAGGTTGTTGCCGGAAAGGTTGCCAAGCTCGATGCGCATTTTAATCAGCAACAAGTCGTGGAAATTGTGTCCGGGCAGTATGTGGCGTGTGCGTGCCAATTCGCGCTCTGCGAATACGTAGCATTCGCGGAACTGTTCTTTTGTCACTGGCACGTTGTTTTCGCGGTAGCCGTCCCATATCACTTCGCTCCAATGGTCGCCATGGCTGTCGATGGTGCCGCCATAGTCGAAGATAATCCCTTTAATTCCTTTTAAATTTTCCATCTTCCAATTCTTTTGTCATTGTTTTGCAGATGTTTTCGTGGCGGTGCATCATATAGACCATCATGGCGTTGAGCACGACAATCTCGAAAGCGAAATAGAGCCACGGCATCTGTGACAGTATGGCCGCGAACAAGGCTATTGTGCGCAGATTGAACGACAGCCAGTTGGTGTATTTCATCAGCGGCTTGCTTTGTGCGCGGAAAGCGTCACGGAATTGTTGGGAAGGTTCTCCTTCGTTGCCGAATGTTTCCCTTAATTTACGCCGCAATTTCTGCATGTTTGGTGTCATTACCTCCTGATTTGCCGTATAGTTGCGGTAGAAAAATGCCGTCGCTTTTTTCCAGAAATTGCTTTTCCATGGGATTTGCCGGTAGGCCTCGTCCAATTGGTCTACGCTGTCGAGCTCGCTGCCTTCTTTCCCCTTGAGGAAATAGAGGTGGAACTGGCGGTAGTAGTCGGCCATAGCCGCTTGTTTTGCGTGGCTTAGCCCGGCTATGATGGCGATTGCCCATATCAGCCACGGATATTGGGAGAAGAATTCACTCGTTCCGTCGACGCGGAAGCATATCGCGAAATATATAGCCACAAACCAGAAGTCGCCGCTCAATCCGTCGAGTATGCGTCCGAGGCGCGAATATTGCCCGGTCATGCGGGCAAGCTGTCCGTCGGCGCTGTCGAACGAGTTGGCGAGGATTAGCAGGACGATGCCTATATAGTTGAGCCACAATAAATCGCCGTCGAAATAAAAAAGGATTCCAGCCGCCACGCCTATGAATATCGACGCGATGGTGATGGCGTTGGGCTTGATGCCTAATTTTGCGCATATCACGGCCCACATAAAGCCTATCGGGCGGTAGAATACGAGGTCGATGGTCTCTTCGGTGTCCATCGACTTTAATGTCTGTTTATATGAGATTTCTTTATTGTTGATTTTCATGTCTGTCGCTTTGGAGCGTTATTTTCTTAGCTTTCCTGCCTTTTCCTTTATGGTGTTGAGCACACATTTTGCAATGAACGGCGCGGCCTCGTTGCGGCATGGGGCGAAGCTTGGCCAGTCGTTGAAGTCGATTATGCGTATTTCTCCTTCAGGTGAAACTATGCAGTCGCCTCCGTAGATTTTCACGTCGAGTGCCTCCGCCGCTTTATGGCAGATTTCTTTCAGATAGTCGATGTCGAAGTCGATGCCTTTCGATTTCCCGTTGATTGCCTCAAGTCCGTATTTGCTGTGTCCGTCATCGAACGGATAGAACCAGAAAAAGAAAGGCGAGCCGTGCATTCCGTAGAATTTAATCAGGTCGCCTACAAGGTGGCGGTTGATTACGGCTCTTTTTATGCCGCGGTAGAAATATTCCTGAAGCACTTCCTGCGCTTCTTCCGCATGCCGCACGTAGCTTACGTCCTCTTTGTGCATGGCGTGGAAATCGCCACGTTTTATCCAGCAGTTGTTTATTCCTGCTTTTTTCAGCTCGCCTATTACGGCCTCGTCGGTATTGACGATTATGCTGTCGGGATATGGGATGCCGTTGCCAAGCAGGATACGTGTCATACGCTCGCGGGTGCAGTTCTCGATTCCGTAGCCTGAATTGATGACTATGCATCCTTCGTCTTCTTTCCGCTGCAGGAGCTTTATGGATTTTTGTTCGCGGCACATATTAAGGATTATCTGTTCCTTTACATCGCCGTTGTTGAATTGTTCTTCGCTATAGACGTTGACGGTGCATCCTCGTTTGCGTAATTGGTCGGCTGTAGCGTTGAATATTGCCGCGTCGTTGCCTATGTGGTTGGGTGAATAAGCTCCGGCCCTCATAATGCCGGCTATTACTATTTCTGCCATTTGTGGTCGTATTCTTGTTTAGTTTGTTCCGTTCAGGAAGTTTTCCGCTTTCTCTATGTCTCCGGCATGGTCGACGTCGAGTATTTTTTCGATGGGGAATGCCTTGAGGCGCAGTCCTCCGGCGATTAGCGCGCGTTGGTAATTGCGCATGCGCGACATGCCTTCTTCCATACATTTTTCGAGTATCCTTATCGCTTTCCCGTTGAGCGCGTATATGCCGCCGGATATGAATTTCACGCCGGGAGTCTTGTTGTCGTTGAATGCCGTGATGTTCAAATCCTTGTCGGTTTCCACGTAGAGGGGCTTCTCGTCGTCGATATATGGTGTCACGGCCATTACTCCGTCATAGCCGTCGTCTTTTTCCATTTCGTTGATGTAGTTGCGGAAATCGTCCTCGCGGAATATCGTGTCGACTGTGGTTAGGCAGAATTTGCCGGCCGGCATTACCCGCGACAGCTCGTAGAAACTGTGCATGGAGCTTGGCGTGGATTTTACAACCACATTCAGAGGTACGCCCGGGTTGAGGCTTTTGACAAATTCCTGCACTTCGTGCATCTGCTCGTTGACTATGATGCTGATGCTTTCAGCATTGCACCGGGTGAAAATGCCGACAAGCCTTCCTATCATCGGCTCGCCGTCGATTTCAACTAATGGCTTGGGTTTTGATACTCCTTCTTGGGCAAGGCGGGAGCCTTCTCCCGCCGCTATTATCGCGTAGTGCATAGTGTCAGTCGTTGATTATTTCTGTAGTGTCGTCGTTGTCGTCTTTTGTAAGGTCGAGCACTTCTTTGTCCCCGCTCTTGTCGAAATATTGCCTGCGCAGCGGGTTTTTGCGCATTTCGTAATAGCGTGCGCGGTTGCGGTATATGTCGATGGCTTTATAGATGGCCGAACGGAAAGACTCTTCGTTGGCCATATTCTTGCCGGTGATGTCGTATCCGGTTCCGTGGTCGGGCGATGTGCGTATGTAAGGAAGCCCTGCGGTGAAGTTCACGCCGCTTTCCATCGAGATGGTTTTGAACGGCGCGAGTCCTTGGTCGTGATACATGGCCAGTACGCCGTCGAAATGTGAGAATTCGCCGCTGCCGAAAAATCCGTCGGCAGCGTATGGGCCGAAGCATAGGATTTTGTCGGCATACGCTTCTTCGATGGCCGGGGTGATGATTTCTTTTTCTTCTGTGCCGAGCAGCCCGTTCTCTCCGGCGTGCGGGTTGAGGGCAAGCACGGCGATTCTCGGGCTTTGGATGTTGAAATCCTTGCGCAGCGACTCGTCGAATATCCTCAACTTTTCGATTATGGCTTCCTTTGTTATTGCTTCCGGGACTTTTGCAAGAGGCAGATGGGTAGTTACCAATGCCACTCTCAGATTGTCGTTGCAGAGTATCATCAGCGATTTGTTACCTTCCCCGATTTCAGATTCGAGGTATTCGGTGTGTCCTGCAAATTGGAACTCATCGCTTTGTATGGTGTCTTTATTGATTGGTGCTGTGACCAATACGTCGATTATGCCGTTGCGCAGGTCGTCGGTAGCGCGCTTCAGTGCGGCGAACGCCGTTTTCCCTGCCACTTCCGACGGTTTGCCGAGTTCTATTTTGACTTCTTCGGAGATGATTTCAACGAGGTTGTTGACATTGTCGGCTGCTTCTTCCGCGCTTGTCACCATGTTGAAATTCACGTTCGGCAAGTTTAGCGCTTTGCGGTGATATGACATAGCGCGTGATGAGCCGTAGACAATCGGTGTGCATAAGTCGCAGATCAAAGGTTCTCCTAATGTCTTTAGAATCACCTCGTAGCCTATTCCGTTAATGTCTCCGTGCGTTATC
>URQP01000027.1 GCA_900550025.1 uncultured Porphyromonadaceae bacterium | reverse complement strand
AAAGCAAGGCAACTCCACAACGCAAAGAACGAGCCATAAGCCAATGCCGCCCTCAGCGACGCGATACGCAAGTACGGGTATTTGGCAAGCAGACGCAACAAGGATTTCATCAGCCCTGCATAACTTTCTTGAGAGCGGGCAGACAGCATGGGCAGCATCTTGTAAATCATCAGAAAACATCCGAGCATAAACACGCAAGCCACGAAATAGACGGAACGCCATCCCCACACATCAGCCAGAAAGCCACTGAAGACCCGCGAGCCGAGAATGCCTATGAGCAAGCAGGATTGTATAATGCCCACATTGCGCACCTTGTGTGCAGGTGCTGAATGGTAAGACACCAACGGGATGAAGAACTGCGGCATGACCGAAGATGCGCCGGCAAGCAAGGATGCGCCCCACACCCAGTAGATGTTCGGGGCAAGGGATATGGCAAGCAAGGCGCACGCAGAAACGATATAATTGGTCAATATCAGCTTCTTTCGTGAAACCAAATCACCCAGTGGGATGACAAATACAAGTCCGGTCACATAGCCTATCTGGGTCAATGTCGCTACCATGCTGGCAGAAAAGTCATTTACCGCGAAGTCTTTTGCCATGCTGCCCAACAAAGGCTGGTTGTAGTAACAGTTGGCGACGGAAAGTCCGGTAGCAGCTGCCATCAAAGCCAGCAGAGGTGCCGGAATGCCTTGATTCTCCCTCAATTCATACTTCATTTTCCGCCTCCTCTCAATATGATACGACTTTCAATCCAATCAAGGAAGCAATGAGTGTGAACAGGAAGAAAAGCCGGATGGGAGTGGCAGGTTCCTTGAAAACGAATATTCCTATCAAGACCGTGCCGACTGCTCCGATACCTGTCCAAATGGCGTATGCAGTTCCCAAAGGCAAAGTCTGAACCGCTTTGGCAAGCAATGCCATGCTCAATACCGTAGAAGCCAAGAAGCCGCTACCCCACAGATAAAACGCAAGCCCTGACGCCGCTCTCGTTTTCCCCAAACAGAATGTAAGGCTCACCTCAAACAATCCTGCCAATAATAAGATTATCCAATTCATACCTATGGTTTATTAAAATTCGGGTGCAAAAGTAAGCAAGCAATCCCTGACGGCTTTTCGCATTTGGCAAAAACGTTTTTTACATTTGACAAAAAACAGCCGTTCATTACCGTTTCCGTGTGCTATTTCATAATTTTGCATACCGACAACAGCAATTAACTATGGATATAAAGGAAATCATCAACCAAAGATACGCCATGCCGGACACCTCTTTGGACAGGTTGCAGCAATGCCTGACAGAAGTTTCATACCCCAAAGGATACCGGGTGCTGGAAAGCGGCAAGGTGGAGAATAACATCTTTTTCATCAAGAAAGGTATTGTCCGCGCCTATACATTGGTGGATGGGAAAGAAATCACTTTTTGGGTCGGCAAGGAGGGAGCGACCCTTGTTTCCATGAAAGGTTATGTGAATGACGAGCCGGGATATGAGACGATGGAACTGATGGAAGATTCGGTCTTGTACGTATTGGAAAGGAAAAAACTGAAAGAACTGTTTTCGGAAGACTTGCACATCGCCAATTGGGGGCGGCGTTATGCGGAGATGGAGTTGCTTGCCACCGAGGAGAGACTGATTTCCATGTTGTCGGCCATCGCCTCGGAACGGTATAAGGAGTTGTTGGGAAAAGAGCCTGATTTGTTACAGCGGTTGCCGTTAGGAAGCATCGCCACCTATTTGGGCATCACGCAGACGAGCCTCAGCAGGATTAGAGCACAAATTCGATAGATTCCTTGCCCGTCAAATGCTCAACCGTGATTTCCACCATCAGCAGATGATTGAAACCTTTGGCTATTTCCGCCTCCATACCCGCCTCGCCGTGTGAATACTTGTCCGCCAACAAACGCAAGGCGGATAGCTTTTCATTCCCGTCTTCCAAAATGCGGGCTTTGCCAAAGGCGATGACGCTCCGGAAGTAAGTGGTGAACTCGGCTGGCTTGACGTCATCCTGCTCCACCACGCAGAACGAAACCTTGCCGTTCGTCTGGATGGCATCCACTTTATGCCCTTTCACAGCGGTGTGGAAGTATATCTTGCCATCTGCATACACATAGCTGACAGGGACTGCATACGGATAGCCATCGTCCCCATGTAGAGCCAACGTCCCGCTCGTCATCTTTTCGAGGATGGAAACGCTTTCTTCGGTTGGCAATAATTGCCGCTTACGGCGCATTTCTCTAAACATATAGTTTTGTTGTTAAACCATTTTCAAACCAATAATAGAAGCAATCAGCGTAGTCATGAAGAAGATGCGGGCAAAAGAAGCCCGCTCGTGGAAACATACGATGCCGAGCAAAACCGTACCCACCGCTCCGATGCCAGTCCATACGGGATAGGCCGTACCGATGGGCAATGTCTGCACAGCAATGGCAAGCAGCCACATGCTGACAACGAGGCACACCACAAAACCGGCAGACCACAGACGGTATGCCCTGCCTTTCTTGCCTTTCATCTTGCCAAGACAAAAGGCGAAAGCCGTTTCAAACAATCCGGCGATAATCAAGACTATCCAATCCATACGCGGCAAGGTTTAATGTGACACCATTTTCAATCCCACAATCGAGGCTATCAGCGTGGTGATGAAAAACAGCCGGAGAAACGATGCCGGCTCATGGAAAAACACGATACCAAGCACGACCGTACCCACCGCTCCAATACCCGTCCACACGGGATAGGCTGTGCCGATGGGCAGTGTCTGCACCGCCTTGGCAAGCAGCGTCATGCTGAGCGCAAGGCTGACGAGGAAACCGGCACCCCAAAGATACCATTCGGTGCCTGACACTTCTTTCATCTTCCCCAAACAAAAAGCAAAGCCGGACTCAAAGAATCCGGCAACTATCAGAATAATCCAGTTCATACGGCTTTCTTTTTAATTTGACAACATGTAAACTGTGTATGCAAAGGTATGGGTTCCCACTCTCATTCCGTTTTACATTTGACAAAAAATGCCACATCTGTCTTTTCGCATCAGATTTTTGCATCTTTAATAAGCGAGATTTTCTCATAATTCCCTAATTCTCAATCTCGATTGCGTTAATCAGCAGAATCACGGCAAATATTTCACGGCTTTTTTTGTAATTTTGCCATAGCAAAAACACGCCTCATACTATATGAAAGACCTTCCTGAAATAATACGTGAGATTGCTCCGGTAAGCGATGCCGCAATAAAAGAGATAAGCGCACACATTTGTGAAATTTCCTTGAAAAAGAAAGAGACACTCATCAAGGAAGGCAACTACTGCCCTTATGTGTTTTTCCTCAGAAGCGGCATATTGCGCTGTTTCCACAATTCTGAAGATGGAAAAGAAGATATAATATGGTTTGCAACAGAGGGAGATGCAGTAGCTTCGATGCATTCTGTTTTCAAAAAACTACCGGCCATAGGAAATATCGAAGCCATCACCCCCGCGCAATTATACAAAATATCATATGCCGACCTTGAATCGCTATTCTTAAAACACCATGAGCTTGCAAACTGGGGACGGCTGCTGGCCGAAGAGGAGCTATATTGCTTGGAACGCCGTTATTCCTACACCGGATGCGGCGACGCATACAACAGATTCCGCGCGTTCATGCGTATGCGCCCGATAGAAATGATACGAGAAATACCACTAAAATATATTGCCGCCTACTTGGACATTGCACCGCAAACATTGAGCAAACTAAGAAGACGTTACGCAAAAGACAATAAGTAAATGACATTAGCCCAATATAAGGATTGAAAGACTTGCCACGCTAATACATTGCAATACAACCTTGCAGACTGCGTATAGACTGCCTGCGGCTTCAGCCGTAGGACAAAGGCAAATGGAAACATTCTGCATATCACAAGCCTGCGTCAATTTCAATTTCTGAATTTAGATTCAGTTTTTTCTTATAAAACAAATTTAAATTTGCGATATTATTAACCAAATATCGCAAAAGCATGAAAAAGTTTTACTACATCTTATCTGCAATGCTCCTGCCTTTGGCGGTAATGGCTCAAAGTATCTCTATCGACAAGACTAATTTCCCTGACGCGAAATTCAGGCAGTTCGTACTTGACCGCATCGACAAGGACGACGACAACCTGCTGTCACAAGAGGAGATAGACGCCACCGCCTCCCTCGAAATACAATACAAGGGCATTTCCGACCTCAAGGGCATAGAGTTCTTCACAGAATTGGAGACACTATACTGCGACGGAAACAATCTCTCGCAATTCGACCTGTCGAAGAACACCAAGCTGAAGGATCTCGATTTCGACAGCAACAACTTCTCCACTGTCGACCTCGGCCAATACAAGTCGCTCGAAAAAGTGAGCTGCAAAAGCAACAACATGCAGAAAATCGGCATTTCCGGGCTGGCCGCGCTCAAAGAACTCGATTGCAGCAGCAACAAGCTGACCGCACTCGACGTGCCGGAAAACGCAGCTTTGGAATCCCTGACTTGCAACAGCAATCAAATTTCCTCTCTCGATGTAAGCGGAAATCCCGCACTGAAGACGCTAATCTGCAACCACAACCAAATCACGGCCCTCGACGTGAGCGGCAACCCAGCATTGGAGACTCTGTTATGCAACAGGCTGACTATAGGGAAACTCGACCTTTCCAGCAATCCCGAACTGTATGAGCTGAACTGCAGCGAATGCGGACTGGCTACCCTCGACATATCCCAAAACCCGAAGCTCGGCAAGCTCACCTGCTCATTCAACAACCTCACATACCTCAACACGGCCAACAATCCGGAACTGACAAAACTGCTCTGCTCGTTCAACACGGAGCTGACCGCAATGGACGTGACCGCCAATCCGCTGCTCAACGACTTCCAGTTCGCCAACTGCGCAATGGAAGAAATCGACCTTTCGCAGAACCACGAGCTCGCCACACTCAACTGCCAGAACAACAAGCTGCGGAAACTCGACCTCTCGGCCAACATGAAACTCGCCAGCCTCACCTGCGCAAACAACCATCTGGTGGCACTCGACCTCGCCAACAACCCATCCATATCGTTCTACAGCATCAAAGGGCAGAAAAGGACAGTAGCGATAGGACAGGATAAAAAATTCGATCTGTCACAACTCTATGCGGATGGGTTCGAAATAGACAAAGCTTCTGAATGGAGTGGCTGCAATATAGAGGGAAGCATCATCACCTTTACCGGGAGCGAAGCCACCTATAAATATGACACACAATCCAACAATGCAAATTACCGGAAAATTGAGTTCACCCTCATTCCGGAAACAACGTCAGGCGTTTATTCCATCGACAATGATGCCATAAAAATATGGAGCGGAAACATGGAAATCCATATTTCAGGAACAGAATCCGCCACAACGGCAAAAGTCTACACCACAGACGGCAAACTTGTCTACAGCGGCAAAGACACCGTCATTCCTGTGAAGCAAGAAGGCATCTATATCGTAAACACATCCGGAAAATCAACAAAATTAATTGTAGAATAAGACCTACGGACTTACAAGACAAGAGGGCATGCTTTCAATGGAGTGTGCCCTCTTTGCTTTTTATAAAATATCACCGTAATTTAGTACCTTTACGGAAATTTAAACGAATTATGGCTTTGGCAATGTCAGGCATCGGAGAAGAAATATTGAGGCAACTGCCATACGATCCCAATCCGCAACAGATGGAATTGGTGGCAGCTTTCTGCAAATTTGTCACCGACAGCGAACCACGGCCGGCATTTGTACTCAACGGATACGCCGGTACGGGAAAGACCTCGCTGACCAGCGCATTAGTGTGCGCGCTTTCCGGCTCCGGCATACGCACCATACTGCTCGCGCCGACAGGCAGGGCGGCAAAAGTGTTCGCCTCATATTCCGGACACGGCGCGTCAACAATACACCACCACATATACCAAAGCCGAAAGTTCGACCCTCAGGCAATGACATTCAGCCTTAAACGGAACAACTACAAAAACACATATTTCATCGTCGACGAGGCATCGATGATAGCCAACCATCCCGGCGAATACGCTGTGTTCGGCACAGGACGGCTGCTCGACGACCTTATAACATACGTGTACGAGGGCGAGGGGTGCCGCCTGATACTGCTCGGCGACGTGGCACAGCTCCCGCCGGTGGGTTATGCCGACAGCCCGGCATTGTCGCCCGAAGTGCTGCACGGCTACGGACTGACAGTCTACAGCTATACGCTGACCGAGGTGGCACGCCAGCGGCACGGCTCAGGCTTACTGCAAAACGCCACCATGATACGCGAGATAATCACGTCCGGCAACCTTATGCCGCCGGCAATACACGTCAAACAGTACGACGACATAGAAGCAATCACCGGTGAATTTCTCGCGGAAACCATCGACAGATGCTACGGCAAGGACGGCATAGAAGAGACCATCATCGTGACGCGGTCGAACAAGCGCGCCGTCATGTACAACCAAGGGGTGAGAGGACGTGTGCTATATATGGAAAGCGAGATATGCACCGGCGACATGCTGCTCGTGGCAAAGAACAATTACCATTGGGCATCGGACAGCGACGGAAAAATGGATTTCATAGCGAACGGCGACACAGCTATCGTAAAAAGGATTTCCGGCATAACCGAATTGTACGGATTCCGCTTTGCCGACGTGACGCTCGAATTTCCCGACTACAAATGCGAGCTCGACGCAAAAATAATACTCGATGCCCTCTATTCCGAAACCCCCGCATTGAGCCGCGAGCAAAACGAACGGCTTTACACAAACGTACTGGAAGACTATGCCGACATACCCCGCCGCGCCGAACGCTTCAAAAAGTTGAAGGAAGACCCGTACTACAACGCCCTGCAAGTGAAGTTCGCATACTCAGTGACCTGCCATAAGGCTCAGGGCGGACAATGGCGCAACGTGTTCATCGACATGGGATACATCCCGGAGGAAGCCTATGGCAACATCGACTTCTACCGCTGGCTCTACACCTCGTTCACACGCTCATACGGCAAAATATACCTCATCAATCCGCCATTGGAGACCGATTGAAAATACAGCGGAATTGCGTAAATTTGCAACCGTAAAAATCGGAAACAATATGAAAGTCGGAGACATAGTACGCTACCTCAACGCCACAGGCGGCGGGAAGGTGACAAGAATAGAAGGCAAATTGGCATACGTGGAGGAAGAGGACGGATTCGAGACACCGGTATTGGTGAAAGAATGCGTGGTTGTAGACCCTGACGGCGGCATGATGCCGAAACGCAAATTCGGCTCCGACGAGCCAAGCAAATACGAGGCTCCGGCCGTGACACACGCAAAGCAACCCGAAACCGCTCCCGCCACAGCACAGCAAGAAGCCATAGAGGAAACCGCTGAAGGCGAAAAACTCAACGTGGTGCTCGGCTACGAGGCCGCAGAAGTGAAACACCTGAACACCACCACATTCGACTCCTACATAGTAAACGACAGCAATTACTATCTCTACATTGTCTACGCCTCACGCGGCAGCGACGGCAACTGGACAACCCGCTACAACGGAATCGTAGAGCCTAATATGCAGGTATTGCTGGAAGAACTGACGCACGACGACCTTACGGAACTGGAACGCGTATGCGTGCAGTACGTAGCCTTCAAACAAGGCAAAGAATTCAAGCTGAAGAATCCGGCCGCCGTGGAATTCAGGGTGGATGCCACCAAATTCTACAAAATGCACTGCTTCCACGAAAATATGTATTTCGACAAGCCGGTGATAGCCTTCGACATCGTGAAAAACGACGTGCCTCAACGCACGATGGTAATCGACAGCGGAATGCTCGAACAGGCCATGCGCGAGAAAAAAGCGGCCGACAAACCTGCGAAAAAGCCTGTCACCAAAGACACCGGCAGCCATAAGAAAGGCGAAATCATCGAAGTAGACCTGCATATCAACGAACTGCTCGACACCACAGCCGGACTGTCGAACAAAGACATGCTCGACGTGCAATTGAAAGAATTCCGCCGCGTGATGGACGAGAACATACACCACAAAGGGCAGAAAATCATATTCATCCACGGCAAAGGAGAAGGCGTGCTGCGCAAGGCTTTGCTCGACGAATTGAAACACAAATACAAAAATTGCGACGCGCAAGACGCTTCTTTCCGGGAATACGGATTCGGAGCGACACTGATAACTGTACACTGATGATACTCTATTTTTCCGCCACAGGCAACAGCAGGTACGTAGCCGAGCGGCTTGCAGCCTCTATCGGCGACAACCGCCTGATAGACATGCGCACGCTTTCCGGCGGAAACAGCCGGTTCATACTGTCTGAACACGAATCCATCGGCTTTGTGTTCCCGGTGCATTCGTGGGGTATGCCAAAAGGTCTGCCGGAGTTGGCCGCAAGCCTCCGTTTCGACGGCTATGCTCCTGAAAGCAATTATTGCTATATGGCATGCACCTGCGGCGACGACTGCGGGCTCACATTCCGCCAATGGAAAAAGAGCATAAGGGAAACCGGACTGCAAGGCGACGCAGGATATTCCGTTTTCATGCCCAATACTTACGTGCTGCTCCCCGGATTCGACACCGACAAACCGGAAACAGCAACTGCAAAATTGCACGCCGCACCGCAAAAAATAGCGGAAATCGCCAAAATGATACAGCGTCACGAGCGCGGTGACCACTCCTTTCACGGCCGTTTCAGCCGGCTGAAATCAAAAATAATCTATCCTGCATTTATGAGGACAATGACGGACAGGCCGTTCCGTGCAGATACGGAAAAATGTATCAGCTGCGGAAAATGCGCAAAGGTCTGCCCTACCGGCAACATCGTGATGGACGGCGGCCGCCCGCGATGGCAAGGCAATTGCATCAACTGCCTCGCCTGCTACCACTACTGCCCCACCAGAAGCGTCCTCTATGGCACAGCGACCCACCACCAAGGCCAGTACCACTTCCCGCAAACAGTCATAAAAACCAGTCCCTGACAGAAAGTACCTTTATAGTCCGCCCTGCATATTCTACCGTTTCTTTACTGTCCCACGTAATAATTGACAAATCATTACAGCCAAGCTCGCACGAAGCCTCTTCCAAAGCCTTCAGTTCCCTCTCACGAGTTTTATTCATAGAAATATCATAAGACACCTGTATCAACGATTTCACCTTATTGGCTTCACGCAACACAAAATCTATCTCCCTGCCGTTTCGTGTATGGTAATAGAACAATGAATCACCAACTTTATATCCCCGGCGGAGCAACTCCAGAAACACCATATTTTCCAAGAGCCTTCCTCTATTAGCAGAGACTTCAAAAGATCTGGCATTTACAAATCCATTATCAACGACATAGATTTTTCTCGGCGCATTCTTCATTAAGCGGAGTTTATTATTATAACGGGGAAGATAAAAAAACAGATACGGCTCCGACAGATAATTACAGAAATTCTTCACGGTATTGACACTGCTTATGCCCAACCATTCCGCCATTTCATTATACGAAAGTTGATTACAATAATTCGACACCAAATAATCGGCAAGAGTATACAGTTCATTCACTTTGCGCAGCTTATACCGTCTTGCAACATCTTTCAGCACAATCGAATCGAACAACGCTCCCACATAGCTCTTGGCTATTTCCCTCGTCTTGGAAATTTCAGGAAATCCTCCGGCACACATATACGACTCTATTTCCAACATCAATGCCGCTTTTCCGTCAGGTAATTGCGGATGAATATCAACCTTACGGTAAGCCATATATTCAGACAATGAGAACGGCAGCATCTCTATTTCGACATAACGGCCTGTAAGCAATGTCGCCATCTCGCTTGACAGCATCCTTGCATTTGAGCCTGTTATCACAAGATTCATACCACGCCGCTTCAACTTTCCAACCCAAATATCCCATTTATCCAAATTCTGCACCTCGTCAAGCAGCAAATGCGTGTATCCCGGATAAACTTCCGACAAAGCTTGTGCCACGGCATCTTCGTCAAAACTATACAACAATGAATAATCATCAAAATTCAAATATGCAAAATTACGACCGGAAAGCATCTGCAAAGCAAACACCGACTTTCCCGCTCTCCGCGGTCCGGTTATGAGTTTTATGACATTAGATTCAAGATAAGCACCCACATCATCCAGCGGTTTCCGCGGTTGATATGGCAACGACATCAAATATTTCAGTTCTTCTTTCTGTTGCAAAACAATGCTTTTCATACGTTTTAATATTTATACTGCACAAAAATAGAATTTTTTGTGCAGTACAGCAAACAAAATGCACAAAAACGGCACAACCCATACTCGAATATGTTGTAAAACATATTTTCCAAAAGAACAGTTCCACTTAATATTTGTTATTTTTGTGTAAACTTTAAAATTCTGTCAGTATGAAAAGACTAATTATCGCCGCAGTTGCCCTATTGTCGATTTTCTCTGCAACTGCACAAAACGTCGATTTCTTCGTGAAAGGAGGAATAGGCGGCTCGAGTTGGAACGGCGAAGATTCAGGCGGGACCTGCCCAAAATTTTCCTACCGCATAGGAGCCGGACTTGAAAAACACATAAAGGGTATCTGGGGATTCGAGACCGGGTTATATTTCTCGTCGGCCGGTGTGAAAATGGATGCGGACAGCGGAGACACCGGATTGGCCTACGACCTTGACGGGACAATCAACCAATTGTACATCGAGATTCCTCTTATGGCCACAATCACGGCTCCGTTAGGCAGCCGCTTCAAGCTGAAGCTCGCGGCAGGCCCTTATCTTGCGGTCGGAGTGGGCGGGAAATACACCGCTTCTGTCGACCTTGGAGGCGGGCATTCCGTATCAGAGAAAGTCAACACATTCGGAAGCATCGATGACGGCAACCTTGGGTTCAAACGATTCGACACCGGAGTGGCATTGAACCTGAATTTTGAAGTGAAACACATAATTTTCGGGTTAGACACACGTTTCGGGGCTTTCAAGTTCTCCCGAGGGACAGATATGTATGGAGAGTCCTACACCGACAAGATTCTAAACTACACAGGACAGTTCGTCGTAGGCTACCGGTTCTGACACGGAAATCAACTATTTATCAAACAATAAATTCATAGCACTATGAAAAAATTATTTCTTTTACTGGCGGCCGTAATTATTTCGCTGCCGTACGCAATGGCGCAGGACGTTGACGTATTCGTGAAAGGCGGCATCGGAATGTC
Source organism: uncultured Porphyromonadaceae bacterium (assembly GCA_900550025.1). Classification (GTDB taxonomy): domain Bacteria; phylum Bacteroidota; class Bacteroidia; order Bacteroidales; family Muribaculaceae; genus Limisoma; species Limisoma gallistercoris. The sequence goes on along the minus strand of URQP01000027.1, from coordinate 13,107 downwards.
GAACTACATCGGAAAGGATGTGGAAGGGGCTGACGTGAAATTTTCCTACCGTCTCGGAGTAGGCTTGGATGTGCCGCTGGAAAACGTTTGGGGATTCCAGACAGGCCTTTACCTCACCGGATTAGGAGCGAAAAACAAAGAAAGCATATCCGGAATTGAAGCGGAAACCAAATTAAAGCCCATCTATCTTGAATTGCCGGTTATGGCAACGGTCAACGTTCCGCTCAACAATGATTTCAAGATGCAAATCGGCGTCGGTCCGTATTTGGCATTAGGAGTAGGAGGAAAAGCCAAGGGCTCTGTAGAATATCAAGGACAGACAATCGAAGAAGACATTGACCTTTTCGGCAGCGTGGAGGACGGCAATGCCGGAATGAAACGCTTCGACTGCGGATTGGGCGTGAATATCAATTTCGAGGTGAAACGCATAATCTTCGGACTCGACACACGCTTCGGACTGACAAACGTGATAGAGGACTCCAAGTCGCACAACCTTTCAGCGCAATTCGTCGTAGGCTACCGGTTCTGACATGATAACAAGCGGAGCCGCAGCAACTTTCACGATTGCAGCGGCTCCGCTTATTCCATCATACATAATAATAGTATTCCGAACCGCTCAAATCAAATTGCAGGATTTCATTGATTTTGGCGAAAGGCAATTCCTTCTCAAATTCAACCGTCAGGCTGCGGCTCAGGCTTAGGCCGTCATCTTGCCCGCCACGCCGCACCATTCCGCCGATTGCCGCAAGAGAATCAGGCAACCGGCCGATATATTCCTCAAGGCTGAAAATCAAATCAAATGACTTGTAAAAAAAGGCTTTTCGAAAACGGTATTTGTCCTCCCACCCATTGGAGGTTCTCCGTCCGCAAGGAAACATATCCTCATCATCCCAATATTCCCCATAAATTATTTTCCTGTCATAATCCACTGTGAGCCGCAGCGAAGCGAACAGGACGCTGTCAGGCATCCATCGTGATTCTCCTTGCTCCGTGAACTTTTCAGGCGGGATAACGATTTTGTCAAGAGTTTCTACCGAGTAAAGCAGCTTTGCGGGGAACTTTACGGTATAGCGGTAACTGATTACAGGGTCATAATAGTTTTCCCTCACTGCTTCATCGTTTTGGGTTAGATGCAGGTTTGCCATTGTCGCTCGGTTCACCTTTCCCGCGCCGGAATCATAGCTTAGATAAACTTTTATGTAAATCGGCTCTGACAGCACGTCTCCTACAAAAACGCAAGCGTGTAAATCTCTCCAGATCTCCACTTTCTCGCCAACCAACTCATTCCACCGTTTTCCATCCCACAGCGTGACTACCATTTGTTTACCGGGCTGGGGACTTATACCTATAGGCGGAAACACTTTTAATTCACGGTTCGATTTCAAGCCGTCAAGCAATTCGTCGCAGCCAAGGCGGCCATCTGCGGATTCGCGGCTTCCTGATTTTGCCTGAACGAACTTGCCAATATCATCAACAACTATGGAATTAGCCTTGACACACAACTTTGTCTCCTCGCCGGACAAACGGATTTTGCCGGACAAAGCATGGCAGCCCAATTCAGCCAACAACGGATTACTTATCAATAAAGTCCTTTCGTTGAGCACCGTACTCATATTCACTCTGTTATTAAGTCAGTCGTACACGGTTGCAAGGCGGCATTGCCGTTTCCCCGCCGTCAATCCTTGCGCTGGCTGAAGAGCCATTGCATGAAGTCAGGATAGCAAAACGCCGGATTCCAGCTTCCGTGATTGCATCCGGGAAACTCTATGTACTCCACATCGGCACCGGCCGCCTTCAGCGCACGGTAAGCGTTGCGCGACCCATCGACAGGAACAACATTGTCGGCATCGCCATGGAAAATACGCCACTTCACGTCCTTAGCCGACGCCAAGCGTGAAGGATTCACCGTGCCGCAAATGGCGATGGCCGCGGCAAACATATCCGGATAACGGCAGACCATATCGTACGTTCCCATTCCGCCCATCGACAAGCCCATTATATATACCCGTGATTTATCGACATCCGGACGCTCGATGTACGAATCAATAAGTTGCTTCACAGCACGGAAAACAGGTGTCAATTCCGGATTGGCAGGCATTTTCCCACTTTCGAACGATTCCGGACGCGCGTCATAAGCCCAATATCCGTCCTCCGGACATTGCGGAAACAAGACAAACGCCGGATACCTTTCAAGGTTCACAGGATTAAGGAACATCTGTCCGCCGTGGACCAATTGCTTCTCGTTGTCCGCACCCCGCTCACCGGCTCCATGAAGGAATATTACCAAAGGATATTTCTCGCCGTCTTTCAATGTTTCAGGCGTAAGCAATCTGTAAAGCAATGAGTCACCCTGCTCCGACACAAACACTTTCTTCTCATAACCCGTTGCGGCAAAAGCCGATATTGCTGCCACACATAGCGACAACACCAATAATAATCTTCTCATAAGAATAAATTTCTAAAAATACGTTTCACGAAATTAGATATTATTTTCTTGAATAAATCCTAAAGAAAGACTAAAAAAGGCGAAATGTGTTATACAACATATTTCAATATGTAGTCTATTGTGCCGAATAGCTATACTTTTGATGAAAAATTTACAAACTTAATAAGAACTTAACAGACGAAAAAAGAACTATGAGCTCAAACTTGTTTTGGCTTGTGCCGCTGTCGTCGATAGCGGCATTAGTGTTGGCGTGGTACTTCTACCACCAGATGAAGAAAGAAGATGAAGGCACGCCCACGATGCGAAAAATAGCGGAACACGTGCGCACCGGGGCAATGTCGTATCTCAAGCAACAGTACAAAATCGTAAGCTATGTATTCCTCGCCCTTGTCGTAATCTTCGCGATAATGGCATACGGCTTCCACATCCAGAACTCATGGGTGCCCATTGCATTCCTCACAGGAGGTTTCTTCTCCGGACTTTCGGGATTCCTCGGGATGAAAACAGCCACCTACGCTTCAGGCCGCACGGCAAACGCCGCCCGCACTTCCCTGAACAAAGGATTGAAAGTGGCGTTCCGCAGCGGTGCCGTCATGGGACTTGTTGTTGTGGGATTAGGACTCTTGGACATTTCTTTCTGGTATCTGCTTCTTGATTACTGCATACCCGAAGAGGCTATGAACCCTACTTCTAAATTATGCGTGATAACCACCACTATGCTCACATTCGGAATGGGAGCGTCCACACAGGCATTGTTTGCCCGCGTAGGCGGCGGTATCTACACAAAAGCCGCCGACGTAGGCGCCGACCTCGTCGGGAAAGTGGAGGCAGGCATTCCGGAAGACGACCCGCGCAATCCGGCCACTATTGCCGACAACGTTGGCGACAACGTTGGCGACGTTGCAGGTATGGGTGCCGACCTTTACGAGTCGTATTGCGGCTCAATCCTCGCCACATCGGCTCTCGGCGCGGCCGCGTTCATGTCGTCGGGCGATGTGGAGATGCAGTTCAAGGCCGTAATCGCGCCTATGCTCATCGCAGCTGTCGGCATATTGCTGTCAATACTCGGAATATTCACTGTACGCACAAAAGAAAACGCAGGAATGAAAGAACTGCTACGCTCGCTTTCTTTCGGAACCAACCTCAGCTCCGTGCTGATTGTCGGCGCGACTTTCCTGATTATGTGGATGCTCGGAATAACCAACTGGCTCTACCTCTCGTTCTCCGTTGTCATCGGACTTATAGTGGGCGTTGTCATCGGCCAATCCACCGAATATTTCACGTCGCAGTCCTACCGCCCGACAAAACGCCTGTCGGAAAGCGGAAAGACAGGACCGGCTACCGTAATCATTTCCGGTATCGGACTTGGAATGATTTCCACCACGATTCCGGTAATAGCAGTCGTTGCAGGCATTATCCTTTCCTATTGGTTTGCGTCAGGCTTCGACTTCTCTAATGTGGCAATGGGACTCTACGGCATCAGTATTGCAGCCGTAGGCATGCTCTCCACTCTCGGAATCACCCTTGCCACCGACGCATACGGCCCGATTGCCGACAATGCCGGAGGTAATGCGGAAATGAGCGGATTAGGCTCGGACGTAAGAAAACGCACCGACGCGCTCGACTCGCTCGGCAACACTACGGCAGCAACCGGCAAAGGATTCGCCATCGGCTCCGCCGCACTTACAGGACTCGGACTGCTTGCATCGTATATAGAAGAAATACGTATCGGTCTCGAACGCGCAGGGACTACTATGCTCGAAATGCCGAGCGGACTTTTCGTTCCTCTGAAGGAAGCCACTTTCACCGACTTTATGGAATATTATGAAGTGACACTGATGAACCCGAAAGTGCTTTCCGGCATCTTCATCGGCAGTATGATGGCATTCCTTTTCTGTGGATTGACCATGAATGCCGTAGGCCGTGCGGCCTCGCACATGGTTGAAGAAGTGCGCCGCCAGTTCCGTGAAATCAAAGGCATCCTCGAAGGCAAGGCAGAGCCTGATTACGCCCGCTGCGTGCAAATATCCACACGCGGGGCACAGCGTGAGATGGTGTTCCCGTCGCTGCTCGCCATCATCGCCCCGATAGTCACAGGTTTGATTTTCGGCGTTTCAGGCGTGGTCGGCCTGCTCATCGGAGGACTCTCTTCCGGATTTGTGCTCGCGATATTCATGGCCAACTCCGGCGGCGCATGGGACAACGCCAAGAAATATGTCGAGGAAGGCAACTTCGGCGGCAAAGGCAGCGAGGTGCACAAAGCCACTGTCGTAGGCGACACCGTAGGCGACCCGTTCAAGGACACCTCCGGCCCGAGCCTCAACATCCTCATCAAGCTGATGAGCATGGTGGCCATCGTGATGGCCGGCCTTACAATCTCGTGGAGCCTGTTCGCCTAAGGAAAAAGATTAATGGCCAATTAGAGTTGAATCTTTTTGGTAAGCTATACGTGGAGTGCCGTTGTGGGTGTAGATTATCCCGCAACGGCAAAACTCCATTTTATGGAGCAGGTTTTGCATCACGCGGTTGTCGGCATGCGTGTCGACACGCAGATTCGGATATTTTTCAAAACACCATCGCAGGCATAATTCCCCTACTCCCTTCACCTTTCCGTTGCTTGCCAGACGGTGGACTACGGCATACGGCTTATCGTTGAGCCACCGGCCGTTATCTATTTTTGCATACGTAGGGTCGTCACCCGGTATCAAAGCGAAAACCGCGACGATACAACCGCCGGCTTCTTCAGCCACATGGCAATGTCCGTTGTAGATGTCCGCCTCTATTACACTACGCTGCGGATAACCGTCAATCCACTGGTTCGGATTACCGGTACTTGCCATAAACGTTTTGGCATGGTCATAAATCGCCATAAGCGTGTCAATATCCCGCTGCACGGCCTTACGGATAGCAATCATATAAAAGTCAATGTCGAACGTGTACCAATCATCTGCGCCGCTTCCCTGATGCCGTCAGCCGTAACGGCACGTATCTCGGCGGCCACCTCGTCCACGGTATTTACCACCCCGAAATTAAGTATGCCCTTGCCCAAAGTCAAGGCATTGCTCTCAAGATTCTCGCTACCTACGAGAAGCTGTCCTATAAACTGCTTTTTTGCAGCCTCCAACGCTGCGGGACGTAAGCCTCCGGAAGCGATACGGTCAATCTCACTGTCAATTAAACGCAAACATTTCTTCACGTTGCGCTCGTCACTACCGAAATATATCGAGAACAGCCCGCAGTCGGAAAAGAGCGTAACCGACGACTCCACAGTATAAGCATAGCCACGCCGTTCCCGGATAGCCACGTTCAATGTGGAATTCATACCGGGGCCGCCAAGCAGGTTGTTGAGGAGCAACAATGCGTATTTCCGGCTGTCATGCATCCCGAATGTAGCGGCTCCTGTCAAAGTATGCGCCTGATGCGAACCGGTATTGCTGCAGATGTCGAACGCTGGAGCTGCAGGCACGTATATACGCGGCTTGCGCTGTTCGCAATGGTGCATCGGGGAGAAATAGCGTTCGGCAAGCCTGAACATCCGGTCATCGGGGATACTCCCCACCGCAAAAAGCACCATATTGGCCGGAACATACAAATTCTTCAAATAATCCAAACATTCATTTGTCCCGATATTGGCAAGACAATCCGCAGTGCCGAGTATGTTATGTCCGAGCTCACCTCCTTTGAATATAAAGTCCTCGAAATCGTCGTATATAGCCTCCGAAGGAGTGTCGCGGTATGAATGGATTTCTTCCGCCACCACCTCTTTTTCTTTTTCAAGTTCTTTGGCAGGAAAAACAGAATTAAGCACCAAATCGGATATAAGTTCGACAGCCCTTTCCATATTGCCGGACGGGAACACCGAATAGACCAGCGTCTCCTCTTTTGTCGTATAGGCGTTCAATTCTCCCCCGACAAGTTCCATACGGTTGAGTATGTGCCATGCGCGGCGACGGCGTGTCCCCTTGAAAATAGTATGCTCCACGAAATGCGCCAAGCCGTAATGAAGCGCGTCCTCGTCACGGCTTCCGGCGTTCACAGCCACGCCGCAATATGCGACGTTGCCATTCCTGCGGCTGTAGACAACCCGCAAACCATTGGAAAGAGTATGTAAACTATAAGACTTGTCCATATCATCAAATCAGCCTGCAAAATTAGCCAAAAATCCTGACAGTCCAATTTGTATGGAAATTAGTATGTTTAGTATCTTTGCCAAAGATATGAAACGCATAAGACAAGTATTGAGTGACAATTTCCTGCTGATAGGGACTTTCATCTGCTTCCTATGCTCAGTGGAACTATTGCGTGTGCCGATTTACGGGGCCACTTTCATCGCCTTGCTCACGCAAGTCCCCGGCAGCTACGACTTTGTGGAAACGCTCATACGCATGCTGATTGTCATAGCCGATGCCGCGGTACTGTCGTTGCCGGTGATGTTCGTCAGCAGACGGCGGTGGATTGCTTTCCTGTGGATATTCTTGTTCGACCTGTACTGCCTCGTGCAGACGTGGTACATCGCCGTGTACCAAGACGTGATGCCGTTCTCCCATTTCCTGCTTTTCGAGAACGTCAACAGCGTGCTGCTGCGCAGCGTCGCCGGGCTGATGAGTTGGCGCGACCTGCTTCTGTTCCTGCCATTAGCCGCGTTCATCGCATTGTCATTCAAATTCAAAAAAAGGAGAAAATATAACCTGCCGACAATTCTGAAATACGTTGCCACGATAATATCACTATACATCATTTCAATCGTCTACAACATTGCAAACGACAAATACGAGAACCGGTATTCAAAATATCAGCAATACCTTTCTTGCTACTTGTCAAGCGGGTATATATGCGACAACGGTTTCATACCGTTTGTCATATATTCTTTCTGCAACACTTTCGCAAACAAGGAACTTTCCGATGACGACTATCGCGAAATAGAGACTTTCCTAAATAAAAAACCGGATTATACAGACAATGGCTTTGCGTCCGGCACCAATAAAAACCTTATACTGATAATCGTCGAATCTCTCAATTCTTGGTACCTCGAACGCTCTGTCTGCGGAGTTGAAATCACGCCCAACATCAACCGCCTCATAAAGGAAAAAGGGACAATCTCTGCACTGCACGTGCTGCCGCAGGTGAGAGACGGACGGTCGAGCGACGGACAATTCTGCTATGCGACCGGACTGCTGCCATTGAAGTCAGGCTCAGTCTCCATAACCTACAGCGGCAATCGTTATCCGTCCTTATGCAAAGCCTTGAAAGAAAAGGGATATTCTTCTTTCAATATGGTGTGCGACAACGGCAGCGCATGGAATCAACAGGAGATGTCGGAAGCCATCGGTTTCGACCGCTTTTATGACAAGAACTATAATAATGACAACGGCTCCAACCTAAACGATTCCATTTTATTCATAAATGCGTTGAGTGAGATAAAAAAAGCACGGCAACCGTTCTTTGCCCAGATAGTCACCATATCCACCCACCAGCCCGGAGAAAAGCCAGCCAATCCCTCTGCCTTGTCAGACTATCCGACAGAGTCCACACGCGTGACATACGGGATGGAAGGCTTCCACAAGCTGGATGCCCAGATAGGAGAATTCATACAATATTTGAAAACAGAAGGGATATTCGACAACACAATCATCGTAATAGCCTCCGACCACGACGAGGTGGGATTCAATGAATTTGAAGCAAGAAAAGACAAACGTGCGGAAGACAGCGAATGCTCATTCATCGCAATAAATTGCGGACAAGACCTCCGCTACGACAATGCCATAGGGCAAATCGACATATACCCGACCTTACTTGACATTATGGGATGCAACGACTACTATTGGAAAGGATTAGGACACAGCATACTACGCGCTCCTAAACCGGACTATGCATACAGTTGCACCGGAGCATCCACAGGCAACCAGCAATCCACCCTGTCCGGATATTACAAAAAAGCATGGGACATCTCGGAACTTATAATCAAAGGCAACTTCTTCAATCGCAAAAAATGAAAAATCTAAAACAGTTCATCAAGACTAATTTCATATATATAGCTACATTCTGTTGCATTTTCATAGCAATAGAAATGATGAGAGTACCGACATCTTACTCCACAATAGTACGCATACTAACGCAGTCGCCTTCCCAATATCCTATCGACGAAGTGTTGGTACAGCTTCTTGTAGTCATCGGCGACAGCCTTGTACTGTCGCTGCCCGCATTATTCGTAAATAAAAAGATATGGCCATTATACGTATGGATACTGTTAATATCCGCCGGTTGCAATATGCAAGTGCTATATTTCCGGGAATATCAAGACTTTATGCCCATAACACATTTCCTGCTTTTCAACAATGTAAACGGAATCTTGCTGAAAAGCGCGGCAGCAACCTTACAAGCGCGCGACATCATATTCTATCTTCCATTGGCAGTCTTTATTGTATCCACAAAAATATTAAAACGCAAAAAAGCCATAAGCAAGCCGTCATTAAGCAAAAAGACGTTGATTCCTGTTTCTTTCATTTTTCTGATTGCGGCATGCGCCATATCCAATATCAATGTCTCCAAATACGACAAACGGGGAGACCGCTCCTTGCTTTACAATTTCATAGCTCCGAACAACAACACTTATTTCATTACCAATAATGGAGTTGTAACCTACTTTTTTTATTCCGCGATTTCCTCCCTCCCGTCTTGGGGAATATCAGAAGAAGAAAAAACGGAAATAAATGATTTTATCAACGGCCGCAAAGACTATCACGACAACACATACGCCGTCAATGGCAAAAAGAATCTGATAATGATAGTCGTTGAAAGTTTCAATTCGTGGCATCTCAACCGTACTGTATGCGGAATGGAAATAATGCCCAACCTCAACCGGATGCTGAAAGAGAAAGGCACAGTCTCCGCTTTGAAAGTATTGCCACAAGTGAAAGACGGACGGTCGAGCGACGGGCAATTTATCTGCAACACAGGGCTGCTGCCTCTGAAAATGGGCTCGGTTGCCGTATCATATAGCGGAAATGAATTTCCATCCATCGCCAAGGCTTTAAAACGCCACGGCTACGGCACTTACAATATGATGTGCGACGACGCAAAATGCTGGAGCCAAGGAAAACTGTCGGACGCGTTGGGATACGATAAACTATATGATTGCTATACTTATGGCAGCGGTGAATTACTGGCAGATTCCGTGATGCTGGGAAATGCCTTGAAAGAGCTTAAACAATACCGTCAGCCATTCCTGATGCAATTGGTGACAATCAGCACACACCTGCCCGGATATGCGCCACAAAACCCTACACGGTTATCGGACTACGACGGCAATCAGAGCATCGTTTACACATTGGAGGACTTCCATCTGCTCGACAAGGCGCTCGGCAACTTCATAAAAGGATTAAAAGACTCCGGCATCTACGACAATTCAGTGGTGATAATCGTGTCCGACCACGACGAAGTGGGCCTCAACGAATTCGAGAAAAGAGAGGAAAGAATGCCGTCTGACAGATACTGCACTTTCATAGCACTGAACACAACGCAGACATTATCCTACGACAAGGTCATAGGACAAATCGACATCTATCCCACCATTCTTGACATTATGGGATGCAACGATTACTATTGGAAAGGATTGGGACACAGCATATTCCGCAAGCCTCAGCCGGATTGCGCCACCCACTGCGTAGGGATGGAAGCCGGGAACCCGCAATCTTCGCTGCTCGATTATTACCGCCGGGCTTGGGACATATCAACGCTGATAATACGCGGCAACTATTTCAAAGACAACAATTAAGCGCTCTATATGAACAGACTGATACTGCGTATTGCCCTGCCATCGATAGTATCAAACATTATCGTGCCGCTTCTGGGACTGATTGACCTTGCTATTGCCGGGCATCTCGGCGCCACGGCATTCATCGGCGCAGTTTCGGTAGGAGCAACTATGTTCAACCTCACTTATTGGAATTTCGGATTCCTGCGGATGGGTACAAGCGGCATGACGGCCCAAGCCTACGGAGCAGGAAATTTCCAAGAAGCATACCGCATCCTTGTGAGAGCCATTGTCCTCGCCTTGACAATAGGCATCGCTATAATATTGCTACAATATCCGCTGAAATGGATATTGCTGTATGCTATTTCACCCGGCGAGGAAGTCCACTCGCTCGCTACCAGTTATTTCGACATTTGCATATGGGGCGCGCCCGCACTGTTGGGCACGCTTGCCATGTCGGGTTGGTTTCTCGGCATGCAGAATTCTTTCTACCCGATGGCCATATCAATCTCGGTAAACATAGCAAACATCATAGCCAGTCTGCTTTGCGTATATTCATTCGGTATGGGATTTTCAGGCATATCCGCCGGTACGCTTATTGCGCAATGGACAGGATTTGCCATTTCATTTGTTCTTCTACACCGCATGATTCGTAAAAAACGAATTCCGACCTCCATAGACAAAAGATGGATGTTCCACAATATGGGAAAATTTTTCCGCGTCAACGGCGACATTTTCATACGCAGCGTGTGCCTTATGCTTGTGACTCTGTTTTTCACAGCGGCAGGAGCACGCAGCGGCGACCTCATACTCGCTGTCAACGCCCTGATAATGCAACTGTTTATGCTCTATTCTTACTTTATGGACGGTTTCGCATTTGCGGGCGAAGCCCTTGCCGGACGTTTTGCCGGAGAGCGCAACGTTGTGGATTTGAAAAAGTGCATAATCAGGCTGTTCTTATGGGGAAGTGCCGTAATGTCCATATTCACGATAATGTACGGAACGGCAGGGAACGGCATAATGGCATTGCTTACGGACGACTCGGCCGTACTGAAAGAAGCCGCGGCCTACCGTTGGTGGGCAGCAGTGATACCGGTTGCCGGAATGGCCGCCTTCATCTGGGACGGCATATACATAGGGCTAACGGCTACAAGGCAAATGCTCGCGACGCTATTGTGTGCCACAATCATATTTTTCCTCACTTATTACGGTCTGGAGCATCTATCGCCACAAATGGCTGCAAACTACCGGCTATGGACGGCTTTCATTCTCTATCTCGCATCAAGAGGTCTTATACAGACACTGCTCTCGCATAAAATCATTCAAAACAGAATTCATATTCACAATTTTTAATGCTGCCTGAACATCCATTCCTTTGACAAATTTGTTATTCTAAAAAAGCATTGTTATGGACATAAGGCTGCCAAAGGGGAAAGACGGCAAGCAGACCACACTGCACGACAGCCGCCGCCAGATAACCGTTGTCGGGGCCAACGGCTCCGGCAAGACACGTTTCGTCAACCGGATGATGGAGTATGCCGGAGAAAAAGCATTCTGTTTTTCAGCACTTGATGCTCTATACAGCACAAAGGACGAAAAACCGTCAAACTGCATCACCCGGCTGTACCGGCAGATGGTGCAGGACGCACAATTCGTGAAGCCTGTCGCTGATACGGAGTTTGAAATGCTGCTTTATATGCTTATCACCGACGAGATGACCGACTTGCTGTCATACAAGCTTCAAAAAGCCGCAACCGATACGCCAGTGGAGATTCCGAAGACTAAAATCGACACCGTAATCCGCCTGTGGAAGAAAGTATTCCCCAAAAACGAAGTACTGCGCGGCAGTGGGCTGATACGCTTCAAGAACGACAGCGGCGACGGAGAATTCAAACCGCTGCAACTGTCGCAGGGCGAAAAAGCCGTATTCTTCTATATCGGAGCTTCGTTGTATGCCCCGCAAGGCAGCATCATTTTCGTGGACTCGCCTACTATGTTCCTCCACCAGTCGATAACCCAAAGCCTGTGGTCGGCAATCGAGGAACTGCGGTCGGACTGCACGTTCGTGTACCAGACCCACGACCTCGAATTCCCCGCGTCGCGCACCGACAACCTGACGATATGGGTGCGCAGCTGCGACATAGCGAAAGACGAGTGGGACTATGAGATAGTACATCCTCACGAGAAACTTTCTGAGCAGCTCATACTCGACATTATCGGTTCGCGCAAGCCGGTGCTGTTTGTCGAGGGCGACGATTCGCACAGCATCGACATCCGTCTCTATTCGCTGATTTTCCCGGAATACACTGTAAAGCCAATGGGCAGTTGCAGCAAGGTCATCGAGACGGTACGCTCGTTCAACGACATACAGAGCTTCCATCACCTCGACTCCCGCGGAATAGTCGACCGCGACCGCCGCAACGAAGAAGAGGTTAGATACCTGCGAGAAAAGAAAATCTATGTCCCCGACGTGGCCGAAGTGGAAAACATATTCATGCTTGAAGGCGTGGTGCGCACCATAGCGGCAATGAAAGGGAAAAAGGACATCGACGTATTCCTTAGAGTACGGTCGAGCGTGCTTGCCATGTTCAAAGGGGAACTTCGCCAGCAGGCGTTGATGCACACGCGCCACCGGGTGAAACATACGGTCGAGATAATCGTTGACCAAAAATTCCCTAACATCACTGCCTTGGAGCAGCATCTTGAGAACCTTGTAGACAAGATAAGGCCGCACGCTATCTACGACCAGCTTTGCCGTGAGTTCAACAGCTATGTGCAGCATTCCGACTACAATGCCGTGCTTCGCGTCTACAACCAAAAGTCAATGCTGATTGACTCCAATGTGGCACAACTGTGCGGCTTGCGTTCAAAAGACGAATACATAAAGACCGTGCTCAACGTATTGCGC
>URQP01000026.1 GCA_900550025.1 uncultured Porphyromonadaceae bacterium | reverse complement strand
CAAGTAAGCGGAGCGCAGCTTGGGGTGATGCCATCCCCACCCACTACCGGCCGCATAGCGGTCGCACTCGTAGTTCTCGAACCATTGGCATTAAACAGCAAAAACGATGCCCTTACCAACCGGCAAGGGCATCGTCCATATTATTTCGCCGCTATGCGGCCGCGTTATTTCACAAACACCTTATAAGCCTCGCTGCCTGCGCGGACGATATAGAGACCGCCGTTCAACGAGATTTCTGCATTACCGTCAACCATTACGCTCTTAACCAGACGGCCGTCGGCTGCATAGACCTCAACCACGCCATTGTAACCGTTCACCGACACAGCGCCAACCACGCCGTAAACCGCAACAGCGTCACCGCTGACACCCTCTATACCGGCCGGAATCTCATTGGTAGTGAATGTAACATTGATAGGTACAGGTGTTTCCATTTGATGTCCCTCCATACTGTTCCAAAGCACATCTATCTTGAAGTCACAAATGCCATTAACGTCTATAGTACCATTCAGCTCTACATCAGCACCGATAGCACCTCCCAACAACGACATTCCTTCAACCGACCCGGCGTATGTCTTGGTTTCGTTGTCATCCACAGTAACTGTAACATCCGATACTTCGATAGTTCCCAAATTACCAAGTCCTGTAAGTGTCAAATCAGGCAATACGAAAGTGCATTTGCCTTCTCCTGTCTCGGTTATTTCTATGGTTGCATCTTGGTTTTTAGCGATGTTGCTGCCTCCCATTTCGATGTTTAGATGGCCCGGATATTGCTCCGGCTCAGCAGCCTTTTCGTATTGGAGGACGTAGGTATGCGAAGTTTCGCCGTCAACGTCCTTGCCTCCCTGATTGGTCACAACGATGCGAACCTGTGCGTTTTCAGCATCGACAGTAACAGCCGCTTCTGCGAACTGGCTCTTAGTAGTAGCTACAACCTGCGCCACAGTAGGAAGTGCAGAACCGCTCATAGCGTACTCATATTCACCGTCTTTCAATGCGACAGTCTCGCCATTGACCTTCAAATCCGTCAATGTAGAATAATAAACGAAATCCACATCGTCAACAAGTAAAGTTGTATTAGTTTTCAAATTACCTCTTGTCCAATAATCACCGGCCGATATAATAACATTCATCTTTTCCGGTACAGATTCAATATCATTGTATTCTAAAGGTACAATTATTTCCATCCAATCTCCATCAGTAGTTGAAAATGCACGGTCACAGGATGATATTAATTTGAAATCGCCTGAAACAGCTCCTGCATTATCATTACCTAATAATGCTTTATCAACATCATCGCAATCAAGCAAATTAACAACCTTGGAATAGTCTTCATCAACAGACGTATCAGGCAATCCTGTAGAAGAATCTTTCTGACCTATCTTTGAAGAAGAAGTTCCTGACCAAAGATATGCTATAATATGCGACAACTCGCCTGTTGCTTCAACAGCTTCTCCTTTTTCATTTTGATCAGCCCTTTTAAACTTACCGGCAATAGCATCCGGACGGTATTTGAATTCGACACCGCCATAAGTACCACCATCACAAATATCCGTATTTTGATCCGCAAAGACCCAAGGTGTACCCAATGTGAGAAAACCGGGAGCATTTGCGCCAATAGAGCCTAAACCAACAAACAGATTTTGCAACTTAGCAACTTTATTATCCGAACCTTCTGTGGATGAAGTAATCAGAACTTTAGAAGCCGGCATAGTTCCCAGAATAGAACGTGCTTTTTGATTCACGCTCGATCCATTCCAATCCGATGGTTCATCGCCCGGACGCTGCAATTCCTCATTTGCAAAAGTATAAGTATAACCTAAAATGTTACCAGCTCTTTGAAGATATAATCCTAATGTATTTCCACAACCAGCGTCTCCTTTCCAATCCACGAAACCAACGTTGGGAAGCTGCTGAGCGTTAGCGACTGTCGCCGATGCAGCGACGCACAAACCTAATAAGTAAATTTTTTTATTCATACTGCTAAAAATTTGATAATTTTCAATTTAAACGGTGCAAAGTTACACCAAATCACGACATTGCAAAACATTTATTTAACTTTTTTATACCCAATTAGTCCCGATATATCAAAAGTCACCTCAAAAAGCCATTTTGCAGTGAGACGGCTACGCCGCCGATGTGGCTATGAGCATCCCTGCCTACGGCTGCGCTCCGCAAGCTCCGCTTACCGTAGGTTCCCTGAAGTACCGCCGCTCATCAATGGCTTTGTACCCATCGGCATCCAGCCATTACAACGACAAATAAGGTTTGCCAGTTGCTTTTTTGAGAAGAAACGAATAAATTTGTAGTATCATAAAAACAGACACGTTATGGCAGACAAAAAATTCGTAATCACAGTAGGCCGCCAATTCGGAAGCGGCGGACACGACATAGGCAAAAAGCTGGCAGAAAGGCTCGGCGTGAAATTCTACGACAAAGAATTGTTGCTGGAAGCTGCAAAAGAAGCGGGATTGAACCCCGCACTGTTCAAAAAAGCCGACGAGAAACTGCCGTCGTTCTACCTGAGCAACCTGTCGATGAACATCGGGTTCTACATGCACCAGTTCTCGCCGTCGGCATCCTACTACGACAGCGTGCAAAAGGCGATATGCGACATGATACGCACTGTGTCCGGCCGCGAATCGTGCGTCATAGTAGGCCGCTGCGCCGACTATCTGCTGCGCGACAATCCAAGGTGCATCAATGTTTTCATAAGCGCTTCGGCCGACGCTTGCGCCGAAAGAATAACACGACGGATGGAAGGCATGACCGCAGACGACGCAAAAAGCCTTGCCAAGAAAGAAAACAAACTGAGAGCGGAATACTATAATTTCTATACCGACAAAGAATGGGGACATTCCACATCATACGACCTGTGCTTGGACTCATCCCGCCTTCCGGAAAACGACATCATCGACATAATAATAGATTATGTCAACCGCAGACTAAAATAACGGGCAGTAGCTCGTTATTTGATTTCAATCACATCCGTCCCGCTTTCCTGAGACGGATGTGATTTCATATAGCGGCATACCGATATATACTCCAACAACGAATTAACGGAATAAGCCACGAACGATATACCGGTAATAAGCACCAAAGCACTTTCTATCGTCCTCACATCGGTAAGCAATATGACAATGCCGCAGACGAGCATAAGCGCAGGCACAGCATAGAGCCACAACGGAAATTTCACCGCCCTGCCGACAGAAAAGAGCATCCAGAACTTCACCAACGCCCCGGCAATGATGAGCACGGCAAACGTATAGGAAAGCACCCCGACAAAAAATGACGGCACGGCAACCAGCGCAATGCCCAGCAACAATCCGCCGACCATAGGAACGACGGCCATCAGGTTGACTTTACGGAAATCCTTGCGGGAAAGCAATGCCACGAGGGAAAGGCATCCCGGCACGATGAACATCACACCTATTATTATAATAATTGTCTCAAAAATCCGCGCTTGGGAATGCATAAGTATCAGTATCAACCCTGCTACAAACACAAAAATATTGGAAATCAATGACAAACGGTTGTTCATAACTGTAAAATTTATGTTTCCACGAAGATACACACTAATTCCTGAAATATGACATTTTTTCAAGGATAATTTTGCAAGAAGGCGATAATTGCGTATCTTTATACCACAAAAATGTAGCCTATGCGGAAATATCTTGATCCAAAAGCTGACTTGACGTTTAAAAAAGTGTTTGGCGAGCATCCCGACTTAGTGATAAGCCTGCTCAACGCCTTGTTGCCATTCGACAAGCCGGAAGAGGAGATAACATGGATAGAATACCTGCCGCCTGAACTTGTGCCGAAAAACCCGCTGCGGAAGAACAGCATCGTAGACGTAAGATGCCGCGACAAACGCGGGCGGCAATTCATAGTGGAAATGCAAATGGTATGGTCGGCGGAGTTCAGGCAAAGAGTGATGTTCAACGCATCGAAAGCCTACGTCAGCCAACTCGGCAACGGCGAGGACTACGACCTTCTGCAACCGGTGTATTCACTCAATCTGGTCAATGAGATATTCGAGCCCGAAATGGAAGAATACTATCATTATTACAGGATGGTCCATATAGAACACTCGGATAAAATCATAGACGGCCTGCATTTGATTTTTGTGGAATTACCAAAATTCACACCGCACAGCTACTCGGAAAAACGCATGCAGGTGCTATGGCTGCGCTATCTGACAGAAATCAACGACAAAACACGCGAAATACCCAAAGACCTGCTCGACAATCCGGAAATCAACAAAGCAGTTTCCGAGATTGAGGAATCGGCATTTACAGAAGCCCAATTGTCGGGTTACGACAAATTCTGGGACACAATAAGCGTAGAAAAGACGCTTTATAACAGCGGAGTAAGAAAAGGATTGGAGGAAGGGCGTGAAGAAGGACGCGAAGAAGGCATTAAAGAGACCCGCAGAGACATAGCCATGAAAATGAAAGAAAAAGGATTCAAAGATAACGAGATTGCTGAAATGACAGGGCTCGACGAAGATGTAATAGCCACACTGTAATGCCACAGGAGAAAAAAAAGATATTAGCATTGATAAACCCCATCTCGGGTACAGCAAACAAGGACTATTTGCCTGAAACTATCAGGCAAATAGTAGACTCATCGCTCTTTGACCTCTCCATACGTTTCACCCAACGCCCAAACCACGCATACCAGTTGGCAAAAGAAGCCGCCGGCAACGGATATTACGGAGTGATTGCCGTCGGCGGCGACGGCACAGTGAACGAAACGGCCTCCGCACTCTGCGACACAGACACCGCCTTAGGAATCGTTCCGAACGGCTCGGGCAACGGTCTTGCCCGCCATCTCGACATACCAATGGACATAAACGAAGCGTTAGAAATAATCAACAGCCGCAACATCGGACAATACGACTACTGCACTGCCAACAACCACCCTTTCTTTTGCACATGCGGCGTAGGATTCGACGCACAAGTAAGCGCCAAGTTTGCAAAAAGCGGGAAAAGAGGTCCGCTGAGCTATGTGAAAAGCGCAGTATCGGAATACCTTAAATACCGACCACAATCATACCGCATCACCAGCCCGGAAGGCACTATTGCAGAAAAAGCCTTCATAATAGCGTGCGGCAACGCCTCACAATACGGCAACAACGCATACATAGCCCCGAACGCCGACATGCAGGACGGCCTTATCGACGTGACTGTGATATTGCCTATAACTCCATTAGACACGGCAATGCTTGGAATTCTGCTTTTTTCGAGACATATCGACCAAGACACAAACATCATATCGTTCCGCACTCCTTCGCTCACGATAGAGCGCGACAAAAGCGGGATAATGCACCTCGACGGCGAAACGATGATGATGCCGGAAAAAATCGAAATAAGATGCCACCATCTCGGGCTAAAAGTATTCACCCCGGCTAAATCACGCTCTAAAGTTACAATTTTCAACACAATAGAATCAGGATTCTGGGATTTTGTCAACGCGATACGCTCAGAATTGAATGTATAAGCCGCATGTTTTATGCGATTTCCTCCCACATAAATATATGTTTTGCAACACATTTCTTTTCTAATAAGAAAATTATATTTAAATTCGTGCGTTGTTTAACGTAACCATTATAATTTATAACTCCAAAACATATAAACCCTATGAGTTACCTTAAGTTCGATAAAAACTTGCTCATAAACTTGGACCAGTCTCTTCCAAAAGAGATTCTCCGCACAAACAAGGCAGGGGCTTATCATTGCACTACGGTCATCGGTTGTAACACCCGGAAACAGCATGGACTGCTCGTCATTCCTATCAAGGAAATGAATGATGACAACTTCGTGCTGCTATCGTCGTTGGACGAGACTGTGATACAACACGGCGCACCGTTTAATCTTGGGATACACCGCTATCGCAACGGCGTGTACAGTCCGAACGGACACAAATATATCCGCGAGTTCAATTGCGATACAGTTCCAAAAATGACTTATCGCGTAGGAGGCGTAATTTTGACTAAAGAAAAGGTATTCGTCGCACATGAAAACCGCATTCTAATCAAATATACGCTTGTAGAGGCGCACTCCCCTACAACGCTGCAATTCCAGCCATTCCTTGCATTCAGAAACGCCGCAAGCCTGTGTACGGAAAACAGCCAGCTAAACAGCTCGTATGAAGAGACGGAAAACGGAGTGTCATTCTGCCTGTACGAAGGATTCCCGAGATTATACATGCAATTCAACCACAAACCCGAATTCGTGTACGAGCCCAACTGGTACAAGGGCATAGAATACATCAAAGACCTTGCCCGGGAGGAGCCGTTCAGCGAAGACCTATGGGTGCCGGGATACTTCCGCCTACCGATTAAGAAAGGGGAAAGCATAATATTCTCCGCAGGGACAGAACCTGCCAAGACAAGAGGATTCGCGGCAACTTTCGAAAAAGAATCACAAGACCGCACCCCGCGTACAAGCTTCTTCAACTGCCTGAAAAATTCAGCCAAGCAGTGCTATCTGAAAGACGGAGACAAAAACTATCTGTTAGCAGGATATCCGTGGTTTAAAATAATCGCGCGCGACTTGTTCGTCGCTTTACCCGGCACAACGCTCGCAATAGACCACAAGCAGGATTTTGAAAGGATAATGTCAACCGCCGAAGATGCCCTCCGCAAATATATGGAAACCGGCGAGCCAGACACGACAATAAAGGACATCGACTTACCAGACATTCCATTATGGGCGTGCTGGACAATAAACCAGTACTATAAATTCTGCGGGGCGACAGAAACTTTGGGAAAATACGGAAAACTCCTTTCAGACCTGATTAATTTTGTTCTTGAAGGCAAACAAAAAAACCTGTATATCAACAATGAGGGCATGTTGTCTACTAACGGTACCATACGCCCGGCAACATGGATGGACGTAGAAACGCCGGAAGGGAAACCGCTTCTTGCCCGCACAGGTTTTGTTGTGGAATTCAATGCTTTATGGTATAACGCTTTGATGCTTGGAGTTACACTGTTCAAGAACGAAAACGAAAAGCCTGCCCATTATGAAGACTGGGAGGCAACAGCATCGAAACTAAAAGAAGCGTTCGTAAGGACATTCTTGAACGACTATGGCTATCTTTACGACTATGTCGACGGAAACTATATGGATTTAAGCGTACGTCCGAATATGATAATCGCCGCCGGATGCGACTTCTCGCCTCTTGACCGCGGGCAACGCAAGCGCATCCTTGATTTCGTCACGCGCGAACTGCTTACCCCGATGGGACTACGTACATTAAGCCCGAAAAGCTACGGCTACAATCCGTTCTTCGTAGGCAGCAGCGGACAAAGAATCAACTCCTACTTCAATGGGCCGACACGTCCATGGCTATCCGGTTTCTACACGGATGCATACCTTAAAGTGTTCGGACACAGTGGCGTTGCATTCCTGCGCAGAATGCTTATCGGATATGAGGACGATATGACGAAAGAGTGTATAGGCTCCATCTCCGAGTTGTACGACGGAACCCCGCCATTCAACGGACACGGAGCAATAAGCTTCGCTCCAAGTATAGGAGAAGTGCTGCGCGCCTTGTCTGTACTGAATAGTTTTGACGTTTAATCACTAATGAAATAAACCTTTCGAATATGAAAGCTCTAATGTTCGGGTGGGAATTTCCACCCCACATCCTCGGAGGACTCGGCACCGCAAGCTACGGACTGACCAAAGGGATGGCCGAAAACGGAAATATGGACATAACTTTTGTCATCCCTAAACCGCACGGTGACGAAGACAAAAGTTTCGCCAACATAATAGGAGCATGCAACACCCCTGTTGCATGGCGCGACGCCGATTGGGACTATGTGAAATCAAGAATCGGCAATGTGATGGATCCGCAATTATACTTCGACTTGCGGTCGCATATTTATGCAGATTTCAACTATATGTGTGTCAACGACCTCGGCTGCATCGAATTTTCAGGAAGATATCCTGACAATCTGCTTGAAGAAATCAACAATTATTCAATCGTGGCAGGTGTCATTGCCCGCACTGTGGATTTCGACATAATACATTCGCACGACTGGCTTACCTATCCGGCAGGAATACATGCCAAACAAGTATCAGGCAAACCGCTGGTAATCCATGTGCATGCCACAGACTTCGACCGCTCACGCGGCAATGTAAATCCCACTGTTTTCAACATCGAACGCGACGGTATGCTTAACGCTGACCATATCATCACAGTAAGCAACCTGACACGCCGTACTGTAATCGAAAAATACGGCATCGACCCGGCAAAAGTTACGACAGTACACAATGCCGTTGAACCGCTCAGCGACGAGTTGAAGAATGTGCAAGTGCCTAAGATGAAAGAGAAAGTTGTTACTTTCCTCGGGCGCATCACAATGCAAAAAGGGCCGGAATACTTTGTGGAAGCCGCGGCCAAAGTGCTTCAGAAAGTGCATAATGTACGCTTTGTGATGGCAGGTAGCGGAGATATGATGGAAAAGATGATCGACCTTGCCGCTCAAAAGGACATTTCAGACCGCTTCCATTTCCCCGGATTCCAAAAAGGTAAACAAGTGTACGAAATGCTGAAAGCATCTGATGTGTATATCATGCCATCGGTTTCCGAACCATTCGGCATATCACCACTCGAGGCCATGCAAATGGGCGTACCGTCGATAATTTCCAAGCAGTCGGGATGTGCCGAAATCCTAAACCATGTGATTAAAATCGACTTTTGGGACATCGACGCAATGGCCGACGCCATTTATTCCATAATAACTTATCCGGCAATGTACAAGCAACTTCACGAGGAAGGACTTGAAGAAGTTGACGGCATACAATGGAAGAAAGCCGGGAAAAAAGTAATAGATATTTACAACCAATTATTAAACCGTTAAAATTTTAAGAATATGAGTGCAATTTGTCTTTATTTCCAAATACACCAACCATTCAGATTGAAACGCTACCGTTTCTTCGATATTGGTAACGACCATTATTATTACGATGATTTTGCAAATGAAGAAATCATCTCAAGGATAGCCCAACACGCGTATTTGCCGGCCAACGAGCTGCTGTTGCAAATGATTAATGACAGTAACAAGAAATTCAAAGTGGCATTCTCCATCTCCGGTACTGCCATCGAACAGTTCCAGCAATACGTGCCTGAATTTATCGACTCGATGAAAAAGCTGGCAGACACCGGTTGCGTAGAATTCCTGTCAGAGACATACGACCATTCCCTTGCATCGCTCACCGATGAAGAGGAATTCCGCCAGCAAGTTGAACAGCATGACAAATTGATATACGAATTGTTCGGACAAAAACCGAAAGTGTTCAAAAACACAGAATTCGTATATAATGACGAGATTGCCGCACAAGTCGCCGCAATGGGATTCAAGGCTGTGCTGACGGAAGGAGCGAAACACATTCTCGGATGGAAATCGCCGAATTATGTATACAATTCGGCAGGAGCGCCGAAAATGAAGCTGCTGTTCCGCAATTCCAAGCTGACCGACGACATAGCAATGCGGTTCTCCGACTCAGCTTGGCACGAATATCCGCTTACGGCCGACAAATATATGGCATGGATTGCCGATTGTCCAAAAGAAGAACAGCTCGTCAACATAGCGCTTAACTATGAGACAATCGGGGAAAATCATCCGAGGGAAACAGGAATTTTCGACTTTTTCAAGGCTTTGCCAAGGTTTGCGGAGCAAAAAGGAATCGAATTCTGGACACCGACAGAAGCCGTATCAAAACTGAAAGCAGTCGATATAATTTCCGTAACGCACCCGATTTCCGGAGCCGACGAAGCACGCGACGTAAGCGCATGGTTAGGCAACGACTTGCAGAACGAAGCATTCCACAAACTGTATTCAGTAGCTGAACGTGTACACCTGTGCAGCGACCGACGTTTGAAACAGGACTGGCTCTACCTGCAATCGTCCGACCATTTCTTCTATATGAGCACCAATCACTTCAGCGACGGAGCGGCACATGCAATGTTCAGTCCGTATGAATCGCCATATCAGGCATTCACCAACTATATGAACGTTTTGTCCGACTTCATCGTCAGAGTAGAAGAGCAATATCCGCTATCCATTGAAAACGAAGAGCTTAACGCCCTACTTACAACCATAAAGAATCAAGAGAGCGAAATAGAAATGCTCAATAAGGAATTGCGGGTATTGAAAACTACAATCGAGCAACAAACCGAAGAAATCGAGAAAAAGCCGGCTGCAAGAAAACCAGCCGCAAAGAAACCGGCGGCAAAAACTGCAACCAAGCCGGCTGCAAGAAAAACGACTGCCAAAAAAGAAACCAAATAATCAACCGATAGCAGGAAGAAATCGGAATTATCTTTGACGGTAGTTCCGATTTCTTTTATGAAAATGAACAATCAAACAAACTAAAACGTAGTAGAAATAGAAACAGATAAAAACAAACATTATGCTTAGCAAAAAATTAGAAGACGCGCTAAATGCGCAAATCAATGCGGAATTTTGGTCCGCATACCTCTATTTATCAATGTCAGCATACTTTGAAGCTGAAGGAAAAAGCGGATTCGCCAATTGGTTCAAAGTGCAATTCAAGGAAGAGCAGGCACACGCTGAAATCTTTATGAATTATGTTTATGACCGTGGAGGAAGAGTTGTGCTACAACCGATAACCGCCGTTGACACCCAATGGGAAAGCCCGCTCCACGTGTTTAAAGAGACCTTGAAACACGAGCAGAAAGTGACAAAAATGATTAACGAACTCTATGCAATCGCAGAGGAAGAAAAAGACTATGCGACACGCAGCATGCTCACTTGGTTCATAGACGAGCAAGTAGAAGAAGAAAAAACAGCACAAGAATACATCGACCACCTCACCCTCATAGGTGACAACGGTTTCGGGATGTATACCATCGACAAAGAACTGGCAGCAAGGACATACGCCACACCTGCCCCACTTGCCAATTCAGCAGAATAAAAACACATATAATAAACAAAAAATGCCGCAGTGAATTTGGCGGCATTTTTTGTTATCTAATCATAGATTCATCTCCCGCTACGGATAATCTTATTCTTTACAAGAGCATTAAAAGATTTGGCATCCATAAGCCTTTCAACAGTGAGATGCATACGATAACGCCAATAATACGGTGATATTGCCGGATTGTTAATCTGTTCATCGTGCGGATTCTCACGTCTCAAGCTACCGTCAACCGACAACCAGTCCTGCAACGGCAAAACAGCGAGCATAGCTGGCGACTCCATATGCTGACTTACAATTATATCGCAAATCCAAGGTTCTGCAAAATATGGAGCTTTCCCGGTCTGCCCGAGCATATTGTTGAAGAAACGCTGTGTCTTGTCCGGATTTTCTTCCCACCACTGCCGTATACCGCCCATATCATGGGTGGAAGTTGTACAAACCGAAAGATACGGATAATGATATGGATTTCCGAACTCAACTTTCGGGTCTTTAGGCATCCGCTGAATTTCAAGTGAAAGTATCTGCAACTGACGCATTACAGCCGGCACACAATCCGGTATCATACCCAAATCCTCTCCACACACGAGCATATCCGTGGAGTTTACCAATGCCGGAAGTTTCATCATCGCCTTCCCATACCAGAAATCATTATGACGGTGATAGAAGAAGTCATTATAAAGACGGTCGAAACACCAACGCTCGTAATCGTTAAGAGAACGGTAAACATAAGTAAACTGCGCAGAAATACGCGGATGGTACTTACCTTTCTGATGCGAATCTTCAATGAACAGCACTTGATCAATCAATCCCAGCAAAGCATTCTGCATCCGGTTATTCTTCTCCGTCTGTTCCTTATCCTTGAAATAAGCAACTACTTTAGCCTGATTATCGACAAACTCCTTTAAATGGAACTTACCATAACCGTCATCAACCAAAAACATAATTTTTGCCTCTTCGGTAAACTCCCCGAAAAAATCTGCAAGAAAATAATCCCGGATAAACGGCTTTGCATGCACATCCGTGTCAATCCAAAAATCATAACTATACCGCATCTCATCAGGAGTGTAAGGCAATGCCGGCTCGAAAGTGCCAAGCAAACCGTGGACTGCGGTCATCGGGATCTGCCATATACGGAAAAATCCAAGTATATGGTCGATGCGATAAAGGTCGAAATATTCCGACATCTTTCTCATCCGGTTCTTCCACCACTGGAAACCGTCCTTTTCCATCTCGTCCCAGTTATATGTCGGCAAGCCCCAATTTTGTCCGAGTACTGAAAAATCGTCCGGCGGCGCACCTGCCTGACAGTCCATATTAAACAAATCAGGATTGACCCATGCATCTGCACTCGTACGACTTATGCCAATTGGAATGTCACCTTTCAACACCACATTATGCGCATGGGCATACTCACTTGCATCCTTAAGCTGCCTGTCAAGATGGAACTGCACGAAATAAACAAAATCGACGGCCTCCCGGTTATCCTCGATAAACTTATCAATCACAGCGTCATCATATACAGAATAATTTTCCCATTTCGAGAAATCGGCCGTGCCGAACTTGTCTCTAAGCACACAAAAAGCGGCATAAGGTTTCAACCAATAATCATTTTTATCCTTAAAACCGGCAAATTCCTGACACTCCAATGTGTCAACACCTGACTCGGCAAACACTTCCCTTGCATATTGCATCTTGCCCTGATTCACACGCTCATAGTCAACCTGCGGCAAAGCGTTCAATTCCGCAGCCAGACCGGAATAAAATTCCCGGCGTGCGGCATCCTTTAAAATGCCGACAGATTGTAAATGTAAAAACATCGGATGCAAAGCGAACGAAGAATTGGCCTCATACGGATAAGAATCAGTCCATGTGCCTGTCATCGTCGTGTCATTTATCGGCAGAATCTGCAACACTTTCTGTCCCGTCAGGGCAAGCCAATCGACCATCCTTTTTATCCCTACAAAATCGCCTACACCGAAATCTTCTTCCGTGCGGATAGAAAATACCGGAATAGCCGTCCCGGCACCCTTCCACAAAGCGGATGAATCGTTGAAACGCAATCCCGTCACAACCAAAGCTGTAGTTTTAGCTTTGGGTACATCAATATCGAGAATACGGTTGTCGGTATTCTCCCAAATGACTTTTCCGGTTTTCCGGTTTTTCTTAATCAGTTTGAAAATCAAAGGAAAATCAAGGTCTTGCAAAGGCAATGAAACCGACCATTCCGGGAAACGGCTGTCTTCCAGCTCGACCGCGGCATCAGGATTCCACTTGCCAAGAGCCGCACATTCGCCTGCAATTGCAAGAACTTCATCAGGACGCACCGACGGTGCAAATACCCTGAGATTCAAGCAGCCCGGTTCTGGCTTATGCGTTTCCGAGCGCTCCCGGCGAAACACCGAATCGGTAAACATTGAAGAATAGAACGACTTGTCCATCGGCTGATCCTGCCAATGGTCATAAACCACATATGTCCTTATGTTGCTGCCTGCCATGAAAAGATGAGGTTTACCCCACTCTTTCCTGACGTATCCTTGATCGCTTCTAACAAAATAACGGTATTCAAAATTCTTTACAGGCCCTTTTACATCGACTGTAAGAGTCCACGTCCCGCTACTATAATTCATAACCAAAGCATCACCGGCTAATGTGCCGCCAAGCTCCGGTATCGTACCTACAATATACAGCGATTCGCCCCAATTGGTCCTGTAATCAATATTAAATGTTATTTTCATCTGGTCTGTAATTTTAAGTATTAAAATCAGTGAATCAATTATGCGATAAATTTACACATTAAAAATGAAAAAGCACACAGTGAAACCATAATATTTTTCACTGTGTGCTTTAAAATCCATAAAAATTATGCAACGGCTATCCGCAACGCGACGTTCCGCATGATGTGCAAATCAGGCATCCCTCCTGATAAATCAAGGTCTCCTGTCCGCAGTTCGGGCATTTCTGACCGTTGGCGTGCGTGCCGTTAGGCAAATATTTCTTCAAGGCGCGCTCAACACCCATCTTCCATGTGTTGATAGACTCGCTGTTAAGTTCAAGACTGCCGACAAGCTTTATAACCTGATCGATAGGCATTCCGTAACGCAACACTCCGGAAATCAGCTTGGCGTAGTTCCAATACTCCGGATTGAACTTCTCCGACAATCCTTCTATCGTAATCTTGTAACCGCGCTTGTTGATGAACTGGAAGTCATAACGCTTGTTTCCGTTCTCATCCACAGCCTTGATAATCTTTCCTTTCGTGACCGTCTTCGGACAGAATATGCCATCGTCGTCATCGGCAAGACCGGTGAAAATCTCATACGGTTTATCGTTGGCAAGACCGATAAAGGCAATCCATTTTTCTTTATTATTCTGGAAACGTACCACGTCAGCCTCCAATTCAATCGGACGCTTCAGCAAATGCTGTTCTTCAGAAGCAATGCCCAGCGGCTTTTCCTGCTTTTCTTTTTTATTGTCTTTCTGAGTTGAGACAAGCACACCCGAACGAGAGCCGTCACGATAGACAGTGCATCCCTTGCAACCTGCTTTCCAAGCGTGCATATAAAGCTCGTTAATCAAATCTTCCGACACGTCCGACGGCAAATTGATGGTAACGCTTATCGAATGGTCGACCCATTTCTGTATACGCCCCTGCATATTAACCTTTTCCAACCAGTTGATGTCGTTGGCAGTGGCTTTATGATAAGGAGAGCGTTTTACCAACTCGTCAAGTTCCTCTTGCGTATAGTCGTGCTTCACCTCAATGCCGTTGACCTGCATCCACGTGATAAACTTGTGGTGATAAACAATATACTCCTCGAACGCGTCGCCTGTCTCGTCTACAAAATCTATTCTAACATTCGGGTCATTGGGATTGACTTTACGTCTGCGCTTATACACCGGCATAAACACGGGCTCTATGCCCGACGATGTCTGCGTCATAAGGCTTGTAGTCCCGGTAGGAGCTATCGTAAGGCAAGCTATGTTGCGGCGGCCATATTTCACCATATCCTTATACAAGCCGGGATCGGCATCCTTGATGCGGTTGATGAACGGATTATTCTTCTCTCTTTCCGCATCGAAAATCTCGAAAGCGCCACGCTCCTTCGCCATATTCACCGACGAGCGGTAGGCAGCCAACGCGAGCGCTTTATGTACGCTTTCCGAAAAAGCGGTAGCCTCTTCCGTACCGTAACGCAAGCCAAGAGCCGCAATCATATCGCCCTCGCCAGTTGTCCCGACACCTGTACGGCGTCCTTTAAGCGTCTTTGCCCGGATTTTTTCCCACAGATGCAGTTCCGTAGCCTTCACCTCAAGTGTCTCGGGATCCGAATTTATCTTGTCCAGTATGCGGTCGATTTTCTCCATTTCGAGGTCGATAATGTCATCCATCATCCGCTGTGCGTATCCCACATGCGAGGAGAACAAGTCGAAATCAAAATAAGCCTCTTTTGTAAACGGATTTTTCACGTATGAATACAAATTGATGGCTATCAGGCGGCAACTGTCGTAAGGACACAACGGAATTTCCCCGCAAGGGTTGGTGGAAATCGTGCGGAATCCCAAATCTGAATAGCAATCGGGCACCGATTCGCGGATTATCGTGTCCCAGAACAACACGCCCGGCTCGGCGCTCTTCCAAGCGTTATGCACTATCTTCCGCCATAAAGCCACGGCGTCGATTGTTTTTTCATATTTCGGAGTGTCGCTGTCAATCGGGTATTTCTGCACATACTCCGTATTATTCTCCACAGCGCGCATGAAATCGTCGTCAATACGTACCGACACATTTGCACCAGTCACTTTGCCCTCCGTCATCTTCGCATCGATAAACGACTCGCTGTCAGGATGTTTGATGCTTACCGACAGCATCAATGCGCCGCGTCGGCCGTCCTGCGCCACCTCGCGTGTGGAGTTGGAATAACGCTCCATAAACGGCACCAAGCCGGTAGAGGTCAACGCGGAATTCTTGACAGGCGACCCTTTCGGACGGATGTGCGACAAGTCGTGCCCTACTCCGCCACGGCGTTTCATCAACTGCACCTGCTCCTCGTCAATCTTGATAATTCCGCCATAAGAGTCAGGGCTTCCGTCAAGACCGATAACGAAGCAATTCGACAACGAGCCAATCTGATAGTTGTTGCCGATCCCCGCCATCGGGCTGCCCTGCGGAACAATGTATTTGAAATCGCGTATCAAATCAAAGACCTGTTCCTCCGTCATCGGATTGTTATATTTTTCCTCAATCCTGACTATTTCCTTCGCTATACGCCTGTGCATATCGTCAGGCGTCTTTTCGTAAATATTCCCGAACGAATCTTTCAGCGCATATTTGTTGACCCAAACACGCGCAGCCAGTTCGTCGCCTTTGAAATATTCACACGAAGCCTTGAAAGCCTCATCGTAGGTGTAAGTATTTTTTTCCATATTTATAATGAGATGTATTGGCTTATAAAGTTTGACTTTGCAAAGTTTGCAAATAAAAATTTATTCTCAAAACTTTTCACCGCAAATTATTCCACAATCTCAAAAGTTTTCCATTTTAAAATATTAATCTCCTATATTCAAGCGAGTTAGCAAACACACCAAGCCGCAAAAGTTTTCCAAAACGAAAAACATCGAGAAAATCACAATCGAAAAATTGTCAATCAAGACAATCAGCCAATTTTATATTTTTCCATCCCATTATCCTATCAGGGTTTCACTGTCAGGCGAATGCCGCTCCGCATTCCGCATCACAATTTCCCGGCTCGCATTGGCATAGCAATAGGCACAGAAAATGAAAAGAATCGGGTCGGATCAACCCGATTCTTTTCATTTGCCCGATTTCCGCCGGTTGCATTCCTTGCAAAGCATCTGGCAATTTTCAATTACCGTCCTGCCGCCATCGCACCACGGCGTAATATGGTCACCCTCCATAAACTCATAGTCAAATTCCTTACCACATAAAGGACAAATATGACTCTGCTTTTCCCAAACCGCAAGCTTTATATCTTCAGGGAAAGCCCTCAAGTCAAGATAATGCTCGTCGCCTGTCAAGACGTATGGTATTATTCCCTGCTGTCTCTGAATCTCGCTGTCGCGCATAAGCGAGGATATACGTTTAGCCAAATCTGCCGTGTCAAGAGTCCGGTCGTGGAACTTGTCATATAGCAAAGCCCAATCCAAGCCTTTCATAATCTTCTTGAAGCGCTTCATATCGAAATTCGTTATCGCCCAGTTTAGCACGTTCTGGAAATATGTCCACAAGTTGTTGGCGTTAGGATCGTGCTGATGTTTAGCCATATACCCTACCACTGTCTGCCGTTTCCCTTCACGGGTCTCGTGCTCGGCCATCCATTCCAATGCCTTTTTCAAGAAGTCCTGTCTTATCGGAGTACCATTTACCAAATCCTTCCCCAATCTGTATGCCCCACAATTTGATTTCGAGAAATGCCGTTTCGCGTCTGATACAAACGGTCCGGCATAAACGGCATTGTTTATTTCCTGCTCATTCAGTGGCTTGCCGGCAATATTGATGGTCTTGAACCATTCCAACTTTTCCGACGGCTCGCCCTCACAGACATATACGGTCAGACGATAGTCAAGAATCTTCTTTTTGATGTCGGACGTAAGATTGAAAAAATTCTTGAACTCATAGCTGAAATTCCCCTTTACATATTCGCATAATGAAAGCGTGCGCTGCTGCCCGTCCATCACCTCATACGGGCACTCGGCATCATCACCGCGCTTCACCCAATACATCACATTAAGCGGGTAGCCTTTCAGCACTGTATCAATAACAGCCCGCTGCTCATTCTCATTGTAAATGAACTCACGCTGATAAGGCGGACGGATGTCCAATTTGCCGTCATATCCGCGCACTCCTTGCTCATCATTGTTCACGTAACCGCGGAATACATCGCCCACAGTCACTTCAATCTGTTTTATCGTCATCATAGCTTTCTCGGATTTTTATTTCGGATTAATATTCTTACATAAGTGGGTTTGCCATTTATTGTTCCATCTTTATCTTTTATAAGACCATGAGCTTTTAATGGAACATCATTATTTTTCCTAAAATCATTTGCGTCCAAAATTTCAAATTGCTTAGGATTATATTTGTCTAAGAAAGTAATCGGCACTCCCATCGCCCCTCTATAATCAAATGGTATATCTGTCACCTTGTTTACATTAATAGCATCATAATTATCATACTTTGAATATTCTTCTGCTGAATAGTGACAAACTAAATCTAATTCCTCATGACGCTTAGGAATATCTAAATTTGTGAACCAACAAATATTGCCCATACTTCTCCATTTTTGTCCCATCTCATCTTGCCAATAACGAGTTTCTCTTGGCTCATAGTCCTTTGGAACTTTAAAAGACATATCTCCTGATTTATAACCAAGCCAAACCTCATTTTTCATCAATAACGGAAATACTTCTTTATATGTAATATTATTCTGATTTCCAATTATCAAGAATTTCTTCTGATATTTTATCAGCTGCCCTATATATTCACGGAAAAGAGAAAATGGAGGGTTCGTAACTACAATATCGGCTTCTTTCAGCAATTCTACACATTCAATAGAACGGAAATCGCCGGTTTGCAATACTGAAAGCACATTCTTATCGTTCTGTAACAAATAGCGCACATCTGAAAGATCGACAGCACCGTCGCCGTTCATATCGCAAACTTCCGTTATCTCGACTTTATAAGCAACCTTTTTCGGCTCTTCGTCAAATTCTTCAAAACGAATAATCAATTCGTTTCCCTGCACAGGTGACCCGTTATAGCACGTGCATATCAGTTTCTTCAATCCCAATTGATTGAAACGAAGAGCGAAATATTTGAAGAAATTGCTTTCATAAGGGTCGTCGCAATTGCAAAGCACAGTCTTCCCCCGGAAATGCTGCCCATAATGTTGCAACTCTCGCTCTATGTCGGCGAGTTGCGTATAAAACTCGTCCTTTTTTGCCGACTTTGCGGCATTTAAACTCTTATTTGCCATTTTGATTGATAGTTGCGAGCATCGACTATCAATCACTTAAACGCAATAGAAAGGTGTGAGCTTTCTTATTGCGTTCTGCGAGGTAGCCTAGGAATGAAACCTCATCCTGCCAAATAAGCACTCACACCCATTTCGGTGTTGAGCATTGCTTTATACAGCAGGATTGAGCATTCCTAATAAAAATACCCTTACCTATTATTCGGTTGTTCTTATATCGCATAAAGTTTCCTAGGCTTTTAGCAGAACGCGAAATAATAGCTAATGCTTCAAGTTAATAATATGTCTTTTAAAGAATTACTGTCTGTTTCTTATATGTGAAATTTTAATCGTTTATACTAAATGCAAAGTTAGCATATTCTGTTTAAAAAAGAATCTTTTCAAGTAAAAGTAACGAATTTTCAATCCGGAAGATGGATGATTTGTGTATCGTAGGCGAGAGTGACATTGGAAGGAAGGAGCTTCGATGTGGAAGCGTGCAACCCTATTCCGTGGCTCATATGAATAAGCCACGCTTGCCGAGGTTTTATCCGCTCAATTGCCGCCAACGATTCGGAAAGAGAGAAATGCGACAAATGAGGCTCGAAACGCAGAGCATTGATTATCAGATATTCCACACCTTCCAATTGCCTGAAAGTATCCTCAGGGATAGCATTGGCATCGGTGATATATGCCATATGCCCTATCCTGTAGCCGAAAACCGGCAGTTTGTAATGCATCACAGTCAAAGGTTTTACTTCCACACCCCTCACCGCAAATGCGCTGCCGTCCAGCGGATGCAATTCAAACCGCGGTATGCCGGGATACTTATGGTCGCCGAAACAGTATGACACGCGGGCTTTCAATCCGTCGAGCACACGAGGCTGCGCATAAATGTCCAACGGCGTTTCGAGGCAATAAGGACGCAAGTCCTCGATTCCGCCGATATGGTCGAAATGGATATGAGTAAGCAGCAAAGCGTCAATCCTCTTGTCGGAAGCGCGCAATATCTGCTGGCGGAAATCCGGACCGCAGTCAATCAGCAACGCAACTCCCCCGACACGCACAATGGCGGACGAGCGCAGGCGCTTGTCATGCGAATCCGCCGAACGGCACACTTCACAATCGCAACCAATCTGCGGCACTCCGGTCGATGTGCCAGTACCTAAAAACTCTATTTCCATAGTCCTGCCCTATTTCCTGTACCGTGTCAACAAACCGTTCTCAAATATCAGATACACGCCATTGTCGTAGCTCCAACGCTCATAAAGCCCACCGTGTGTAGGCACACGTTCTATCGAGCGTGGCGAGCCGAGCGACAGCTGGCATTCATCCTTAGTCATCGAAACCGCCACATCGCCACGTGTTATCCTTTCCCAATTGGCATCGGTTATGTGACTGTATTTTTTCCGCAAATCGGTGAATGAAAAAAGTTTGTCGAACGTCATATTCTTTATTGAGGAAATCTGCGACGACATATATACTGCCGCTTTCCTCCCATTGCACTCAAACTCGACAAAAAACGGATAGACCACATCGCCCGGCGACACATTGGTAATAACGACCGGCACATAATGCAAACCGTCGATATTGTTCCTTTCGGAATCCATCCAAAGCGAAGTCTTTATATAAAGCGTCTTCCCCACGAGCATGTCGCGGATTCGGGCGACATAGTCCAAATCAATCAGAAAAGGCACGATATATTCCGACTTCTGCTCCTCAACCTCGTCGATTGTCTTGCCTGTATTATAATAATAGGTGTTGGCCGAATCGGACAGCGAAATCACCACATCTTCGGAATTGTCGATGCTGCACACGAACTTATACCCGTCATATTTCAAAGTGTCGCCTTTCAATTGCAAAGAACCCACATCATATAAAGAAGACGAATTGAAAATCAGGCGTATGTTGTCATCATTGACATAGAACAACTTACCCGGCCGCCAATGCTGGAAGTCGGCAGGATGCACTGTGTCAAAAAATATTTCTTCAGGCGATTTCTTATCGGCTTTCACCCGCGAGACATCCTTCTCAGTGATGCGCCCGGTGTTCTCTATACCCGTAAAACACCCCGACAGAGCCAACGCCATAAACAGACCACATAATATGATAATTTTCATTTACCGCTTATTTTTACAGCGTAAAGTTAATAATCAATCACGACAAAATTTGCTACTTTTGTGCATAATTTGATTTTTAACAGGATATGACAGACAATTTCGACAGAGACCACCTCTGGCATCCATATACATCTACAATCAATCCGCTGCCTACATACAAAGTGGAATCGGCATCGGGCGTAAGGATAAAATTAGACGACGGCACGGAATTAATCGACGGAATGTCGTCGTGGTGGGCAGCCGTCCACGGCTATAACAATCCGACACTCAACGAAGCGGCAGAAAAGCAATTGCACAAAATGTCGCACGTGATGTTCGGCGGATTCACCCACCAGCCGGCAATCGACCTCGGCAAATTGCTTCTTTCGATACTCCCGCCGAATATGAACAACATATTCTATGCCGACTCAGGCTCTGTGGCGGTGGAAGTGGCTATGAAAATGACAATACAGGCATCTATAAGCCGCACCGGCAACAACAAGAAAAGCAAATTCGTGACGATACGATCCGGCTACCACGGCGACACGTGGAATGCCATGTCGGTATGCGATCCGGTGACTGGCATGCACAACCTTTTCGCCTCGGCATTGACACCGCAATTTTTCGCGCCGGCACCGTCGTGCCGTTTCTATGACGAATGGGACGAATCGTGTACTAATGAACTGGAAAACATAATAAAGACCCACAGCGACGAGCTTGCCGGACTAATCCTTGAGCCTGTGGTGCAAGGTGCGGGAGGAATGAGGTTCTACCATCCGAATTATTTGAAAAAGGCGCGTGAACTATGCGACCGCTACGGACTGTATCTGATATTCGACGAGATAGCCACAGGATTCGGACGGACAGGCAAACTGTTCGCTTGGCAACACGCCGGAGTGATGCCCGACATTATGTGCATAGGCA
Source organism: uncultured Porphyromonadaceae bacterium (assembly GCA_900550025.1). Classification (GTDB taxonomy): domain Bacteria; phylum Bacteroidota; class Bacteroidia; order Bacteroidales; family Muribaculaceae; genus Limisoma; species Limisoma gallistercoris. The sequence continues at coordinate 2,381 of URQP01000026.1, read as the reverse complement.
AGGCATTGACCGGAGGCTACCTGACAATGAGCGCGGTAGCCACGACAAAAGAAGTGGCCGACACCATATCGCGCGGTGCAGCAGGAGTGATGATGCACGGTCCCACATTTATGGGCAACCCATTAGCATGCGCCATAGCCATCGCCTCTGTAAAGCTGCTGCTTGAATCGGACTGGCAAAAGAAAGTGCTCCATATTGAATCCATTATGAAGCAAGATATGGCAGAAGCCTCCGATTACGAAAACGTAGCCGACATAAGGGTGTTGGGAGCAATCGGTGTGATAGAGATGAAAAAGCCGGTCGATGTCGGAGAATTCCAAAAATTGTGTGTCAAAGAAGGCATTTGGGTACGTCCGTTCGGAAAACTCGTCTATATAATGCCACCGTTCATAATTTCCGATGAAGAATTAAAATTCCTTATACGGAAACTTCTGCTAATCGTGAAGCAGCTATGACAGAAGAATTTTTCACCACATATCTGCAACAAATAGAGCAGCAAGGCAATCTCCGGGAAATTCCGGCAGAGCCGGCAGAAGGATTAATAGACCTGTCGTCGAACGACTATATGGGCATCGCCACGAACCGCCATTTATTTGAGGAGTTCTACAGCCAATGCGACAGAAACGACATATATATGTCATCGTCAGCATCAAGGCTGCTTTCTCAAAAGCAGAAAGACTACGATGCTTTAGAATGCCTGCTTAAGGATTTATATAAAAAAGAAATCCTGCTTTTCAACAGCGGATACCACGCCAATACCGGCACAATATCCGCAATAGCGGCAGGCAACACATTGATTGTGGCCGACAAATTAGTGCATGCAAGCATCATTGACGGAATAACATTGTCGCGCCGCGACTTCCTGCGATTCCGCCATAACGACATTACTCATCTGAAAACAATCCTGTCGAAAAAAGCGAAGGAATATGACAGGATTTTAATCGTGGTGGAATCCATCTACAGTATGGACGGCGACATTTGCGACCTTGACAGCCTTGTCGCCTTAAAAGAAGAATATCCGAACATTTTGCTCTATGTCGATGAAGCGCACGGATTCGGCGTGCGCGGCAAATATGGGCTCGGCATAGCGGAAGAACGTGGATTAATTCCACAAATCGACATAATCATAGGCACTTTCGGCAAAGCGGCAGCCTCGGCAGGGGCATTCGCCGCAACATCCGCCACTCTAAAGAAATTCTTGATAAACAAAGCCCGGAGTTTCATTTTTTCCACCGCCCTGCCCCCTTTTTCGTGTTTATGGACTAAATTTGTAGTCGAAAAGCTTACCGGGATGTCATACGAACGCAAACGGCTGCTCGAAACAAGCGAATGCCTGAACGAAAAGTTCAGTACCTATAACGGCAACATACGCAGCCATTCGCAAATCGTGCCACTGATAACAGGCAGCAGCGATAAAGCCGTAGCTCTGTCAAAAGAGCTGTCACGACGCGGATACATAGCATTGCCTATAAGGAAGCCTACCGTACCGGAAGGTACAGAACGAATCAGATTCAGCCTAAATGTCAATTTCAGCAGTACACAGGCGGAAAAGCTGTATGCGGAAGTAAAGGATATAATATGAAGCACCAAACGATACAAAACAACCATAGGAACATCATACTGTTTTTCGCAGGATGGGGAATGGACGCTACTCCATTCCGCGCATTCACCGACTTAGGAAAGGATTGTATGATTGTTTATGATTATTCCGATTTCAAAGCCGATTTCGACATCAGCGGATATTCGGGATACTATGTAGTGGCGTGGTCGTTTGGAGTATATGCCGCTGCATATTGGCTGACAACTCAAAAAAAGAAGCCATTGAAAGCGATTGCCATAAATGGCACGCTCTCGCCAATCGATGACGAATGCGGCATACCCTGCAAACTTTTCGATGCCACATTAAATGGCTTGTCAGAAAAATCGCTGCTTAAATTCATACGGCGCATGTGCGGAAACAATATTAGCTATAACTGGTTTATGGAAAACCATCCTGCTCGCACAATTGATTCGCTGCGGAACGAGCTGATTACCATGAAGGAAATATCCTCGCAGCATCCGCAGGTATTTGAGAAATGGGATGTGGCTTATATTTCCGAAAAAGATTATATATTCCCAACCGAAAATCAAAAAAAGGCATGGAGCGGAAAAACAAAATATGTTGTTCTCGACGGTGAATGCCATTTGCCTAAAAACTTCATTCAGATAATCAATTCCAACATAATAAACAAGGATTTGGTGAAATGCCGTTTCGGGAAAAGCATGCACACATACGATTCTTACGCACACGGTCAAGCCAAGATTGCAGAAGAGCTACTGAACAAATGGAAAAGCATTGATTTCCATACCGGTAAAACCATCTATGAGGCAGGATGCGGCAC